>DASWDB010000211.1:0-7148 GCA_036395715.1 Actinomycetota bacterium | reverse complement strand
AGTACGACCGCCGGACGCCGCAGGACTCAGGGTCTTCCGGGTCTCATGATGGCATTGCGGGACCTTTCCCTCGTCGAGTGAACGGGCAAGGCATCAGCCTCATCGAGAGGATGCGGATCATCGTGATCCGTCGCACCTGGCGCATCTGTCCGGATCGAAAGAGCGGACTCTTCTGGGGAAGCGAGTCGTCGCTCACGAGGAAGCCTTCCCCGACGAACTGCCTCGATGTCCGGCACACCGTCGTCCACGACTTCGAGCGCCTCATCGACGGTCCGCTCTTCGGGTCGCTCTTGGGCGAGCCCTTGATCGAGGCTCCGACCAGCGAGCGACTCTTCCTCCGTTGTTCCGCTCAGGTCCACCCCGAAGGCGTGGTCGGCCCGCACGATCTCGGCTTCGAGTTCCTCGCCGTCGTTCTCATCCTACGGATCTTCTCGTTCCATCGCTCCCTCATCAGCCGAATGTGAAGGCGTAGACCGCCGCGCCAGCATCGAGGAATTCGATCTCGAAGAGACGATCGGTGATTGGACCCCGTTGGCGGATCAGCTGGTGCATCCGCGGGTCGATCAGCTCGCCGGTACCATCGGCGTCGACATCGCTCCCCGCGGCGGGACCCGGCGGCGCGCCGTCGATCGATACGGAGAACGGCACGGACGCGCCGGCCGCGGGGTGTCCGCCTGAAACCGGTCTCTACCTGCACGTTTGCAGCTCCGGGGGTGGGACTCGAACCCACAACCTACGGATTAACAGTCCGCCGCTCTGCCAGTTGAGCTACCCCGGATCGGAGCGTGGGCAGTCTATCAGCGGCCTTCCGCACGACCGCGCTAGGCTACGTGTTCGCATCATCACGGGGGGATATGCATGAAGCTTCGCACGCTCATCCTGTTCGGCGCCGGGATCATGACCGGCCTCGCGATCGCTCGGAAGATGAGGGAAGACGATCCAGAAGTGCTGCACGGGCCCGCGCGAGCCACCGCGCCGGCCAACGCCGCTCTTCGCGCCGTGACATCGCAGGCGCAGCGGATGGCCGATCGGGCAACCGTGGCGAGCCTCGACGCGATCAAGCGAGCCCGCAGCGCGATCCGCGAGCGCCTGGCCGAAGAGCCGTACGACGACGTGAACTGGAACTAAGCGCTACCAGTTCGCCTGCCACGTCAACGAACCGGCGTTCGCCGCGTAGCAGTCAGCCGAGGGTGCCGGCGGTCACCGACGCGTACCTCGTGTCCTTCGGCGGATCGTCGAGCATGAAGAAGCACGTTCCGGACTGCGAGTAGGCGGCCAGGAACAGGATGCCGGTCGTCGTGTCCTTGCTGACGGTGGTCGGTGTGGTGCTCGACGTGGTTCCGTCGACCCAGTTGACGGGGCTCTCGACCGACCGCAGCGCGGGGATCGTCGCGTCGAGGTACCGGCCGTTCGCGTCGTGTGCGGACGAGGTCGAGTAGATCACCCATCCGGCGACGCCCTCGTCGGGCCCATGTGTGACGCTTGTGCATCTGCAGAGGCTCGGGCCGGGTTGATACCCGTCGCCCGAAGAGCCGACAGGTCTACTCGAGGTAGTCGCGGAGCTTCTGCGAGCGTGACGGGTGGCGCAGCTTGGAGAGCGTCTTGCTCTCGATCTGACGGATGCGCTCGCGTGTGACGCCGAACTCCTTGCCCACCTCTTCGAGCGTGCGTGGGTGCCCGTCGACGAGCCCGAACCGGAGCTGGATGACCTTCTTCTCGCGCTCGGACAAGGTGTGCAAGACGCCCTCGAGCTGCTCCTGCAGCAGGATGAAGCTGGCGGCGTCCACCGGGACCACGGCGTCGGCATCCTCGATGAAGTCACCGAGCTGCGAGTCCTCCTCTTCGCCGATCGGCGTGTGGAGGGACACGGGCTCCTGCGAGACCTTCTGGATCTCACGGACCTTCTCCGCGCCGACGCCCATCACCTTGCCGATCTCATCGGGGGTCGGTTCGCGGCCGAGATCCTGGAGCAATTGCCGTTGCACCCGGACGAGCTTGTTGATCGTCTCCACCATGTGGACCGGGATGCGGATCGTCCGGGCCTGGTCGGCGATCGCGCGGGTGATGGCCTGGCGGATCCACCAGGTCGCGTAGGTCGAGAACTTGTATCCCTTGGAGTAGTCGAACTTCTCGACGGCGCGGATCAGCCCGAGGTTGCCCTCCTGGATCAGGTCCAGGAACAACATGCCCCGCCCGACGTACCGTTTGGCGATGGAGACGACCAAGCGGAGGTTCGCCTCGATCAGCTTCTTCTTCGCGAGCTGACCATCCCGCTCGACGCGACGACAGAAGTCGTCGAGCTCCTCCTCGGTCTTGGGGCGGAAGCTCTTCGCGATCTTGTCGCGGCCGATCCCCTCGACCTTGCCGAACGCCGAGAGCTGATGCTCGCGGATCTCCCAGACCTTCTCGACGAGGAACTTGAGGACCTTGGGCTCGGGCTTGATGGCTTCCGCCACCTGCTGTTGCAGAGCCGTCGATAGCTCCCCCGCCTCGATCCGCCGTGCCAGATCCACCTCCTGGGCCGCGTTGAGCAGCGGTACTTTGCCGATCTCCTTGAGGTACATCCGCACCATGTCGTTCGTCGGTGCACGGAGGAGATCGACCTCGATCCGGACCTGGGTCGCGGCATCCGTATCGTCACCGGGAACCTCGATGACCTCGATGCCCTCGGTCGTCAGATGCTCTTGGATCTGGGTCAGGAATTCTTCGACCTGTTCGGGCGTGAAGTCCTCGACCGGGACCGCTTCGAGGAGGTCCTCCGACGTTACGAATCCTCGCTCGCGCCCCCGGGCGACGATCTGTTCCTTGACCTCGTCGATCCCGAACGGCTCACGAGCAGCCGCAGGTTCGCTCACCAGGTGTCCTTCGCGATGTCGGGCACGACCGAAACAGTGTACGGAACGGTTCGGCCGGCGACCCGGGAGCGGAACGACGGTCGTTCCGTCACGTCAGCTCGCCGTGCAGCCGCTGCCGGATGCGTCTGAGTTCGCCGTCAACCTCGGCGAGTTGGCGGAAGAGGTCGTCCCAACCGGGATCGACCGTTGGATTGAGCTTCTGCAACCGCATCCGCATCTGATCGCTCCGTGACTTCAGCAAGAACTCGTTGAGCCGTGCGAGCACGCCATCCGCGTACTCGGCGGTGTGGTCACCCTCGAGTGGCTCTACGACGAGCGAAGCGACCTGACCGGCGAGAGACGGATCCGGTCCGGCGACGATCGACGAGACGTCGCCGTCGGCGTCGCGCAGCGCCACGAACAGACGACGGTTCGCGGCGGTACGGAAGTGGTCTTCGGTCAGGTTCGCCATGGCGTCCCGAAAGGTATCGGCGTTCGCGGCGAGGAGTTTCAACATCTCTCGCTCGACGCGTTCCTGCGCGGTGCTGCGCTTGATCGCCTTCGCCACCTCGGTCGGACGGCCGCCGAGGCGCCGCTCCAAGGACTGCAGCACGCTCGATTCCGAGACGCCGGCGAGGTCGGCGAGCAATCCCGCGTACTCGCTCCGACGCACCGGGTCCGCGAGCTGCTGCAGGTATGGCAACGCCGACGCCACCGCCGCGGATCGGCCTTCGACGGTGGCGAGGTCGTGGCGTTCCACCCTCCTTCGGATCATGTACTCGACGAGCGGGCGCGCGTGGGTCGCGGCGTCGCGCACCCCTTGAGCGCCGTGCTTCGCGACGAACTCCGCAGGGTCGAGCCCGTCGGGGATCACCATGACCACCGCCTGGATCGGGAACGCTTCCTGGAACGCGGAGGCCCGCTCGGCGGCGCGCGCACCCGCTTCGTCCGAATCGAACGCGAGCACGGCTCGCTCGGCGAACCGCGACAGCAACGCGAGGTGCTTCTCGCCGAGGGCGGTTCCGCACGTCGCGACCACGTTGTCGATCCCGGCTTGCGCAAGCCCGATCACGTCCGTGTAGCCCTCGACGACGAAGGCCTCCCCCGAGCGTGCGATCGTCGACCGGGCGCGATGGAGGTTGTAGAGGATCTCCTGCTTGCGATAGATGGGTGTTTCCGCGGTGTTGAGGTACTTCGCTTGTTCGTTCGCGCGTGGATCGCTCGGCAGCACACGAGCGCCGAAACCGATGTTGCGGCCCTGGAGATCCTCGATGGGGAACGTGATCCTGCCGCGGAACCGATCCCGTACCGTTCCGTCGTCGCCACGCGCCGCGAGCCCGGCCTCCAAGAGGATCTCCGGCGACAGACCCGAGGACCCGACGAGGCGCCGGAGGAGGAAGTCGGAATACCCCGGCGCGTAGCCGATCCCGAACCGCTGGACGGCATCTGCGATGATCCCTCGCTCGGTCACGTACGCGCGAGCATCGTCGGCCTCACGGCCTCCCGTGAGCATCGTCTGGTACAGGGCGGCGGCTTCCTCGTTCGCCCGATAGAGGGCGGCTCGGCGCTCGGCCGCTCGGCGCTCCGCGAGCGAATCGCCCTCGTAACGGAGGTGGACCCCCGCGGTCTGCGCCAACCGTTCGATCGCCTCGACGTAGGAGAGGTGCTCCAGCTCCCGGAGGAACGTGATGGCGTCCCCTCCCTTGCCGCAGCCGAAGCAATAGAAGACCTGCTTGGACGGCGAGACGCTGAACGACGGCGTCTTCTCCTGGTGGAAGGGACACAACCCGCTCACCGAATCGTGCCCGCTCTTCTTCAGCGTGAGGTAGTTCCCGACGAGCTGGACGATGTCCGTCCGCTCCTTGACCGCGTCGATGTCCTCCTGCCGGATCCGCGCCACCCTGCTCCTCTCGCGCTACAGGAGCCAGCCCCGGGGAAGGAAGAGCCGCTCGTACGTCCGCAGAGCGTACCGGTCCGTCATCCCGGCGATGTGGTCGGCAACCCGGGTGGTCAGGTCACCCGGGGCTCGCCGGTGCTCCGCCGGAAGCTCGTCGGGATGCTCCAGGTAGTACTCGAAGAGCTCCCGGAGCAGCTTGACGGCCTTGTCGTGATCCTCGTGCGCACCCTCCCGGAGGTACACCTCGGCGAACATGAAGTCGCGGAGATCGTCGAGCGCCCGGAACACGGGCGAAGACAGCAGGATGTCCGGCTTCCCGTCGCTCTGTTCGACGAGATCGCCCACGAGGGTGTTGATCCGCGCCGAATGGCTCCTGCCGAGGACCTCGAGAGGACCTGCCGGCAATTCGTCGGCCCGCAGGACGCCGGCCCGGATCGCGTCGTCGACGTCGTGGTTCACGTACGCGATCCGGTCCGCGAACCGCACGATCTTGGCCTCGAGCGTGAAAGGGGGCGGCATCGACCAGGGATGGTGCAGCATGCCGTCGCGGACCTCCCACGTGAGGTTGAGACCCCGGCCGTCGTCCTCGAGGTGCTCGACCACGCGAAGCGATTGCTCCGAATGGCGGAAGGGACGCCCGAGGAATGGTGTGAGCGCCTGCTCCCCCAGATGTCCGAACGGTGTGTGGCCCAGATCGTGCCCGAGGGCGATCGCCTCCGTCAGATCCTCGTTGAGGCGCAATGCGCGGGCGACGGTGCGCGCGATATGGCTGACGTCGAGCGTGTGGGTCAGTCGAACCCGGTAGTGATCCCCCTCGGGAGCGAGGAACACCTGCGTCTTGTGTTTGAGACGGCGGAACGCCTTGGAATGGACGATCCGGTCACGGTCGCGTTGGAAGCAGGTACGGATCGCATCCGGAGGCTCGGGTCGTTCGCGGCCACGGCTCTCGGCCGCCAACACCGCGTGCGGCGAGAGCGTGTCGCGTTCGATCTGCTCTGAGCGTTCACGGGGGGTCGGCACGGGACCATGGTAGCCGTGGGCTCCGACGCGACGGTCACGTCGCGAACAGCCGTCACGTCCCGAACACCCGGTAGTAGAGATACGCGAACGTCTCGCGCAGGTATCCCCTGCCGCGAGACTCCTCGCTGGTGTCGGCCGAGGTCCACGTGGCGGACGCGAACCCGGTGAGACCGAGATCATCCGCCATCGCCTTGATCCGCGCGTTGTGCCAGGGGTCGGAGACCAGGAACGCGCTCGTGAGCCCGCGATCGCGGAGCGCTCCGGCAGCCGCCTGCAAGCTGTCGAAGGTGGTGTGTCCGACCGGGAGCGCGAGGATGGCGGATACCGGCACGCCCCGGCTCACGAGGTAGTCGCGACCCGCCTGCGCTTCCGTCGTGACGTCGCCCGGTTGGTTCGACCCGACGGTGATGACGAGATCGGAACGACCTTGCTGCCAGAGCAGGAGCCCATGGTCGAGCCGACCCCGGAACAACGGCGAGGGCTTTCCGTTGTACTGGGCGGCGCCCAGGACAACGATCGCATCGACCCGCTCGACGTCGCTGGCATCGTCGTGGTGCGCTGCGCGCCACACGACGATGCCGGACGCTCCGATCGCGACGAGGGCAAGCGTGAGCCCCAGTACGAGGAAGGTGAGGATCGGGTGCCTGCGAACCAGGCGCACCGGAGAAGGCTAGCAGGCGCCGATCCTCCGACCGCCGACCCGACCCTGCGTCAATCCACACAGGTCGAAGCCACGGCGCCGATCCATCCCTCCTGGGCTCCTGCCGAGTCGACCAACGCTCGCACCGCTCGCTCGTTGGCGTCCCACACCGCGAGGACGTACCTCCCGTCGTACCGGGACGGGAGCCCCGAGTAGCACGCCGACGGCGAGACGACCACGTGCGTGACGGATCCCTGACCCAGGGAACCGACGAGATCGGCGTAGGGTCCGTCCAGCTCGTTCGGATCTTCGGCCGACCCGAGCACGGCGAGCCATTCCCGGCCGGGAGACGTCGCAGGAGCGGACGCGGCGGTGGGTGAGGGTGTCGACCCGGTGGCGCACGCGGTCAGCAAGGCGGCGAACGCGCACCCGATCACGACCGCCCGGAACCAGCGGCGGTGCCGGCCAGCTCGCGACCCCTCAGACGGAGACAATCCAGCTCCATCCCGCGAACGCCGGCACGCTGGCACGGAACCGAGCGAGCTCGGCCTCGGCGTCCGCACCCGTAGCGATCGGGATCAGCACGGCCCAGACGCCCGGCCGCACGACCGCGGGTTGCGTGGTGGCGTCGACGATGCTCGGGGTCGAGCCGAACGCCGCGCGGATCGTCGCCGATGCGTCGTCCGCGGCGGCCACGCTCGGGAAGTCGCCCACCAGGATCGCATCGCTCGCGGGAGACCCTGGTTGCGCCGCCGCA
>DASWDB010000210.1:0-6984 GCA_036395715.1 Actinomycetota bacterium | reverse complement strand
CCCTCGCAGTACGCGCTCCCCGCGAACGCGCCGCCGAACCGGCGAAGCGCCGAGCGACCCTGCATCTCTTGCTCGAGCGCGATCTGGAAATGGTGACCCGGGTTGGCCTCGTGGTACGTGACCGACGCGACGTGGTGCTTGGCGCGATCCGGGAGGTCGTAGGCATTGATGTAGTAGGTGCCGGGACGCGACCCGTCCTCCGTGGGCGGGTTGTAGAACGCGAACGGCTCGTCGGCCTCGCGGAACTCCTCGACCCGCCGGACCTGGCAGTTGGCGCTGGGGAGCCGGCCGAAGAACGAGGGAGCGAGCTCCCAGCTGCGCCGGACCTGATCCTCCGCCATGGCGACCAGGGCCTCGGGGCTCGGAAGCGTGTTCTCTCCACGAGCGGTCCGATCCGCGATCGCCTCGGCGGCAGACGCGTACCCAAGCTCCGCCGCGACCACCTCCCGCTCGGTCTGGATCTGCTCGAACCGCTCCACGCCGAGCTCATGAACGGTCTTCGGATCGAGATCCAGGCTGGTCCAACCGAGGACCTCGGCCGCGTACATCCCGTCGCCTCCCGGGAGGGCCGACATGCCGATCGTCCGGACCGACGCCGGGAGATACTCCTCGCGGACGACGTCGCGGAACCGCGCATGGGCCGGGTACAGGACCTCGCGGACCGTCGCCGCGATCCGCTCCTTGACGGCCTCGTCGTCGCCCAACGGGAGCATCGCAGGCGAATCCTCCGGCGCGAGGGCGAGGATCCGGTCGAGCTGCGCGAGGGCGCGCTCTGCGACGATCCTTGGCGTGACGACGCCCGAGGCGACCGCCTCGCGGGCGACCTCGATCGCCTCCTCGAGCATCGCGGGGAACGCACGGAGCCGAGCCTCGTACCGATCGATGCGTTCCGGCGTATCGGCACGCTGCACCGAGGCCACGTGCCCGAGCATCGTGCCCGCTCCATGCATGTGGTTCACGACCTCGAACCGATCGATGCGGTGCTCGAGTCGAGCGAGCGCGCGCTCGCAGATCGCTCGCATCACGTCGACGTCTGCCCGGTCCGCGTCGCCGAGCGTGTCTGGGTCGATCGCCGACATCGCCTGCCGTGCCTCTCGGGAGGCGGTCTCCTCCGCCGCGCGGCCGGTCGCGCCGAGGTCGGGGAGCCGGTCGTCGTAGCGTTCGTCTCCGATGAAGGTCCCCATCAGCGGGTCCCGCTCGAGGAGCCCTTCCCAGTAGCGGTCCACGAGGTCCCGGACCATGCCGTTCGCCGTCACGGATATCCCCTCTCGCGCATCACAAGAGCCCCAGCGTACCCGCGCCGTCGACCTGGATGGCAGCGCCGGACAGGAACCCGGCATGGGCCGAGCAGAGGAACGCGGCCACCCGACCGAAATCCCCCGGATCGCCCAGCCGCCCCCGGTGCCCAAGCTCCGTGACCCGATCGGTTGCATGCAGTCCCGGACACAGGAGGTTCAGGGTGATCCCGTCGTCGATCAGATCCCCCGCCGCGGTCTTCGCCCACGCCCACAGACCCGTCCGTGCGGCGTTCGAGTAGGCGAGGTCGGGGATCGGCTGCTTGATCGCTTGCGAGGTGATGAACACGATCCGGCCCCAGCCCGCCGATCGTAGGTGCGGGAGCGAGGCCTGCACGAGCCGGATCGAGGCGAGCATGTTCGCGTTCACGGCCTCGATCATGCCGTCGTCGGTGACCTCGAGCGCGCGAGCGCGGGGCGGGCCACCGGCGTTCGCGACGACGATGTCGATCCGTCCGAACCGTTCGGTGGTCGCATCGACGAGCCGCCGGGGCGCGGTCCGCTCGGTGACGTCCGCCGGGAGCGCGAGGATCTCGCCCGGGAGCTCGTCCGCCGTCGCGGCCAGCCGTTCGGGATCGCGGGCGCAGATCGCGACGCGGCATCCCTCCGCCGCGAGTGCGGCCGCCGTGCCGCGGCCGAGTCCTTTCGACGCCGCGGTGACGAGGGCCACCTTGCCATCGATCCCGAGGTCCATGGTGGCCGATGCTACCCGTGGGGGGCTAGGCTCGGGCCCGCCGTCGACCGAGCCTCGACCGGAAAGGGCATGGCGCGTGCACAAGCGCAGCGTTGTGGTGCTCCTCACGTCGGTCGCGCTGGTCGGTGGGTGCAGCCGCACGAAGACCCTCGATGCGAACGACCTGGAGGAAACGCTTCGCTCGAAGATCGAGCAACAGCTGGGCGCGCACGGCATCACCGTGGATTGTCCCGACGAGGAGCCCGCGGCAGCGGGCGCGACCTTCCAATGCACCGCGACGAGTGCGGACGGCAAGACCATCACCGTCGAGGTCACGCAGACCGACGACCAGGGCAACGTGACCTACAAGCAGGTGAACGCGGGATAGGAGCAGCCGATGCTGCTGGAGGGGAAGAAGCTGCTGATCACCGGCGTGCTGACGCCGCAGTCGATCGCGTTCGCGGCCGCGAAGGCCGCGCAGGAGCAGGGTGCCGAGATCGTTCTCACGAACTTCGGACGCACGGTCAGCCTCACGCAGAAGACCGCGAAACGGCTCCCCACCGCACCGGACGTCCTGGAGATGGACGCCAACTCCGACGAGCAGATCGCTGCCGTCCGCGATGAGCTCCTCCAACGCTGGGGCCGGCTCGACGGCTTCCTCCATGCGATCGCCTTCGCCCCCCAGGACGCTTTGGGGGGCAATTTCCTCCAGACGCCCTGGGAGAGCGTGGCGACGGCCGTGCAGACCAGCGCGTTCTCGCTGAAGGCGCTCGCCGTCGGCATGCTCCCGTCGATGGGCGAGGGCGGGGCGATCGTCTCGCTCGATTTCGACGCGACGGTCGCGTGGCCGATCTACGACTGGATGGGCGTCGCGAAGGCGGGGCTCGAAGCCGTGACCCGGTACCTCGCCCGCGATCTCGGTCCGAAGGGGATCCGCGTCAACGCCGTGAGCGCCGGCCCGATCAAGACGATGGCCGGCAGGGGGATCCCCGGGTTCGACCAGATCAGCGGCTCCTGGTCCCGTCGCGCGCCGCTCGGCTGGGACGTGGAGGACCCGACCCCGGTCGGCAACACGGTCGCCTTCTTGCTGTCGGACCTCTCAGCCGGCATCACGGGTGAGCTCGTGCACGTCGACGGGGGGTTCCACGCGATGGGAACGGACCTGGCCTGATCATGGTGCAAGCGGTTCAGCTCACGTCGTTCAGTCACGGGGCGGGATGTGCGTGCAAGCTGGGTCCTCGCGACCTCACGAGGGTTCTCGACCTGCTCGGTCCGAGCGCGAAACCCGAGGACGTCCTGGTGTCGGAGGAGACCGGTGACGACGCCGCCGTGTACCGGCTCGCCGACGGGACCGGACTCGTGCTCACCCTCGACTTCTTCACTCCCTTGGTCGACGACCCAGGCGACTGGGGCAGGATCGCCGCCGCCAACGCGCTCAGCGACGTCTACGCGATGGGCGGCAGCCCACGGCTCGCCCTGAACATCGCCGGGTGGCCGGTCGATGAGCTGCCGCTCGAGCTGCTCGCCGACGTCTTGGGCGGTGCTCGCGAGGTCGCCGACCGCGCCGGCGTGTCGGTGGTCGGAGGGCACACGATCACCACGGAGAAGGAGCCGCTGTTCGGGATGATGGCCGCCGGGTTCGTCGATGCCGCCGCGATCGTCCGCAACGCGACGGCCCGGCCGGGGATGCATCTCTTCCTCTCCAAGCCGATCGGAACCGGGCTCATCACGACCGCGATCAAGCGCGGCGCGACGGATGAGGATCATGCGCGGCTCGCGGTGGACACGATGACCGCCCTCAACGCGGACGCGTCTGCGGCGATGGTCTCGGCCCACGCGGGAGCGGCGACGGACGTCACTGGATTCGGCCTGCTGGGGCACCTCCGGAGGATGCTCGAAGCGAGCGGGTGCGCCGCCATCGTGGATGCCGGCTCCGTACCGCTGCTTCCCTCGGTGCTCGACCTCGCCCGTCGAGACATCGTCCCCGGCGGGACGAAACGCAACCATGCGTGGCTGCAGGAGGTCACCGATTGGGGCGACCTCACGCCGCCCGAACAGATCGTGTTGGCGGATGCGCAGACGAGCGGAGGACTCCTGGTTGCCGCGGCGCGGAGCCCATCCACGGAACTGTTCACCGAGATCGGCGACGTTGTCCAGGGTCCCCCGGGCTCGATCTCCGTCGCCGGACGGGTCCGGGAATAACCGACCCCGCTGGTAGCATTTGCACCTGCAACAGGCGGCTGCGCCTGTCCGGCCGACCTCCCGGAGACGGAACGTGATCGAGCTCGACGGCGTCTTCTTCAAAGAGATCGTGGAGCACGCCCTCCGCGAGCTCCCCAACGAATGCTGTGGCGTGATCGCCGCGAACGGTGACGGTCGCCCCACGAAGGTCTTTCCGGCCCGGAACATCGAGGCGAGTGCTGAGAGGTATCGCATCCACCACAGAGACCTGATCCGCATCCAGGACGAGATGGACGAAGAGGGGTGGAGTCTGTGGGCGTTCTTCCACTCCCACACGCACACCGAGGCCTATCCCTCCGACACCGACCGGAGAGAGGCGACCAACACCCAGGATTGGTACCCAGGTGTCCGGTACCTGATCGTCTCGCTGACGGATCGTGAGCGACCCGAGCTCCGCGCGTTCTTCCTGCGCGATGGCGACGTCGAGGAAGACGAGGTCGGGATCGCATGAGCGACGCCATATCGATGCCGAGGTTCACCGAGGAGCAGGTGCAGCGCTATTCGCGCCACATCATCCTGCCGAACATCGGCGGCAGGGGTCAGCGGAAGCTGCTCGACAGCTCGGTGTTGGTGATCGGCGCCGGCGGACTCGGCTCCCCGGTCGCCATGTATCTGGCCGCCGCCGGCATCGGGAAGCTCGGCATCGTGGACTTCGACCGGGTGGACGTGACCAACCTCCAGCGCCAGATCCTGCACACGACCGCCGATGTCGGCCGCTCGAAGGTCGCCTCGGCCGTCGAGCACCTTTCCGCGATCAACCCGACGATCGAGGTCGTCGGGCATGAGACCTTGCTGTTCTCGACGAACGTGTTCGAGATCTTCGAGGACTACGACGTGATCGTCGACGGCACGGACAACTTCCCGGTCCGCTACCTCGTCAACGATGCGACCCAGTTCATGGGCAAGCCACTCGTGTACGGCTCGATCTATCAGTTCGAGGGCCAGGCCACCGTGTTCATGCCTGGACAGGAGACGCCGTGCTATCGATGCCTGTTCCCGGCGCCCCCGCCACCCGGCACCGTCCCGAGCTGTGCCGAAGGTGGCGTGTTCGGTGTGTTGCCGGGCGTGATCGGCTCGATCCAGGCGACGGAGGCGATCAAGATCGCGACGGGGGAGGGCGACACGCTCGAGGGGCGCCTGCTCCTGTACGACGCCCTACACATGGACTTCCAGGAGATGAAGATCCGCTGGGACGCCGATTGCCCCGTCTGCGGCAAGGAGCCGACGATCACGGAGCTGATCGATTACGAACAGTTCTGCGGTGTCCCAGCCCGACCCGAATGAGGAGTTGCTGACCCGATGGCCGTGACCGTCAAGCTCCCAACGATCCTCCGCAAGTTCGCCAGTGACGAGGCGCGGGTAACCGCCGAAGGTGCGACCCTCGGCGAGGTCTTGAAGGACCTCGAATCACGGTATCCGGGCGTCACGAAGAACGTCCTCGCCGAGGGAGGAGGACTGCATCGCTTCATCAACCTCTACGTGAACGATGAGGACGTTCGGTACCTGGGCTCGCTCGAGACCGCCGTCGCGGACGGCGACGTCGTCTCGATCTTGCCGGCAGTCGCGGGCGGCGCGTAGCACCGCCGGGCTTACCGCTCGACGGCGAGACCGCCCTCGAGCACGTGCGTCAGCCAGACCTCGTTGTCGTCGAAGAACCGCACCACCCGCTCGCGCATCGACTCGGGCAAGGTCGTGTAGTCGGCTGCGAGCATCCCGCACAGACACATCCGATCGTCTCGGAACACGTCCGCGCAGAGCCGCGCGTAGGCTCGAAGCTTCTCCGCCGCCTCGATCTCCCGAGCGCCGGGCCGATCGGCGCACCTGACCGATCCGCTCGGATGGGCCAAGCTGTCGGACGTGGAGATCCGTCGCCTCGGCGAAACCGGGCTCACGACCTCTCGGATCGGGCTCGGTCTGGCCGCGCTCGGGCGTCCCGTGTACATCGATGTCGGGCGAGACCGTGACCTCGGGAACGAACGTACCCGCGCGGCCATGGAGGCGCGATGCGATGCGGTCCTCGACGCGGCGTACGCGGCCGGGATCCGGTACGTGGATGCGGCGCGTTCCTACGGAGATGCGGAGGCGTTCCTCGGTGCGTGGCTCGAAGCGGGCGATCGACCGGACGTCGTCGTCGGATCCAAGTGGGGGTACACCTACGTCGGTGAGTGGCGTCTGGATGCCGACGTGCAGGAAGTGAAGGACCTGTCGGCCGCCGCCCTCCGACGGCAGATCGCGGATTCGCGGCGGCTGCTCGGCGATCGCCTCTCGCTGTACCAGATCCATTCCGCCACGATCGAGAGCGGGGTGTTCGACGATCGGGAGGTGCTCGATGAGCTCCGCTCGCTCCGGGAGTCGGGCCTGTTCCTCGGGTTCTCCACCAGCGGCCCGCAACAGTCGGACTCGATCCTTCGCGGCCTCCACGAGCGCATCGACGGCGAGCCCCTCTTCTCGACCGTCCAATCGACGTGGAACGTCCTGGAGCCGTCGGTCGGTCCCGCGTTGGCGGAGGCTCACGCCGACGGGCGGGGCGTGCTGATCAAGGAAGCGATGGCGAACGGGCGACTCGCGGCGGCCGACGGCCCGCTCGGCGGCATCGCCGGTCGGCTCCGGACGACCCCCGATCGCGTGGCGCTCGCGGCCGTGCTCGCCCAACCGTGGGCCGATGTCGTCCTGTCGGGCGCCGTGACGGTGGAACAGGTTCGGAGCAACGCGTCTGCGCTCGACGTCAGGCTTCCCGCCGACGCCTTGCGGGCGATGGAAACGCTCGCCCAGCCG
>DASWDB010000209.1:0-8163 GCA_036395715.1 Actinomycetota bacterium | reverse complement strand
CGTGACCTCCTGGTAGTGCTCCGGGCGATCCGGCACGCCCGAGGCCGGGCTCCAGTGGCTGTGCACGAGGAGCGTCGGCGGCTCGAATCGGGAGATCGTCCCCTTGTCCTCGTACGGTGTGCCCTGCCATTCGCCTCGGTGCACGAGCGAGCTGCCGACCCGCCAGTCCGACTCCGTGTCGACGCCGAAGAACCACTCCTTGATGAGGTCCGGTGTCGTCAGTGCGTTCCATACGTCCTCGATCGGGACGCCGATCGTGACCGAGGCCGTCGTTCTGAGATCGATCATGACGCTCGCCCTCCGTTGCTCGGATCCTTCGAGGGTCCTTCCCCGGGACGGTCGTGCCTACGCACCGCTTCAGGAACGGTTGGCGACGAACGTGATGACGAGCACCACCACGCCGGCGACGACGGACGCGACCCCGACCCACAACCACATACGCGAGCCGGTCATGAAGCTGCCCTTCAGCGTCCCGTACCCCTGGAAGGTGAAGACGGCGCCGACCGCGATCAACCCGATGCCGAGGGCGATCGCGATCCATCGCATGTCAGGCCCCGAACCAGCGCGCGCGACGGCTGGATGCATAGCCGGCCTTCTCTGCCGCCGTGTCCGTCGACGGCGGGACGAACGTGCCGGTCGGATGTCCCGGCGTCGAGAAGAAGTCCACGTCCACGCGCGCGACCTCCTCGCCACCGAACTCGATGTAGCACGCACCCTTCCCGTCGTAGCCGGGCGGCTCGTTCGCTCGGCGGATCCGCGCGATCAGCTGATCCGCGACCACGCGCGCCGCGCCCTCGGCGAACATCCCCGCCTTGGGCGTCCCGACGCTCGTGACGTCGCCCACCGCGTAGACGCCGGGGAAGCGGGTGGCGAGCGTCTGCGGATCGACGGGGATCCAGCCCCCATCGGTCATCCCGGAGGTTTCCGCCACCGCGGGTGCCCGATGCACCGGGACGCCGAGGAACAGGTCGGAGGGGAGACGCGTTCCGTCGTCGAGCACGGCCTCGTTCGTCGCCGGATCGAGCGACGCGACCACGTGATCGGGCACGAACTCGATGCCCCGTTCGGCGAAGGTTCGGAGGATCGCGGCCGACGTGTCGGGCGACGGCGGGATCGGCACGCCGAACGGCATCACCACCTGGATCCGGACGTCGTCGCGGACCCCGCGCCCGCGGAGGTGCTCATCCAGCAGCAGCGCCGCTTCGCTCGGCGCCGGCGGGCACTTGAACGGGGACCCGCATACCCCGACGATCGCCGTTCCGGCGTGGAACGACGCGACACGGTCGCGCAGGGCCTCGGCTCCCGCCAGGGTGTAGAACTCGTTGCCTGCATCGGCGAGACCCGGCGTCGCCGTCAGGTCGTAGTCGGCTCCGAGCGCCACCACCACGATGTCGCCGTGGTAGGTGTCGAGGTCGGTCACCACACGCCGAGCATCTGGATCGATCGTGGTGATGGTCTCCTGCCGGAACCGCACGTGGGGCGTGGTGATGTCCTCGTACGGGATGCGGACGGCCCTGGACCCGCGCTTACCGAAGAGCACGTCCAGCTTCGAGAAGCCGAAGACGAACGCGTCCGCCCGATCGATCAACGTGACGTCGACCTCGTCGCCCAGCTCCTTCGACAGGCGGGTCGAGAGCTCGAGGCCACCGAAGCCGGCACCGAGAACGAGGACGGATGTGCTCACGGACCCAAGGATAGCCACGGTACGGTTGCGCCCGTGAGCTCGCTCCCCTCGCGCGACGACCGGATCCTTCCCGTCACCCGCGTGGTCGCGGCCGCGGTGATCGTGATCCTCGTCCTGGCCTTCATCGTCCTGTTCGTGCTCCCCGGACAGACCGATCGGCGATTCGCGTGGACGATCCACCCGTCGATGACGGCCATGCTCATGGGCGCCGGGTACGGCTCCGCGTTGTACTTCTTCGCCCGGGTCCTCACGGAGCGGCGCTGGCATCGGGTCGGACTGGGGTTCCTGCCGATCACCGTGTTCACGTGGATGATGCTCGGGACGACGATCCTCCATTGGGATCGGTTCCGCCACGGTTCCTTCCCGTTCGAACTCTGGTTCTGGGTCTACCTCGCCACGCCCGTGCTCGTCCCGGTCGTCTGGCTCGTGAACCGACCCCACGATCCTGGTTCGTTGGAGGTTCGAGACGCGGTCTTCCCGCGGCGGATCCGCCGGGCGATGGTCGGCATCGGAGCGGTCCTGGCCGCGATCGCCGCGTGGATGTACCTCGACCCCGAGGGAGCGGTCGCCGTGTGGCCATGGGGGCTCACCACGCTGACGGCGAGGACGATCGCGGCGTTCGTAGCACTCCCGGCCGTGGCCTGGTTCGCGATCGCCGCCGACGGGCGCTCGTCCGCCGCCACCGCGGTCCTCGACACCGTCGCGATCGGTCTCGTCCTGCTGCTCGCCGCCGTCGCGCGGTCCTGGCACGACTTCCATCACGCGAACGTGCTGACGTACGTCTACTTCGCGGGGTTGGTCGGAACCCTTGCGGCGATCGCGGCGCTTCGAGTGTGGATGCGTCGCCTGATCGAGCACGGTGACGACGCCCGCGGCGATCCGATGAGGACCGTCTGAACCGCCCCCGGCCGCCGTCCGTAGTACCGAACGACGCCGGCCCTGGGCGCCGGCCCTGGGAGGGATGGATGATGAAGCGCGTCTTGTCGCTGCTCTGCGCGATGGTCTTGGGTGTGTTGGTGACGACCGTGTCTGCGGGTCACGCAGACACGCTCGGTGCCAACAGGTATCAGGTCACGAACCTCGTGTCCGACGTGCCGGGTGCCGCGGCGCACCTGGATCCGAACCTCGTCAACGCGTGGGGTCTGACCGCCGGTCCGAACACACCGTGGTGGGTCGCGGACAACGGCACCGACCGCTCCACGCTGTACGACGGCACGGGGGCCGCGATCCCGCTGGTCGTGAAGGTCCCGGGCGCCCCGACGGGCGCGGTGTTCAACGGCGGCTCGGGGTTCGTCGTGAGCCACGAGGGCTTCTCGGGTCCGTCGCTGTTCCTGTTCGCGACGGAGTTCGGCACGATCCGCGGCTGGAACCCGGGTGTGCCGGAGCCCGCCCCGTCGACGAAGGCGTTCAACGTGGTCAACCGTCACTCCGCGGGAACCGTCTACAAGGGTCTCGCGATCGCGACGGGCACCGAAGGCGACCTGCTGTACGCGACGGACTTCGTCAACGGTCGCGTCGACGTCTTCGACGCCGCCTTCAACCGTGTCCACAAGAAGGACTTCGTGGATCCGAACCTGCCATCCGGATACGGGCCGTTCGGTATCCAGGCGATCAACGGTGACATCTTCGTCACGTACGCGAAGCAGGATCCCACCTCGACCGATGAGGTGGCCGGGCCGGGGCTGGGGTTCGTGGACATGTTCGACCCCGAGGGGCAGTTCCTCGGTCGCGTCGCCAGCCGTCACGCGTTGAACGCGCCGTGGGGGCTCGCGTGGGCACCGGCCGACTTCGGGCGTTTCAGTGGCGACTTGCTCGTCGGCAACTTCGGCGACGGCACGATCAACGCGTACGCACCGGGAGCGAACGGCAGCTTCGAGCGTGCCGGTGTGCTGCGCGGCGCCGGCGGCGTGCCCATCACGATCGACGGGCTCTGGGCTCTCGAGTTCGGTACCGGCGGCGTTTCGGGATCGACGAACTCGCTGTTCTTCACGGCGGGTCCCGACGACGAGAGCCACGGGTTGTTCGGGGTGATCGACGCGGCCGCGTGAGCGAGCCTCGCTCCGTGGGGATGAGCCCCCGCCTTCGGCGGGGGCTCATCCATCCCGTCAGCGCCCGGGATCGTGTGATCCTGATGGTGGTTCTGTAGCGACCGTTGTTCACGACCGGTACTCGTGTTCCTGTCCGGCTGATGCCGATGTACCGCTGGGCCCTCGACCTCATGGATGCTGTTCTTGATGCAGGCGATACGCATCCTGGACGACTGGGTGCGCCGCTCCTCGGTCGGCTCGGGGATGCCAACTTCACCCGGCCGCCCGACACCCACCCATCGGCCACCTCCGTAGCCTGGGTGCCATCGATCAGGCCATGAGACATCGGAGGGTTGCCCGCGCGCGCCAGTACCTTCCCGTCCCGCTGGAGAAGCATCTGGTCGAAGCCGAGGTCAAGGGGAACCGCGCGAGGCCCAAACCGTTGGAGGCCTGGGAGGGCCGGCGTCTCCAGCTCGATGGACAGGAGTTCCTCCGCTTCCGCGGGCTGTGGATGCGCGAAGACGTTCCCGAGCTCGTCGAAGAGTGGGGTTGCCTGGGGATCGACCGAGCGGCCGCACGGTCAGAGGCCCGGGGCAAGCAGGGGTGGACCCAACTGCTCGTCGACAACCCTATGCGAACCGGGGCGATGTACTCGGAGCTCTTCGCGGATTGGATCCGACTCAGCGGCCTCATGGACTACGCCGTGGGACTGCTGGGTCTCCTCCAGGACCACACGGCGATCGGGGACCTCGTCGACGCGTTGCGGACCCCCGCGGGGAGTCGTCCACGCGACTCCGAGCAGCTGCGCGTCGACTATCCCGATGAGGGGTGGGTGCGCGGGATCCTCGGAGGAGCGGCGAGGATGAACATGTCGTGCGAGCTGGACGAGGGCACCAACTCGATGACGCTCGTCAGCCGCGATCCCTCGAAGCCGGACGCACCGCTCGACTTCGCCTCGTCGCTGGATCTCCACCTCACGCCCGAGGGGATCGCCGACACGCTCGCGGGTCTCGTGAACGAGTGGCTCCCTCCGGTGCACCCGTACCTCGTCTCGGAGGGCAGCGCGCTCCGCCTCGCGTACCGGCCGCCGTCGGATCTGCTCTCGACGCTGTGGATGCAGTTCGCGAACGTGCTGACGGGAGCGCGAGCGCTGAAGGTGTGTTCCTTCGACGACTGTCCGGGACCTCCGGCCCGCCCGCATGTCTTCGTCTGGCGGTACGGTGCCGGCGCGACGAGCGCCACGCGCAGCACCTCCAAGTACTGCCACCCCCGCTGCGCGAGCGCCGCACGAACGACTCGGCGCCGCACGGAAGGTCGGAGGAACGCCGAGATCCGTGATCGTCTCCCGTACGCGCCGATCGGCTTCGCCGGCCATCAGGAGCCCGTGATCGACGAGGAGCGTCCGGCCGAGGGCCGGTCCGCGTAACGACGAACGTCACGGCCGGAGCGCTCGCCGGGCGCGGATCCTTACCTTCTTCTTACCCTCGCGCGCGATCTGGTCGGTCCCTCTCGGAGATGATTCCTCCAGCATGCCGCGCGCCGGGCAACGTCGCAGGAGCCCGCCGCTCCCGAAGGCCGAGGAACTTGCTTCGGCACGGCGGAGGGCCATCGTCGCCAAGGGCGTCCTCGCGAGCGCCGGCACATGCGTCTTCCTCGTCGCGATGGTGTTCGCACGCCAGTCGTACGCCGGCCATCCGAAGCAGCCCGCGTCCGCCCTGGCGGTATCCCCGCACTTCGTCCGGATCGTCCGGCGGAACCTGTTGCAAGCGGGGGTCGTCGCCCCTGCGGAAGCCCCGCCGGGAGCCACGACGGCGGTGTCGTGAACGATCATCGGTTCGTCGCGATGGGCTGCGAGGTCCTCGTCGGTGGCGGGACGTGGGCCGAACGTACGGCGATCCAGCGGCTGTTCGCGGAGCGCGAGGTCGTCTTCAGCCGGTTCCTACCACGGAGCGAGTTGAATCTGGTCAACGCGTCGGCGGGTCGAGTGATCATGGTCTCTCCGCTCTTCGCCCGGACCCTGCGCGTCGCGCTCGAAGCCGCAGAGGAGACGGAGGGGCTGGTGCGGCCCACGCTCGGGGGAGCGCTCGAGGCTGCGGGCTACACGCGAGACTCCTCGGTACTCGCACCTGATCCGACCCCGCGGGCGCCTTCGCCACGTTCCGGGTCGGTGTTCGCGCTCGGACGCTTCGTGGGACTCGACACGGGTGTCACGCTGGATCTGAACGGCGTCGTGAAGGCGCTCGCGGTCGACGACGCGATCGCGCTCATCGCGGGTGACGGATTCGTTTCGGCGGGGGGTGACATGGCGACCCACGGAGAGCTCACGGTCGCGCTCCCCGGCAGTGGGTCCGTCGCGTTGCGTGAAGGGGCGCTCGCGACGAGCGGGAGCACGAAACGCTGGTGGATCCGCGGCGGGAGCGTCCAGCATCACCTGATCGACCCCCGCACCTCCCGTCCCGCACAGACCCCTTGGTCCCAGGTCACGGCGTGTGGCGCCTCGTGCCTGGCAGCGGATATCGCGGCGAAGGCAGGCTTCCTGCTGGGGGAGCGGGGCCCCACGTGGCTCGACCGGAAGGGGATCCCGGCTCGGTTCCTGACCGCCGACGACGAGGTCACGGTCAACGCCGCATGGCGCTTGGGTGTCGGCGAGGCGGCCCCGTGCATCTGACCTCGAGCCCGGTCGACTGGTACGCGGCCCGGGCCGGCGGAGTGGTCGCGTATGTCCTCCTCTCGGTGAACGTCACCATCGGGCTGCTGATGACCGGCAAGAAGTCGATGAGGCACTGGCCTCGGTTCGCCCTCGAAGACGTACACCGCTTCGGCGGCATCCTCGTCGGCACGTTCCTGGTCCTGCACATCACGGCGGTCGCGATCGATGCCTACCTCCCGTTCTCGCTGAGCTCGCTGGTCGTGCCGCTGGTCGCCTCCTACCGCCCGATCTGGACCGCACTCGGCATCGTGTCCGCGGAGCTGCTCCTCGCCCTCGCGTTCACGAACCACTACCGGAACGTCCGGGTCAGCTACCGATCCTGGCGTCGGGCGCACTTCGTGAACTTCGTCGTGTGGGGCGCGGCGACGCTGCACGGGCTCGGGAGCGGGACCGATCGGAGCGCGGCCTGGTTCGTGTCGATCGATGCCGTCGCAGTCGGAACGGTCTACGCCCTCATCACGTGGCGCGTGCTCCGACGCTGGCGTCCGTCGGAGTGGCTCCTTCGCCTCGCGCCGGTGGCCGTGGCACTGATCGCTGTCGTGTCGATCGGTGCACTCGCGCGCGGGCCGCTGCGGTTCCAGCCGAAGGTGTGGAACGCCGCAAGCTTCAACGACACGTTGGACGGGCGGATCCTCGTCAACGACGGCGTCACGCGCGGGATCGTGTCGATGGCGGGCAACGGTTCGGGATCGCAGCGTGTTCTGGTACGCGCGGACCTGTTGGTTTCACCGCAGCGATTGGTCTCCACCGAGTTCCAGATGGAGTATCTGCCGAGCGGAGTGCTCTGCACAGGCACGGTGACGCAGGTGCACGGGTCGAGCTTTCGAGCGACGTGTCATCTGCCGGACGGCACCGCGCGGTACGTCGATGCCCACTGGCCCCAGAGCATCGACGGCAACGTGACCGGAGGCGTGATCACGGCTCACGCGTGATCGCCGGCCGGGAGCGCTCCCGATCTGAGCTCCTCCCCCCATTCCCGGAGGCGGGGGAGATGGGTGGCGTAGTGAGCGGGTCCCGCTTTCTCGATCCACCACGCCGCATCCTCCGATACCTCCGGAAGCGACCGGAGCGTGCGCAGCGTGTGCGCCCTCGCCGCTTCGGCCTGCGCATGGGTCTCCCGCAAGGTGAGCGGTCGGAGCGCCTCCAGGAACTCGTCGTTCTTCGCGTCGATGTCGAGCTCGCCGGCTCGGTAGGTTCCCGCTCGGATCCGTTCGAGCGCGATCCCGGCCTCGGCGAGCCAGCTGCCGAGGTGCCCGAGGAGGTCCTTCACCGACCAGCCCTCCGAGAAGTAGCCGGGGGTCTCCTGCTGGGTCGGCGACAGCGGGTCGATCAGCCCTCGGATCTCGGTCCACCCGGTCTCTTCTTCGCGGAGCAGGTCGTCGATCTTCATGCGGAGGTCCAGTCCGGCTGCTTGTTGACGTAGTCCGCGTCGTACACGAACCGTCCCGAATCGTCGCGGTCGACGATCTTGTGGAATCGGAGCTCGCGCGGGAGAGGACACGGCGTCCCCACGTGCCGGCGGAACTCGTCGTCGAACACCTGAACCAGGCTCTGCATCAGCAGGCTCTCGCCGGTCGGGAGCGCGCATTTCTGTCCGTCGGTGGAACTCCGGGAACGGACGAGGACGAGCTCGACGTCCCGGTCGGAGCCGCGGCCCGACTCGAGCGCGGCAAGCGCCTCGGTCGCCTCCCCCGTCCCGAACTTGCAGGCGGGGCATTGCCCGCACGATTCGACGAACAAGA
>DASWDB010000208.1:0-11046 GCA_036395715.1 Actinomycetota bacterium | reverse complement strand
AAGCGGTTCGATCTGTACAAGCAGCTCCGGCAGATCATTTTCGACGACTCCCCGATCGTGTTCGCCCACTACGAGACGATCAACTACCTGATGCAGAGGAACGTGGTCGGCTCGACGGTCAACCCGACGCTCGAGTTGCGGATGCAGGAGGTGGGGTTCACGACGCCCTCGTAGAGAGGCAACTCTACGGCATCTCCCAGACATTTCCCAGATTCCGTGGGTAGCTTGATGGCATGAACGACGACCGGAAGCCCGCGGGGTCCGAACCCTGGACCGGCTATCACGCAGGGATGCCCGCGCCTCCGCCTGCCCAGCCGGAGGGTGGCGGGCCGCACCGGGCGCGCGGCTGGATCGCGCTCCTCGTCGCGATGCTGGTGTCGCTCGCCCTCGTCGGGACACTCCTCGCGTTCACCGGTGGCCCCCAGACCGCCGCTCCGCCCGCGATCCCGTCCACGGGCGCCATCGTCCCCCCGTCCCCTTCCTCCGGCTCCACAGCCACGAGCCCGGTCGGCACGATCGTCGACATCAATACGTCCCAGCAGGCGGTGGGAGCCGATGGGCTTCGTCCGTTGGGCGCCGGGACCGGCATGGTCCTCACGGCCGACGGCGAGATCCTGACGAACAACCACGTCGTCGAGGGCGCCTCGAGCATCCAGGTCACGATCCCGGGTCACGGCTCCTCGACGGCAACGGTCGTCGGGGTCGATCCGACCGACGATGTGGCCCTGCTCCGGTTGAACAGCTCGTCCGGCCTGCCAACGGTCGCGGTCGGTGATTCCTCGACGGTTCGGGTCGGGGATCCGATCACCGCGATCGGGAACGCGTTCGGCCGGGGCGGTCAGCCGACCGCCACGACCGGTACGGTGGCGGCCGTACATCGTTCGATCACCGCGCGCGACCCGTCCGGCACCAGCTCCGAACGGCTGAACGACGTGATCCAGATCGCCGCCGATGTGCATCCCGGAGACTCCGGCGGCGCCCTCCTGAACGTGCAGGGGCAGGTCGTCGGCATCATCACCGCGGGCCCGAGCCAGTCCAGCGGCAACGGCACGGGGTTCGCGATCCCGATCAACGCCGCGATCGGGATCGTGAACGAGATCCGGGCCGGCCACGGCAGCTCGACGATCTTGTTGGGCGAGCGAGGCTTCATGGGGGTGGCGGTGCAACCCGTCGACCCGGCCACCGCGGCGCAGCTCGGACTGACCGACACCGCCGGCATCCTCGTGGCAGGTGTCCAGCCGGGAAGCCCGGCCGCGAAGGTCGGGATGACGGCTCCCGCCGTGATCCGCACGATCGACGGCCAGGCGGTCAACACGCTCGACGAGCTCGGCGCCGCGATCCATTCGAAGGTCCCCGGTGAGCAGATCCAGGTCACCTGGATCGACCAGCAGGGCGAGCACACGGCGACGGTCACGCTCGTCGCCGGCCCTGCGGTCTGAGGCATCCGGGCTCGCGCAGTAAGGTTGGCTTCATCCCGACAGCCGCGAGAGGACAGGAGGTCAACCGTGCCGTCGAAGAAGAAGGCCGCGAAGCCCGCCGCGAAGAGGTCCCCGGCCACCTCGAAGCCTGCGGCGAAGACGAAGCCGGCTGGGAAGCAGACCGCCGGGAAGAAGCCCGCGGCGGCGACGAAGTCCGTGGCGTCCGGTGCGCCGATGCCGGCTCGCAAGGGCGATCTGATCGTGATCGATTCGTCGAAGGTCGGCTCTCCGCCGCGTGAGGGCGAGGTGCTCGAGGTCATCCAGGGTGAGATCAGCGTGAGTTACCGGGTGCAGTGGCCGGATGGCCACCAGAGCTTGATCGCACCCGGTCTCGGCAGCGCCCGGGTGGTTCCGGCGTCGACGAGGCAGCGCTCCACCTTCACCTGAGCTCGTTCTCCCACTCAGCCGCGGCCCACCCCGTGACCCGGTCGAGCCGGATCACGACGACCGCTCCCGAGGGCGGGCGTTCGGCGTACGGCGGGTACTTCGCCGCCAATGCGGTGAGCGCACGTTCCCGTTCGTCGGACGACGTCAGCTCGCGCGCGGCCCCCGAGGCGCGCACCCACCACAGCGCCGCCCAATCGTCGTCATAGCCGTTCACCTCGAGTTCGACCGCTGGATGGGCGCGGATGTTCACGAGCCGTTGGAGCTCGCGGCTCCGCTTCGGCTTGTCGTCGACGCACCAGTAGACCCGCAGCCCGCCGGTGCCGCCGCTCACGGCGAACACGAAGGGGACGACGTGCGGCGACCCGTCGGGTCGGATGGTCGCCAGGCTGCCGACCTTCGCCCGGGTCAGCCTGCGGACGGCTTCGTCACGATCCATCGCACCACCGTAACGACGGTCACGACGTATCGTGGCCGCGATGCCGCACTTCGGGCTCCAGCTCCCGAGCTTCACGTTCCCCGACGTTCCGGACGCCCAGCTCTTCGAGCGGATCGCGGCGATCGCCGGCGCGGCGGAGGACGCGGGCTTCGACTCGTTCTGGGTCATGGATCACTACCACCAGATCGCGAACGCCGGACCGCCGAGCGACCCGATGCTCGAGGCCTACACCGTGCTCTCGGGCGTGGCGGCGCGGACGTCGCGCATCTGGCTCGGCGCGCTGGTGACGGGGGTCACCTACCGGAACCCGGCGTTCCTGGCGAAGGTCGTCACGACGCTCGACGTCGTCTCCTCCGGACGGGCGATGCTGGGGATCGGCGCGGCCTGGAACGATGCGGAATCCCGTGCGTACGGCTACGACTTCCCGAGCGCGACCGAGCGCTTCGATCGGCTCGAAGACGCACTGCAGATCTGCCGGTTGATGTTCACACGGCCGCAGAGCACGGTCCGCGGCACGGTCGCGCACGTCGACGGCGCGTGGAACGTTCCGCAACCGGTCCAACCCGGCGGGCCGAGGATCCTGATCGGCGGCGGCGGGGAGCGGAAGACGCTCCGCCTCACGGCGAGGTACGCAGACATGTGGAACGGGTTCGGCGATCCTGCGACGATCGCCCACAAGCTCGAGGTCTTGCGCGAACACTGCGAGGCGGTCGGCAGGGATCCGGGGCAGATCGTGGCGACCCGCCTGGGCACCCTGATCGTCGCCGAGACGATGGCCGAGGCCGAGCGACGCAAGCGGGTGTGGCAGGAGCAGCGCGGCGTTCCCGACGAGTCCATCGGCGCGCGGCTGTGGTGGGGCGACCCCGATGCGATCGTCGGACAGGCGAAGGCGATGCTGGACGTCGGGCTGGGTGGACTGATCTTCAACATGCCCGCCGGGTCGTCGCCGGAGGAAGTCCGGCTGGCCGGCGAGACGCTGGCGACGCTGCGCTGATCACGACGGCCACTCGACCCCTTCCCACGGGTCGTAGTCGACCTCGAGCGCTTCCTGGACCGGGCGTTCGTCCTCCGGCACGTGCCGGAGGTTCACGCGGATGCGGGTCCACGTCGTGCTCCGCCCGCGCATCGAGTCCACCATGACGTCCGGTGGCTCCAGGTGCGGGACGACGTCCGGGTGCTTCGCCTTCCACCGCTCCAGTCCCTCCAACGCTTCCCGCTCGGTCGCGGCCCGCGCGATCTCGATCAATGGCATCGTCGTGCGGCGCCGGCCGGTCGGACCGACCGTCTTGCCCGGCGCCGGCGGCGGCACGATCCCCTCGGGGGTGGGCGGGCCTCCGCGCTTCTTCGACGGCTGCACCCGCGGCGGCTCGTTCGCCTGCTTCTCGTACTGCGGCGGCCACGGAGCATCCGCGAACCCGGCCGCCTCGTGCTGTTCCGCCAGCTCGAGGAGCGGTTCGAGGGAGCCGGCGGCGTCGTCGATCCCGGCCCACGGGTCACCCGCACGAGCGAACCGCTCGGGGACCGTCCGGATCGTGAACGCGTCGGGTTCGCACCCCGGCACCTCGTCCCAGGCGAGCGGCGTGGACACGCGTCCGTCCGATGTCGGCCGCACCGAGTACGCCGAGGCGACGGTCCGGTCCTTCGCGTTCTGGTTGTAGTCCAGGAACACGCCGTGCCGCTCCTCCTTCCACCACTTGCTCGTCGCGAGGTGGGGCTCGCGCCGTTCGACCTCGCGCGCGAGCGCGACCGCCGCGCGCCGCACCTCGGGGAACGTCCAGCGTCGCTCGAGCCGCGCGTACACGTGGACGCCTCGAGAACCCGACGTCTTCGGCCACCCGGTGAGCCCGAACTCCTCCAAGACATCACGCGTCGCGACCGCCACCTCCAGGATCTGCCCCCAGTCCACCCCGGGGACCGGATCGAGGTCGATGCGGAACTCGTCGGGATGATCCAGGTCGTCGGCGCGCACCGGATGCGGGTTCAGATCGATGCAGCCGAGGTTCACGATCCACACGAGCTGCGCCGCGTCGCGGACCACGATCTCCTGCGCGGTCCGCCCGCTCGGGAACTTCAGCTCGACCGTCTCGATCCACTCGGGCCGCGAGGTCGGCGCGCGCTTCTGGAAGAAGAACTCACCGTCGGCGCCGTTCACGAATCGTTTGAGGGCCATCGGGCGCCCGTCGACGCCGCGCAGCGCCCCCTCGGCCACGGCGAGGTAGTACCGGACCAGATCGATCTTGGTGAGACCGAGTTCCGGGAAGAAGATCTTCTCCGGGTTGGAGATGGCGACCTCTCGCCCGGCGATCTCCAGCATCTCCTTGCGACCCGGCATGACGCCACCACGATATAGGCGTTCCCGACGGGATCCGTCGCACCTCAGGCGGACCGGCGGAACGACGGGACGGGAGGCAGGTTGAGCATGCCGTCGACGACGCTCGCGACCTCGCGTGGGTCGAAGGGCTTCGTCATCACCTTGTCCGCCCCCTCGGCGAGACATCGCTCGCGTTCGCGGATCTGGGTGACCGCCGTGAGGACGAGGATCGGTACGTCATCCTCGGCCGCGTCGTCGCGGAGCGCCGCAAGGACGTCGTGGCCCGTCACCCCGGGCATCATGAGGTCCAGCACGATCGCATCGGGGCGCTCGAGGAGCGCTCGCTCGATCCCCCGCCTTCCGCCCTCGGCCACGAGCGTCTCGTGGCCCTGTTCCAAGAAGGCGTAGCGGAGCACCGCTCCGATCACGTCTTCGTCGTCGATCACCAGGACACGTGCCACGGCAGACTCCTCGGTACCGTCCCCCGGTGAATCGGCATCGGCGACCTGCGGGTCGAGTCGCCCGGACGGTCGTCCCCCGTCCGGGCGATGGTCGCCACGGTACCGTGGTCGCGTGAAACTCACCATGCTCGGGGCCGGGGTACGGGCGCCGTTCGTCCTGCGCGGCCTCGCGGAGCGCCAGCACGACCTCGGGCTCACCGAGGTCGTGCTGCACGACACCGACCACGATCGCCTCGAGACGATGGCCGCGCTCGGCGCGTTCCTGTGCCGCGGCTGGGGCGCGACGTTCAGCGTTCGCGGCGAACACGACGCTCGCGCCGCCCTCGGCGGCGCCCGCTTCGTGTTCGCCGCGATCCGACCGGGACAGGAGCGTGCGCGGACCTTCGACGAAGAGCTGCCGCTGAAACACGGCGTCCTCGGCCAGGAGACCACCGGGCCCGGGGGCTTCGCGATGGCGATGCGGACGATCCCGGCGATGCTCGGGCACGCGCGCACGATCGAGGAAGTCGCGCCCGAGGCCCTGCTCGTGAACTTCACGAACCCCGTCGGCATCGTCACCCAGGCCCTCACCGATCACAGCGGCGTGCGTGCCGTCGGTGTCTGCGACGGGCCGGTCTCGATGGAACGGAGCATCGCGGCCTTCCTCGGCGTGCCGAGCGATCGGGTGCACGCGGACTACGTCGGTCTGAACCACTGCGGATGGATCCACCGCGTGCTCGTCGACGGCCGCGACCGGCTCCCCGAGCTGCTGGATCGCTACGACGAGCTCCGCGGGTGCGACGCGCAGTGGCGCCTGTTCGATACCGAGCTCGTTCAGACCGTCGGCATGCTCCCGATGGAATACCTCTACTTCTACTACTACCGGGAGCAGGCCGTGGAGAACATCCTGCGGTCCGGCGGCACGCGCGCGGCACAGATCGCGGCGATCAACGACGCGGTCTGGCCCGTCCTGCGCACGCGGACGGAAGCGGGCGATCTCGCCGCGGCCGCCGACGCGTGGACCCAGGCGATGCAGACGCGCGACGAGACGTACTTCGCGCGCGAGCGCGGCGAGTCGCTCGTCGTGCCGGGGTCACCGGAGGTCGAGGACGAGCGCGTCGAGGGCGAAGGGTACGCGGGGGTCGCGACCGCGGTGATGGCCGCGTCGACCCAGCGGCGCGCGGTGCCGCTGATCCTGAACGTTCCGAACCGCGGCGCGATCGACGGCCTCCGGGACGACGACGTCGTCGAGGTCACGTGCATGATGGACGAGCACGGCGCCCATCCGCTTGCACAGGGGAGGATCCCTGAGGCAGCACGAGCGCTGCTCGGGCAGGTCAAGCTGTACGAGCGGCTCACGGTGCGAGCGGCCGTCGAGGGCTCGTACGACACTGCGCTCGAGGCGCTCCTCGCCCATCCGTTGGTGGGCTCGTATCCGCTCGCGCGCTCGATCCTGGACGACTACCTCGCGGCGCACACCGCGTACCTGTCGCTCGTCTGAGGGTGCCAGCGGCTCGGGAAGCCCTCCGGCGCGGGGCCGGGGCAGCACCGAGGTGCCGACCTCCGGTCCCGCGCCGGAGGCCGCCCACTACTTCTTCTTCCCGGTCGCGACCTCGACCGGTACCCGCTGGGCCGACTGCTTCGCGCCCTTGGGAACGACGATCTCCAGGATGCCGTCTTGGTACGTGGCCTTCAGATCATCGGTCTTGGCGTTCCGAGGCAGTGGGAGCGATCGCTCGAACGATCCGTACGAGGTCTCGCGACGGATGAATCCTTCGCCGGTCTCCTCCTGCGACTCCCGGCGTTCACCGCGGATGTGCAGCACGTCGTCCTCGACCGTGATCTCGAGGTCCTTGCTCGGGTCGATCCCCGGGAGCTCGAGACGGATCACCATGTCGTCGCCGCTACTGAGGACGTCCGCGGCCGGCAGCCACTCGACCTGCCGCGTGGACAGATCCATCCTCCCGAACTGGTCGGCGACGCTCCGGAAGATGCGGTCGATGTCACGCTGCCACGGTGTGGTCATCTCGAAGAACGGGTCTCTGCGAACGAGGTTCGCCATGAACAACCTCCTCGGGCATGCTTCGCGTTCGGTCCCGTGGACCACCCGGCGGAGCTCGCGCACGCTGCCGGTGTTCTTCCATCGCGCCCCCCTCACGAGGGCGATCCCGCCACCGAGCGGGGCGGGGAGGCTTGAAGTCCAACGTACGTCGGATCCGGCGAAACGGTGGACCCGCGCTATTTCGCCGGCCGTTGCCCCATGATGGATCGGCCTCGGAACACGGCTCCCTCGGCGACGACCAGCGCAGCGCACGTGATATCGCCCTGCAATCGTGCGCCCGGGCCCAACTCGACCTTCTGCTCGGCGATCACGTTGCCCTCGACGGCCCCGTGCACGGCAACGCTCTTGGCTCGCACGTCGCCCTTGACCTGGCTCTGCGCCGGGAGCTCGACCGATCCCGGCGCGATGAGGTTGCCGTTCACCCGACCGGCCAGATTGATGCTCCCGGCCTTGATGTCCGCCTCGACCTCGCTGTCCGGGGCGACCGTCACCTGGCCCTCCACCGAGATCTCGCCCTTGATGCGGCCCGCGATCCACAGGGATCCGCTCGAGACCAGACTCCCCTCGACCTGGGCGCCGCGGCCCACCACCGAGACGTCCCGTTCATCTCGTTCGCTCATGGGCCCTGAATCTACGTCACCGCCGGCCCGGTGAGAGCATCGGTCCATGAGGGTCCTGGTGGCGTCGCGGCGGGGGCTCCATCCGTTCGATGACGGAGGACCGGCAGAACCGCTCCAGTTCGCGGGTCGTGCGGTAACCACCGTCGCACCCCACGGAGGGGAGCTGTGGGGTGCCGTCGACGGGACCGAGCTCTGGCAGACGAGCGGCGGGGAGTGGATCCACGTCGCCGATCTCCCCGATCTCCGTGCCACGTGCATCGCCGCCACCCATGCCGACGTGTTCGTGGGCACGCCCGAGGCCCGCCTGTTCCGCGTCGCCGACGGACGGATGGAGGCGGTCGCGGCGTTCGACCGGGCGGAGGGGCGTTCCTCGTGGTACACGCCGTGGGGCGGGCCGCCCGAGACCCGTTCGATCTCGGAATGGGACGACGACCTCTACGTCAACGTGCACGTCGGCGGGATCCTCCGGACCGACGACCGTGGCCGGAGCTGGACTCCGACGATCGACGTCGACGCGGACGTTCACCAGGTCGCGACGGCGGAAGGCCTGGTCCTCGCCGCGTGCGCGGGCGGGCTCGCGGTCAGCGAGGATCGCGGGGCGAACTGGACGGTCCGAGCGGAGGGGTTGGAAGCTTCGTATTGCCGGGCGGTCGCGGTCTGTGACGACGCGGTCCTCGTGTCTGCGTCGAACGGCCCTCGCGGTGGGCGGAGCGCCGTCTACCGGGGGGCGCTCACGAGCGAAGGGTTCGAGCGATGCCGCGACGGTCTGCCCGAGTGGTTCGACGACAACGTCGACACCTCCTGCCTGGACGCGCTCCCCGATGGCTCGTTCGCCGCGTTCGGAACGTCGGACGGCCGGCTCTTCGGATCCCCTGACGCGGGATCGTCGTGGACCGAGCTCGCGTCGGGGTTGCCCCCGATCGGCCGCGTCCTCGTCCTGCCCTGACAACCGCGCACCACCGGCCGCTGATCGCTACCGGGCGAGCTCTTCGTCCGCTTCGCAGACGAAGAGCTGCGCGTCGCACTCGATCAGGAGCTGACGCGCGCGAGTGAAGATCCCGCGCAGATCTTCACCCGCGCGCCGCATCGCCCGACCGAGCTCAAGCATCGCGCGCGCCTGATCCACCCGCATCCCGAGCGACTCGAATCGCTCGACCGCGTCCCGGAGGGCCACGATCGCGTCGGCGGGTTCCTGCGCGAGGAGTCCGTCGACGTCATGCAGGCACGCCTGCGCGAACGGGGACCTGCCTCGCGCGAGGATCTCCCGGTAGCGCTCCGTCTCATCGTCCGCTCCTGCCCGCAGCACCACGCGGATCAGCTCGAGGACGACCTGGGGGTCCTGATCGATCGTGTACTCGCCCGCGAGGTTCGCCCCTGAGCGCAGCTGCTCGAGCGCTTCCTCCAACCGGCCCTGCGCCGCCGCGAGCATCCCCGCGACCGCGGAACGCGGGATGGCGACCTGCGGCTCGGGCTTGTCGCGGAGGATCTGGTCGGACCGCTCGAGCTCCGCGGCGGCCTCGTCGACCCTTCCCCGCCACAGCAGCACCCAGGCAAGGCCCAGATGCCGCAGCCCGAGGAGAGGCTGGTCGCCGGCGGCGATCGCGTCCTCGATCGACTCTCGCGTCATCCGTTCGGACTCGGGGAGCTCGCCGAGCTGGAGCGCGATGTCGCTGAGCGTGCCACCGATCCACCCGATCCAGCCACGACCCCCCGCCTTCCGCGCAAGGGTCAGGCCTTCCTCCCCGATCTCCCTCGCGCGCGGGAAGTCGGACGCGAGCCCGGCGAGGGTCGACGCGAAGTTGTTGTACATGCGCTGGAGGTTGATCGGATCGCCAGCCTCCTTCGCCTGCACGAAGGCCTCCTCCATCGTTGCCAGGGCCTCGTCGTGATGCCCCGTCAGAGAGAGCTCCACCCCGAGGTCGTGCATCGCCGCGGCCCGGACGGCGCCTGCGCCCACACGACCCGCCACGTCGATCGCCCTTCGGAGGTAGTGATCGGCCTCGTCGGAGTTGCCGCGTCGCCAATGGAACTGTCCCAACAGCCGGAGCGCCTCGGCCAGCTCCGGGGTCTCTCCGAGCGGCTCGAGCCGCTCGATCGCCCGGCGACCCGACTCCAGCGCCTCGTCGTCCCGTCCCTGCTGGAACAAGATCAGGACCAGCCACGACTGCGCCCAGCCAGCCCCTCGCTCGTCGCCCATCTCCTCGAACAGGGCAAGCGCCCGGCGGTAGATCGGCTCCGTCTCCGCAACGGGGGCGGACCCGAACGACACGCGCGCGAGGGCGCGGGCAAGCGATGCACGTTCTGCGATGGCCACGCCGGTCACATCTGCCAGCTGCGCCGCGATGCGGTACCAGCGGATCGCCTCGGTAGGGAGCCACAAGGCCGCCGCTCGGTCGCCGGCGCCCCGGGTCCATCGGTACGCCGCGCGTTCGGCGTCGGCGCGAACCGCGGAGGTCTCGCCGAGCTCCTCGAGGTAGCGCACTGCTTCGAGGTCGTGCGTTGCGATCAGCTCTGCCATGTCGTCCGCACGATCGCCCGCGCGCTCCTCGGCCCACCGCGCGACCTGCGTGTGCTTCTCCGCGCGGAGAGACTTCGGCAAGGAGTCGTACGCGCCGTCGCGGATCAGCCCGTGCCGGAACGCGAACTCTTGCTCGTCGGAGAAGCTCGGCGGATCGTTCGGCAGGATGAGCTCCTTCACTCGCAGCCGGCCGAGCGGGTCTCGGATCTCCGCCACCCCGCGACCGCTCAGCGAGGCGACCGCGCCGGCCCAGAAGATGCGACCGACCACCGCGGCATCCTGCAGCAACGCCTTCTCGTCCGCCGGCAGGACGTCGAGGCGGGTGGCGATCAACCCTTGGATCGACCGTGGCAGCTCCACGTCGGCCACCGGCTTGGCAACCTCCCACGTCGATGCGCCCGAGGCACGCAACACCCCGTCGTCGATCAGCATCCGGACGATCTCCTCGACGTACAGCGGGTTGCCTTCGCTGCGCTCGGCGATCGCGAGCGACAGATCCGGCGTCAGTCCACCCGTGAGGAGGTCCTCGAGCAGCGCGGAGCTCTCCTCGGGCGAGAGCGGCTCGAGGTAGATCGACGCTGCGTTGCGCTTGCCGCCGCCCCACGACGGCCGCGCATCGAACAGTTCCGGGCGCGCTGTCGCCACCGTCAGGATCGGGCCCTGCGCCCAATCGGCCACGTGCTCGACGAAGTCCAGTAGGCCTTCGTCCGCCCATTGGATGTCCTCGAACACGAGGACGAGCGGGTATCGGGCCGCCATCCGCTCTAGGAACCGGCGCCATGCCTCGAACAGAT
>DASWDB010000207.1:0-12381 GCA_036395715.1 Actinomycetota bacterium | reverse complement strand
GCGCCGATCAGCTCGTCCAGAAGCTCGAGGTACCTTTCGGATCGGAGCCCTTCGAGGAGCTCGCTGCGGCACCGACGACGATCGTCCTCGAGCATCGCGAGGATCGGTGCCGACGCGCTGCGATCCGGGTCCGGCAGTTCGCGGATCCGCGCGCCCATGCGCTCCACGAGGACGTCGAGATCGCGAACAGCGCCGAGGAGCCCGCCCAACCAACCCAGCTCCTCGCGGAGGCGTTCGACGGGAGCGAGGTACGGTTCGAGTGTCTTGAGATCCGAACGAAGACGTCGGGTCGCGACCCTGGCATCGTGGATCGGGTCGGCGTCGGAGCCGGCCCGGATCTTCGGATCTTCGCCCATCAGTCGGAGCACGCTTCTCGCGAGCGCGTATCGGACGACCACCTCCGAACGGGAGTCGGAGCGGAGCGGAGGGACGACCACCTCGGGCTCGGGTCTCCCCCCGAGGACCGTCTCCAGCTTCGCGGCGGTCGTTCGCGTCGCCCCCGCCCGGATCAGCCGGTCGGAGAGCTCCGTGATGAGCGGATCGGAGCCCGGGCCCTTCGCCTCGACCTCGATCTGGCGGAAGGCCGGCCCCGGCCGCCCGTCGATCGACGAAGACACCCGGTCGTCGCTCACCTCCACGGCGCCGAGGAGCTGCACCTCCCGGGCGGTCTCCAGCGTCGCGATCGGCCGCAGTGGTTCGCCTCGGGTGATCCCGAGGACGAGCGCGGCCAGACGCGGAGGCGGTTCGTCGGGCGGACCTCGCTGATCAAGCTCCTGGCGCTCGAGGATTCCGCCTGCCGCCGTAGCCTCGCGAGGCGCGCCCACCTTGAGGGTCCAGCCATCCTCCGACCCGTCGGATGCTTGCCGGTAGCGGAGCGTTTGGCCCCATCGGAGCAAGCGATGGTCGGCGGTATCCCAGTATCGGGCGCTCAGCTTGACGGACGATCGTTCGACGGCACGACCCAGGGACGGCATCTCGAAGTCATCCGGGATCTCGAACTTCGCCTCACGCTCGCTCGGATGTTCGGTCATGTACGCCAGCCTGGCATACCCGGAACGAGGACGCCGTAGTCCCGAGGTACGCGGGATGTCCGCATGTCGCGCTCCCTTGAGGGGTAGGAGAAGGCGTCATCGGAACGAACAGCGAGGGAGGACGGGTCATGGGTCTGCTGGGATACATCGCGAGTTTCGGCGCGGGGTACGCGCTGGGGGCGAAGACGGGCCTCGTCGCGCCTGGAACCGAGCGTGTGGCCGGGATCATCACCGACCGGGACATCGCGATCCGCGCGGTTGCGGAGGGGCGGGACACGGAGACCACGACGAAGGTCCGACGGTTGCCCGTGGTCGAGGCCGACCGCGCGGTCGGGATCGTGTCACTCGGCGATCTGGCGATCGAGACGAGCTTCGGCTCGACGCTGGCCGAGATCAGCGCCGCGGCCCCGGATCGTTGACCGGGACACCGTGTTCGTCATCCTGCTCCTCCTGACGATCGGCACGGGCGCCGGGATCGCCGGCGGGATCTGCGTCCGTGCGTGGCCGCACGCAGACCCGGCCCGCTCGGCGTCGGCCGCGGTCGAGGATCAACTGATCCGTTGGAGGGGGCTCCGGCGGTTCATCCGTTCCCGGCTCGATCCGGCGACGGCGACCGGTTTAGCGCTCACGGTTGCCCTGCTCGCCGTGGTCGTCGCGGGGGTGGGACTGGGCGTCGTCGTGTACATGATCCGAACGAGCTCGGGCGTCGTCCGGGTCGACCAGACCGTCGCGCGATGGGCCGCGACCCACACGGGTACGGGGTCGTTCCGCATGCTGCAGATCCTTACCGCGCTCGGGTCGACCCCGGTCATCATCGCCGTGGCGCTCGCGGGCGCGCTCTTCGGTTGGTGGAAACGCCGAGGCATCTCGATCCCGCTCTTCCTCACCCTCGTCGTCGTCGGGCAGCTCGCCGCTTCGAACCTGATCAAGTTCACGGTCGAGCGCGTCCGACCCGACCTCGGCCCCATGGGGGCGTTGGGGACGCCGTCGTTCCCGAGCGGGCATTCGACGGCAGCGGCCGCGACCTACGCTGCCCTCGCCCTCGTCATCGGACGGGATCTATCTGCGCGAGCGCGAGCCGCGCTCGCGGGACTCGCGGTCGGGGTCGCCGTCGCCGTTGCCGGCTCCCGTGTGCTCCTCGGCGTGCACTGGCTCTCGGACGTGGTCGCGGGACTGATCCTCGGCTGGACGTGGTTCGCCGTCTGCGCGGTGGCCTTCGGCGGCAGGGTGCTCTCGCTCGGCGCTCCGGCGGCGGTCACCGCCTCATCGTCTACGCGTCCGCGTCACCCGGTGGGGTCGGCGAGGTGAGCGCGACCGGTGAGCCAGGGTCCGTACACGGACCGAGCGATTGGTTCTTGTCCGCGGCCGAGCGCGGCAATCCTTCCACCGCGATCGATGCCGGCCGCGAGCCCGCGGCCTGGACCGTCGGCAATCGCGTCGAACCGCTGATCCACGGAGCCGACTACTTCGCCCGGCTCGCCATGTGCATCGCGGCGACGCGCGACGGCGACCAGCTGCTGGTGTCCGACTGGCGCGGCGATGAGGACGAGCTCGTGGGGCCCGAGGGCCCGCGCGTCGGCGATCTGCTCGCCGCGGCGGCTCGGCGCGGGGTGAAGGTCCGAGGACTCCTGTGGCGATCGCACCCGCAGGCGCTGGGGTTCAACCAGCAGGAGCAGGGGGAGCTCGCCCGCATCGTGAACGAGGCGGGTGGCGAGGTCCTGCTGGATGAGCGGGTGCGCCGCACCGGATCCCATCATCAGAAGCTCGTCCTCGTTCACCCTGCCGACCCTGACGAGCGGGTCGCGTTCGTGGGCGGGATCGACCTGTGCCACGGACGACGGGACGACGCCGACCATCTCGGGGACCCGCAGGCGGAGCGCCTCGATCCGTCGTACGGACCGCACCCCCCATGGCACGACCTCCAGACGGAGGTCCGTGGACCGGCGATCGCCGATCTGGCCGAGTCGTTCCGCGAGCGCTGGAACGACCCCACACCCCTCGAGCGACGCGGGCTTCGCCTGGCCCGGATCATCGCGCGATCCACGGAGGAGACGCCCGTTCCCGTTCCGATCCCTCCGTACGGAACACCACCTGCGCCGGCCGGCCGACACGCGGTCCAGGTCCTTCGCACCTATCCCGCCAAACGACCCGCCTACCCGTTCGCCCCCGACGGCGAGCGAAGCATCGCCCGCATCTACGGGAAGGTGCTCGGCCGTGCTCGCTCCCTGATCTACGTCGAGGACCAGTACTTCTGGTCGGACGAGATCGCCCTGCTCTACGAGCGCGCGCTCCGCCGCGCTCCGGACCTTCGGTTGATCGTCGTCGTCCCCCGCCATCCGGACCGCAACGGCCGGGTCTCGGGTCCGGCGAGCAGGCTGGGTCAGCTCACGATGATGGAGCACCTGATGGAGGTGGCCCCCGATCGGGTCGGGGTCTTCGACCTGGAGAACGAGCAGGGCGATGCCATCTACGTCCACGCCAAAGCGGTGATCGTCGACGACGTCGTCGCTCTGATCGGTTCGGACAACATGAACCGCCGCTCATGGACGCACGACTCGGAGCTCTCCGTCGCGGTCTTGGACGAGGAAGAGGATCTTCGCGAACCACGCGATCCGGCCGGAACCGGGGACGAGGCGCGCCGCTTCGCACGAGACCTCCGGCTGCGGCTGTGGCGCGAACATCTCGGCACGGACGATGACGATGCGATGCTCGATCCCATCCGTGGCTTCGAGCGCTGGCGCAGGGCGGCCGCGGCCCTCGACACGTGGCACCAGGGCGGACGTACCGGACCACGACCCCGGGGTCGTGTCCGCTTCCATACGCCCCGGCCGGTACCCGCATGGCAGCGGTTCTGGGCGTGGCCGCTGTACCGGGCGGTGGTCGACCCCGACGGCCGTCCTCGCCGTCTCCGTCGCACACACCGGTTCTGACCGGCCGGCCGGGACGCGGTCGGCCGATGTTTGGGAAGCGGTCCTCCGGTGAAAAATCGCGACATGGGATACGCGGCGAACGGTGAGGTGGCGGGCGAACCCAGTCACACGATCGGCGAGCGCCTTCGAACGTGGCCGCCTCCGGCCGTCGCCGCGACGGTGTCCGTCGCCGGTAGCGTGGCGCTCACCGTCGTCTTGGTCGCGATCGGCCTCGTCATCACGTCGTCGTCACTTTCCTCGCGGATCGCGGGCTGGGACGGGAGCCTCGAGCGATGGGTCCAGCTACATCGGACCGCGACGCTGAACTCCGGGACGGATCTCGGATCCATCCTGGGCGGAACCGGCACGATCCTGCTGGTGGCCGGGATCTCGGTCGGCGTCCTGGTGCTCCGCAGGCTCTGGTACGGCGCCGCATTCCTCGGGATGGGGCTGTTCATCGAGTTCACGACGTTCCTGGCGACGACCACGGTCATCGATCGGCCGCGACCGGCGATCGTCCCCCTCGATCCCATCCCGGTGACGTCCAGCTTCCCCTCGGGTCACACCGGCGCGGCGATCGTCACGTACGTCGGTCTGGCGATGGTGATCTCCTCACGCGTCCGTCGCGCCGCCATCACGATCCCGATCTGGATCGTCGCCGTCCTACTCCCGATCTACGTCGGCCTGTCCCGCGTGTACCGCGGCATGCATCACCCCACCGACGTGCTCGCGAGCGTCGTTCTCGGTTTGGGGGCCATCAGCTTCGCGCTCCTCGCCGTTCGCGCGACTGCCATGGTCGCCGATCGCCGCCGTCCTCGACGCGTCGTCGCACCCAGACCCCGCGAACGCTCGGAGGCTCGTACGTGACGTCCGTCGGCGTTCTCGCCCACACCGGGAAGTCGCTCGGAGGAGGCCTGCCGGCGTTCCGCGCGGTCCTCGCCAGGGAAGGGGTCGACGCACCCCGCTGGTACGAGGTCTCGAAGAGCAAGCAAGCACCGAAGAAGGTCAAGGAGGCGATCGCCGACGGCACGGATCTCCTCTTCGTCTGGGGTGGCGACGGGATGCTCCAGCGTTGCATCGACGCCCTCGCCACGACGGCCACCGCGATCGCCATCGTCCCGGCCGGCACGGCGAACCTCTTGGCGCGGAACCTCGGCATCCCGAGCGAAATCGAGGGTGCCGTTCACATCGGCTTGCACGGGGCACGGCGGATGCTCGACGTCGGTCTGATGAACGGTGAGCGCTTCGTGGTGATGGCCGGGGCAGGGCTCGACGCGCTGATGATCCGCGACATGGGAGATGGACTGAAGGAGCGCGCGGGGAAACTGGGGTACATCTGGACGGGCGCCAGACATCTCGGCGAGCAACTCTTCACGGTGCAGGTCCGCGTCGACGGGCGGCGGTGGTTCTCTGGGAAGGCGAGTTGCGTCCTCCTCGGGAACGTCGGGACCGTCCTCGGAGGTCTTTCCCTGTTCCCCGATGCGCGGCCTGATGACGGCAAGCTCGAGATCGGCGTCGTGACCGCGAAGGGACTCCTGGATTGGGGTCGCACGCTCGGACGATCGATCGTCGGCGATCCGGAGGGCTCGCCGTTCGTGCATGTGACATCGGGACGTGTGTTCGACATCCGGCTCGACAAGAAGCGTCCCTACGAGCTCGACGGCGGCGACCGCAAGCCGAAGAAGCGCTTCCGGGTTTCCGTCGAACCCGCAGCGGTCCCCGTCTGCGTGGCGGGTGACAGGACATGAGCACCGCGGCCGCGGTCCCAGAGACGTGGGAGCTCTCCGGTGACGACGCCTGGGAAACCCTGGGGACCACGGGCAGGCTCCGTTTGGCGGCAGACGCGTTCCGGCGCTTCCGAGCCGCCGACGGGACGAGTCACGCCCGCAGCATGGCGTTCCTGTCGGGGTTGATCGTCATCCAGGGGATCGTCATCGTGCTCGGTCTGGCGAGCGCGCTCGGCCAAGGGAACCTCAGCGACCTGATCGTCGGCACGCTCCACAGTGCAGCGCCGGGTCCGGCGGGCAAGCTCCTCACGCAGGCCGTCGACCAGGCTCACCAGGCCGGCGCGCCACCTCGCTCCACGGCGCTGATCCTCGGGCTGGTCGCCGTGCTGATCTCCGGCACCATCCTCATGGGGCAGCTCGAACGTGGGCTCAACAGGATCTACGGGATCGAACAAGACCGCCTAACGATCAACAAGTACGGTCATGCGTTCGTCTTGACGATCACCGCCGGCCTGTTGATCGTGGGCGCCTTCATCACGCTCGGGGTGGGTCGCTCCGTCGCCGCGTCGCTCGGTTCATCGACGTCGGTCCAGATCTGGGGCGTGATCCGATGGCCCCTCGGACTCGTCCTGGCGATGGCCGCCACGGCGCTGCTCTACCGTTCGGCGCCGCATCGCCGTCAGCCGGCCTGGTCGTGGCTCGCCTTCGGATCGTTCGTCGCCGTCGTCCTCTGGACGATCTCGACCGTCGCCCTGAGCCTGTTCTTCCGGTTCAGCTCCTCGTTCGGGCAGACGTACGGGCCGTTGGCCGGGATCATCGCGCTGGGGATCTGGTCGTTCGTAGCCTCCGTGGCGCTGCTCTACGGAGGAGCGGTGGCGGCGCAGCTGGAGGCGGTGCGCGCGGGAGCGTCGGCGTCCCGCGAAGGGATCGCCGGCCGTCGTTCGGTCGGCGAGCCCGCCGCTGTGTAGGGAACCGATCCGCGTTTGGCGGTCGCGACGTGAGGGAAGGTTCGATACAACGACGGGGAGGTGACACCATGGCCGGGAGCAAGATGCAGGCGAAGGGGAAGAGGAACAAGGCGGTCGGCAGCGTGAAGAAGGAGGTCGGCCGGGTGACGAAGAACCGGAGCCTCGAAGCCAGGGGCGCGATGCAGAAGAGCAAGGGCACGGTGCAAGACGTCGTCGGCAAGACAACCCGTAAGGTGACCAAGAAGAAGAAGTAGGGATCGCGTTCCGCCGGGACCCCGATGAGCGAGCGTGAAGCACGGATAGCCCGCAATGAGGCGGTTTCCCGCGAGATCAACGAGGGGATCGAGGACGCTCGCCCAACCGACCCCGGGGACTACCTTCGGATGGTCTGTGAATGCGGACGTCCGGATTGCTCGAGCCTGATCGCGATCTCCCTCCGCGAGTACGAATCCGTTCGGGCCGACCCTCGCACGTTCGCCGTGGACCACGCGCACATCAGGCCCGAGGTGGAGGAGCCGGTTCGCACGACCGAACGGTTCGTCGTCGTCCGGAAGCGGGAAGGGACACCCGCCACGGTCGCCGAAGAAGAGGATCCGCGGTCCTAAGTCCGTCCCGACGACTCGTCGCGCTCGCGAGCCGGCGACGCATCGAGTTCGAACCAGTAGCCAGCTCCTCCGTCCTGCACGGCTCCCCAGCGGCTCGCCAGCTGGTCGACGATGAACAGGCCCCAGCCCGATTCCGCTCCGGGAACGGGTCTGATGCTTCCCGCGACCGCGAGTGATCGATCGCGGTCTCGGTCTCGGACGACGACCTTGAGACGCCGGCCCGTCCATCCGGCAACGATGTGGATCCGCTCATCCGCCCGCAATGCCGCATGTCGGATGCTGTTCGAGACGAGCTCGGTGACCAGGAGGCGAGCGTCGTCCCGGACGTCGGCCGGCAATCCGAACGCGTCGAAGGATCGTCGAACGTCTTGCAGCGCGTTGAGCTCCGGGGGGACGCTCAGCTCCAATCGCCAAGTCGCCCCTTCCGCGGAGGCCACGCTATGTTGGCCCATCTCCGATCACCGCCCGTCGCCTTCTCCTCACCTACCCATCGGAGCGGAAGCGAACCCCCGTTGGTGGCTCTCGTGATTCGACCGAGTCGATCCGGGGAATGACGAAGGCCGAGACCCTAAGGGAGGGAGCGAAACCCATGATCCGACGGATCCTCGCCGTCGTCGCAATCATCCTCGGCGTGCTCGTGATCTTCACGAACCACGCGTTCGGCATCAGCGCCCTGCATCTCCTGGCGATCGGGGTCGTGGTCCTCGGCGCGGCCCTCGTCCTCGCCGGATGACGCGTCCACCCACGAGGAGATCGGGGTCGGCGGCACCCGACGTCACCTGAGTCGGTCAGGCGCCCTTGGGTTCGGTCTCCGAACCCTGCGCAGCCTCCTTCGCCGGCTCTTCGCCCCCCGGGCCGCGCAAGAGGTACGCCAACACCACGGCAACCAGGCCCCCGGCGAACGGGCCGACGACGTAGATCCACCAGGAGGACCCGAAGTCCCCCGAGACGATCTCCGGCCCCAGCGAGCGGGCCGGGTTCATCGAGGCATCCGTGAGCGGGCTCGACCACAACCCGGCGAGGGCGACGTATCCCCCAACCGCAACGGCCGAGAGCCCGCCGACGTTCCGACCGTCCGACGCCGTCCCGATGATCACGCTGATCAGGCCGGTGGTGAGGACCAGCTCCGTCACGACCGCCGGTGCGTCGCCGACACCGGGACCCGGAACGGTCGCCCCCAAGCCGCCGACCGTGCCGAACATCGCCCGAAGGAGCCAGCAGGCCGCGACCGCACCGCTCAGCTGAGCGAGGACGTACCCCGGCACACGGGCCCACGGGAAGTCGCCGCGCACGGCGAAGGCCACCGTCACGGCCGGGTTCAGATGCGCGCCAGAGATCGCTCCCATCGACAGGATCACCGCCAGCACCGTCAACCCCGGCACCGTCACCTCGGCTTCACGACCGATCTGCCCCTGGCTGACCTCGTCGACCACGACGGCTCCGGCAGCCCCGAGCACCAGCAGGAACGTGCCCACGGTCTCCGCCAGCAGTCGTTGCGGGCTCCGAACGTGCTCTTGCGCCGCATCGCCATCCGAACCGCGCCGGGGACGCTCGATGCGTCCCCGTTCACCCGAGGTCTCCGCGTCCTCGAAGAACCCTTTCGCCATCGAGAGCGTTCTACCCACTCGACGGCGCTCGCCAACGGGGATCCCTGGTTCCCCCTCGGCACGTCCCGAGGCGCGTGCCCTCAGGCGATCTCGATCCCGGCCGCGGTGTCGAGGCTCAGCACCTCGAACACCCGTCGGACGGGCGCGGTCGGCGCACGCAGGACGAGGCTGTGCCCCCGTTCGGTCGCGGACAACAACGCACCGATCCCCGACGAGTCGATGAAATGCAGATCGGACAGGTCGACCTCCAGGGGCCCGCCGTTCATCCAATCGGCCTCCGCGATCGCCGTGCGGAGCTCGCCGGCGTTGGCCATATCGATCTCGCCGCGAAGGACGATCGTGCGGCGCTCGCGGTCGACCTCGACGGTGCTCGACACCTGGAACGTCCCCTTCCGGGAGCCACCGAGGTCGAGCTCAGCGAAGATCATCCGGCCTGAGCCAGGCCGACAGATCGAAGACTCCTGAGGTCGTCAGCCTCTCACCGCCGTGCAGCAGGGTCAATCCGTGCGTCCCCGCACGGGCGCCTGACCCTAGGGGTGGCGCGCGACCCCGTAGAAGAACTCATCGCCGGTGGTCCGGATGTCTGCGCTCCAACCTCGCGCGGTGAGGAGCTCGCGAAGTTCCTCCGGCCGGTAAAGGATCTTCACGATCGTGTACTCCCGCCCGTCGCTCAGCCGACGCCGGTGCGCGAAGTCCGGGCCTCCGATGATGTCCTCTCCCGGGCTCGAGCGGCGAACCTCGGCTCCGGCCACGTCATCGCAGAAGAACACGAGTCCGTCGGGCGCCAGCCACCTCGTGAGCCGGTCCCAGAAGGTCAGGAACCCCTCGGGCAGGATGTGCGACACGAGGAAGGCGAAGAAGATCACATCGAACCGCAATCCATGGGGCGGCTCCCAGCTGAACAGGTCGGCGTGAACGTACTCGACCCGCGGGTCGGCGACTCGCTCGCGGTTGATGGCGAGCGCAGCGGCGGCCGAATCGACGGCGATCAGCCGTCGCGCTCGGGGCGCGAGGTGACGGGTGAACAACCCCGTTCCACAGGCGAGCTCGAGCACCACGCCCGAGATGTCGAGATCGTCGACCGCGGCCTCGAGGCGGGCGGTTTCCTCGAACCACCGCGCGTTGCCCTCGCTCCCCAGGTCGTAGATGCCGCGCCGGTACCAGACGTTGTCGTACTCGGGAGCTCGGTCTTCGTAATAGCGACGCTGCTCGTGCAGGATCCGCTCGACCTCTGGCTCCACGGCGCCCTCCCTCCTCTCGGCGGGAGTGTATGACGGCGCGGTGGCGCTTCGATGCATCTTCGACGAGCGGACGATCGGACTACGCGTGGTGGACGCCGCCGAGCACCGCGGAGACGTGCACGATGCCGCGACACGCTTGCAGGCGAGCCGGGATGAACAGGGACGCGGTGGCGTTCGGGGGCGTGATCGCGATCACCGCCGACGTCGGGCAGGCCCGTGGACCTGAGGAGACGTCGCTGTAGCTCGAGTAGAAGGTTGCGGATCCGCCGGGCACCAGCTTCACGTGGCTGGGCGCCGGTGGGAGGTTCCGCTTCACGGTGGTGGGGATCGGACGTCCGCCGCGACCGTAGAGCTGCAGGCCGGGATACCCATCGAGATCGCAGGCCCTCGCCGAGACGTTCTTGAAGACCCAGGCCCCGTGGATCGTGCCTGCGGCGCCATTGATGCCGTTCGATCGAACACCGAGCTGGTTCCGCAGACAGCTCGGCGGCCGGGAGGCGGTCTGGAGCGCCCCGGAGACAGCGGGGAATGCCGCGAGGGCGACGATCGCCGCCACCGTGGCGCCGAGCAGGGATGTGCGGATCCGTTCCATGGCTGTTCCTCCTTCTGTTCGTGAGAGCCGGCTCAGGCGCCGGCGCTGGGTTCGAACGGCCCGACCTCGAGCGTGGACGGCTGGGTGGGCCCGTTGCAGGGAGGCACGAAGCTCGCGTCGGCACTGGATGCGTCCATGGTCCCGGCGCCGTTCCCAAGATCGATCCTCCAGGACACCGGGTCGGACAGTTGCGGACAGGCGTTCGACCACCGGACACGAACGGATGCCGCGGATCCCGGCTGCAGGGTGACGACCGGCCACCCTTGCGGCTGGGACTTCACGTTCGCCCGCCACTGCGGCTCGCCCTCACTGACCTGGACGGGCACCTCCTGTCCCTGCGGGCTCCAGATGGACACGGTCGGTCGACCCGAGAGGGTGCAGGTCGCTCCGCCGACGTTCGTGAGGTCGATCGACCCTTCGGCCGATCCCATCGCTCCCTCGAGCGAAACCTTGGCCCGCAGGTCCGGCGCCGCACAGGCGGTCGACGGCGGCGCTGTGGCACCGGAGCCCCGCGGAAGCACGGTGCCGGAGCCATGGAGCACCCCGAGGTTGGCGAGCCCCGCCGAGGCACCGGCAACGATCACCACGGCTCCCAGCAAGGACGCGAAGACGTTCCGCGCGACCCTTCGCCGAGCCCGCACGAGCATCGTCGGGGGGACGTCTCGGGCGTACGGGACCTCGGCGGCGCGATCCCTGAGCACCTCTTCCAGGTCGGTCAGATCGTCATCCATCACCGTCACTCCTCACGTGGACGCGCATCTCGGCGAGGCCCCGAGAGACGAGGGATCGCACCGTCCCGGGACGGCATCCCAAGATCTCGGCCACCCGTTGCTCCGTGAGGTCCTCGTAGATGCGGAGCACGATGGCCGTGCGCTGCCGGACCGGCAGCCGCTGGAGGCCGTTCCAGAGCTCGTCGCGGCGGCCGGTGTCCGGCTCGTGGCCGAACACGGGGGGCTCCGCCGCCGAGCGGCTGAGGTACATCCGCTCGACCCGTTTCCTGCGGAAGTGGGAATTGGCCAGGTTGACGACAGTCCTGCGCAGGTACGCGTCGAAGGCACCGGCATCCCGGAGGTGCACCAGTCGTCCGGCGAGCCTGACGAACGCATCCTGGACCAGGTCTTCGGCGAGCTGGCGATCCCCGGTCAGCAGGTATGCCAGGCGGGCCGCCTCCGCCGCGTGTCGAACGTAGAGCTCGGCGAGACGGCCGCCCTCTGCCTCGGTCACGTTCGCATCCTCTCGCGTTGCGAGTCGGCTCATGCGTGGTAGACGCCTACCACCCGCGCGAGGTTGCAGCCGTTTGTTCACGCTGGCAGCGATGCGAGCGCCTCACCGAGCGCGCGGATCGCGCGTTCGGTGTTCGGGCTCGGGATCACGATCACCTCGTCGGCGCCGGCCTCCGCGAACGCCCGGAGTCCGCGGGCGATGTCGGCCATCGAGCCGGTGAGCGGAGGTGCGCCTTCCTCCACGGGCTCCTCCCCAGGCTCGAGCTCGATCGCGGTGAACACGCAGACGCTTCGCGCGATGGCCTCGGGATCCCTCCCGAGGGCTCGAGCGATGCGCGTGACTCGTTCGCTCTCCTGCGCAAAGCCCGCCGGATCGTTCCCGCACCACGGCCCCCAGACGTTCCATGCGTCCACCGTGGGCACGGTCGCCTCCAGGATGCGCGTGCCGGTGCTCCCGATCATCAGCGGCACGCGGCGG
>DASWDB010000206.1:0-7683 GCA_036395715.1 Actinomycetota bacterium | reverse complement strand
GTAGGACGCGCGATCCGAACAGAGCCACACGACGACCTGAGCGACCTCGTCCGGCTGGCCCACGCGTCGGATCGGCATCGCCGAGGCGGCTTGCCGCTGTGCCTCCTCGCCCGCGCGCGCGAGGTTGTCCGTCAGGATCGGCCCGGGAGCGACGGCGTTGACGCGGATGTTCCTGTCGCCGTAGTCGAGCGCCGCGGTCTTCGTGAGGCCGATCACGCCGTGCTTCGCCGACACGTACCCCGCCAAGCCGCCCACGGCCTCCAGACCGGCCGTCGACGACATGTTGACGATGGCGCCGCCCTCCGCTGTCTGCAGGATGGCCGGGATCTCGAACTTCATGGAGAGGAACACGCTTCGAAGCGTGATGGCGATCGCCGCGTCGTACGCGTCGACGGGCACGTCGGCGAGCGGGGTCGGCGGCGGACCTCCCCCGGCCGCGTTGTTGAACGCCACGTCGAGCTTGCCGAACACCTCGACCGTCCGCTCCACGAGCTGCCGAACCGCGTCGGCGTCCCCGACATCGGTCGGGACTGCGATCGCGCGTCCTCCGGCGGCATCGATCGTGGTGGCGAGCTCCGTGAGCTTGTCCTCGCTCCGCGCAGCGAGAGCGACCGCAGCGCCCGCATCGGCGAACGCGCGTGCCGTGGCCGCGCCGATCCCCCGACTCGCGCCGGTTACGATCGCGACCTTGCCACGCAGGGAAGGATCTGTCTGCTGCACACCGTCGGACGACATCCGGATCTCCTTCGAGGAGGTTGCCCGGCAGGATCTCGGTCTAACCACCACAGCCCTGTGACGGCTCGTCCGGACGCTGGCGGAGGCGGCGTGATTCGAACACGCGAGGGGTGGATTAGACCCCTAACCGCTTTCGAGGCGGTCCCGTTCGTCCGCTCCGGCACGCCTCCGGGGCGAGTCTAGCAAGGCCGCCGGTGGCGCCTCCCGGCCACCCGTGGCACGATTCGGCCGTGGACGCTCACGACCTCGAGAAGGTCCCGCTGTTCGCCGATCTCCGGCACAAGGATCGCGAGCGGATCGCCCGATGGGCCGACGCGGTCGACCTCCCGGCCGGGTACTCGCTGCTGCAGGAGGGGAGGTTCCCGCACGAGTTCTTCATCGTCCTCGACGGGCAGGTCGAGGTCACGAAGGACGGCGAACCGCTCGCGACGCTCGGGCCCGGCGACTTCTTCGGTGAGATCGCGCTGCTCGAGGACGAACGGCGCACGGCGACGGTCGTCGCGAGCACGCCGGTGCGCGTCGCGGTCATGGGCGCGCGCGAGTTCGATTCGATCGTCGAGCAGATGCCGACGGTCGCGGCACGGCTCGACACCGTGATGCGCGAGCGTCGTTCGCGCTGATCAGCCGGAACGACGCGCGCGGAAGAACGCGCGCAGCAGATCCCCGCACTCCTCGGCGAGCACGCCGGGAACCAGGGCCACCTCGTGGTTGAGCCTCGGATCCTGCACGAGGTTCCCGAGCGACCCCGCGAAGCCGGCCTTGGGATCGGCCGCACCGAACACGACGCGATCCAGCCGGGCGAGCACGATCGCACCGGCGCACATCGCGCACGGCTCGAGCGTCACGTAGAGCGTGCAACCGTCCAGCCGCCAGCCTTCCCCGACCGACGCCGCGTGCCGGACGGCGAGGATCTCGGCATGGGCCGTGGGGTCGGCACGGAGCTCGCGCTCGTTGCCGGCCGCCGCGACCTCCCGATCCTCGCGCACCACGACCGCCCCGATCGGCACGTCGTCATGCTCCGCGCATCGGCTCGCGAGCTCCAGCGCCCGGCGCATCCACGTTTCGTCAGTAGGCATCGATCTCGAGCAGCCGCGCGTCGCTGATCCCGAAGTGGTGGGCCACCTCGTGCGCGACGGTGTGCGCCACCATGGCCTTCAGCCGTCGTTCGTCCACGCCCGTGGAACGCATGATCGTCACGCGGTAGAGCGTGATCGTGTCGGGCAGGACGTTCGTATACCCGCGACCGCGCTGCGACAGCGGGATGCCCCGGTAGAGGCCGAGCAGACCCGGTTGCCCCGGCGGCGGGAGATCCTCGACCTGCACCGTCACGTTGTCCATCGTCTCGAGGATCCACGCGGGAAGCTCATCCAGCGCCTCGCCGACCAGTTCCTCGAACCGCTCACGTGTGACGTCGCCACCAGGCACGACCGCATCGTCCCACGTCGGCTACATTCGGCCCATGCCCGGGGGGCTCCGCACCGATCTCTACGAGCTCAACATGGCGGTGAGTTACCTCCGTCGCGGCATGACCGGCCCGTCCACCTTCAGCCTGTACGTCAGGAAGCTGCCGAAGAACCGAGGATTCCTCGTCGCGGCGGGGCTTCAGGACTGTCTGGACCTTCTCGAGGACTTCTCGTTCGAAGAGGAGGACCTGCGGTACCTCGGCTCGATCGGCTTCGACGATCGAGCGTTGGAGGATCTCCACGGGGTCAGGTTCGACGGCGAGGTGTGGGCGGTCCCCGAGGGAACGATCGTCCATGCGGACGAGCCGATCCTCGAGGTCACCGCGCCCATCGCGGTCGCCCAGCTGGTGGAGACCGCCTTGCTCAACAAGATCACGTTGCATACGACGATCGCCTCGAAGGCCGCCCGCTACGTCCTCGCGGCCGAGGGCCGGGACCTGGTGGATTTCTCGTTCCGTCGAACGCACGGGATGGACGCCGCGATGGCCGCGGCCCGGAGTTCGGCGATCGTGGGGTTCGCGGCGACGTCGGACGTCGCGGCGGCGCGCGCGCACGGGTTGCAGGTCGCGGGGACGATGGCGCACTCCTTCATCGAGGCCTTCCCCTCGGAGGAGCTCGCCTTCCGGTCGTTCGCCGAGGACCACCCGACGAGGACGACGTTCCTGGTGGACACGTACGACACGTTGAACGGCGTCCGGACCGCGATCGCGGTCGCACGCGAGCTCGGGATCACGGACCGGGTCGGGATCCGATTGGACAGCGGCGACCTGGACAACCTCGCTCGTGCCGCCCGGGCGATCCTGGACGACGAAGGCCTGTCGAACGCGCGGATCTTCGCGAGCGGCGGGCTCGACGAGTTCGAGGTCGCCGAGCTCGTGCATGCGGGCGCTCCGGTCGACGCGTTCGGGATCGGGACCCAGATGGGCGTGTCGGCCGACGCGCCGTACCTGGACACGGTCTACAAGCTCGTGCAGTACGACGGTCGCCCTTCCATGAAGCTCTCCACGGCGAAGGCGAGCCCTCCCGGCCCGAAGCAGATCTGGCGGAGCGGCGGTGAAGAGGGCGACGTGCTCGGCCTGCGCGACGACGATCCGCCGGCCTACGGATGGGAGCCGCTGCTCGAGGCGGTGATGCGAGACGGCCGTCGCCTGCGGCCGGATCCCCCGCTCCGCCGGCTGCAGCATCGGTTCCAGGACGAGCTCATCCGCCTTCCCACGAAGGCACGACGTCTGTCCCATCCCGAGCACGTCGTGGTCGGTCACTCACCGGCGCTCGCGGCGCTGACGGTCCGGACGCAGGCCGACGCGCTGACGAGGGCGGGGCTCGGCGAGCAGCGCGGGAGCGACTAGACGTACGCGGTCGGCAACCAGGCGTCGCGGGACGCCTCGTACCGCGCGATGGCTCCTTCGTGCTGGAGCGTCAGCCCGATCTCGTCGAGCCCCTCCATCAGCCGCCACCGCGTGAAGTCGTCGATCGCGAACGTCTCGTCCACCCCGGGTGCGCTGACCGTTCTCCCATCCAGATCGACGACGATCCTGGTCGCCGCGTCGTCGAGGACCGCGTCCATCAACGCACGAACGGACTCGTGCGCGAGCTCGACCGGGAGCAGGCCGATCTTCAGCGCGTTGTTCCGGAAGATGTCGGCGAAGCTCGGCGCGATCACCGCGCGGAAGCCGTAGTCCTCGAGCGCCCACACGGCGTGCTCGCGGCTGGACCCGGCCCCGAAGTTGGGACCGGCGAGCAGGATCGACGCGCCCACGTATCGTTCGTCGTTGAGGATGAATGCGGGGTCCTTGCGCCATTCGTCGAACAGGAAGGGACCGTAGCCGGTCCGCTCGACCCGCTTCAGGTACTGCGCCGGGATGATCTGGTCGGTATCGACGTCGGCGCGATCCAGGGGGAGCGCCGTGCCCTCGATCCGGGTGACGGGTTCCAGGGTCACAGATCCTCCGGCCTGGTGAAGTGGCCGGCGATCGCCGTCGCCGCCGCGACGCGAGGGCTCACGAGATGGGTCCTGCCGCCCTTGCCCTGCCGGCCCTCGAAGTTCCGGTTGCTGGTCGAGGCGCTTCGGTCACCGGGCCCGAGGATGTCGGGGTTCATCCCGAGGCACATCGAACAGCCCGCGCCTCGCCATTCGAAGCCGGAGCTCGTGAAGACGTCGTGCAGGCCTTCTCGTTCGGCTTGGAGCTTGACGGCGACGCTCCCGGGTACGACCAACGCGCGGAGGCCCTCCTGCACCTTCCGGCCGCGCACGACCTCGGCGGCCGCTCGAAGGTCCTCGATCCGCGAGTTGGTGCACGAACCGATGAAGATCGTATCGGGCCGGATCTCGCGGATCGGCGTGCCGGGCTCCAGGGCCATGTAGGTGAGCGCTCGTTCCGCCTCCAGGCTCGAGGGGGTGGGCACCAAGCCGTCGATCGTCGTGGACTGGGCGGGGTTGGTGCCCCAGCTCACGTAAGGCTGCAACGAGGTCGCATCCAGCGTGACCTCCGTGTCGAAGGCGGCTCCGGGATCGGTCGTCAGCGAACCCCAGTGATCGAGCGCCCGCTCCCACTCAGCGTCCTTGGGGGCATGGGGTCTGCCTTCGACGTACGCGAACGTGGTGTCGTCGGGCGCCACCATCCCCGCGCGAGCTCCGCCCTCGATCGACATGTTGCAGACCGTCATCCTGCCCTCCATCGAGAGCGCGCGGATCGCGGAGCCGCGGTACTCGATCACCTGTCCGACGCCCCCGCCCGTTCCGATCGTGCTGATGATCGCCAGGATGATGTCCTTCGCGCTGCAGTCCGATGGAAGTTCTCCGTCCACGGTAACGGCCATCCACCTCGGCTTCGTCTGCGGCAACGTCTGCGTGGCGAGCACGTGCTCGACCTCCGAGGTGCCGATCCCGATCGCCAGCGCACCGAACGCGCCGTGCGTGGATGTGTGCGAATCGCCGCAGACGATCGTCATCCCGGGTTGCGTGTAGCCCATCTCGGGGCCGATCACGTGGACGATGCCCTGACCCGGCGCACCCCAGGGGTACGCCGTGACACCGAACTCCTCGGTGTTGCGTTGGAGCGCCTGCATCTGCCGAGCGCTCACCTCGTCCATGACCGGACCGCTCGTGGTCGGAACGTTGTGGTCCATCGTCGCGACCGTGAGGTCGGGACGACGGACGGTTCGACCGTGCAGACGCAACCCGTCGAAGGCTTGCGGGCTCGTCACCTCGTGGACGAGATGCAGGTCGACGTACAGGAGGTCCGGCTCGCCGGCCTGACGCCGGACGACGTGGTGCTCCCACACCTTCTCCGCGAGCGTCTGTGGCGTTGCGGTCAGACCATGCCTCCGATGCTTTCGACGATGCATGTTCCATATAATGGAACTGAGTTCCGATATCTGGAACAAGGAGGATAGCACCCTGCCCAGGAAGCCCGATCGGCACCGCGCCGAAGCGGAAACGCGACGTGCGCTCGGGGTGATCGATCGCCAGAAGCTAGCGGAGGGTCGACCCTCTGCCCGAGCCGCACGTCCCGAGACGCCCGTCGGCGTCCTGGACCGCGCCGTCGCGGTGATGGATGCCGTCGAGGCGGGGGCACGATCGTTCACCGACATCGTCGTGGCGACCCACCTCACCCGATCGACCGCCCACCGTCTGATCCGGTCGTTGGAGGACCACGGCTACCTCTTCCACGTCGGCGGGCTCGGGTACGCCCTCGGCCCGCGCCTGCTCGGGCTCGCGACGACGGCGATGCGCGAGCTCCCACTCCGGGAGCTCGCGCATCCGGCGCTCGAGCGACTCACGCGCACCACCGGAGAGAGCGCCCAGCTGTTCGTCCGCGACGGCGATCGACGCATCTGCGTCGACGCCGTCGCCTCCGACCATGAGCTCCGGACAATCGTCGACATCGGCGCAGCGCTCCCGCTGACCCGCGGATCGGCCGGCAAGGTCTTCCTCGCGTGGGGGCCGGCCGTCGAAGCCGACGACATGCGGCGGCTCGCGCAGCAGCTCGCGACGACCAGACGACGGGGCTGGGCCGACAGTTTCGGTGAGCGAGAACCGGGCGTCGCGTCGGTGAGCGCGCCGGTGTTCGGCCCGGGAGACACGGTCCTCGCGGCGATCTCGGTGTCGGGCCCGGCGAGCCGGATCGCGCCGCTCCGGGCGAAGGCGTACGCGCCAGCGGTCAGGCAGGCGGCTCGGGAGGTGGCGTCGGCACTGGGTGGGTGAATGCCCGGGCCAGGACCACCGAGGACGCGAGCGCGACCGTTCCGAGCACGACGAGCGCTACCGCGGTCGACCGATCGAAGACCGTTCGGTGGACGATCTCGGCGACCGTGCCGATGAGACCGATGATCCCGATCCCCGAGACCGCCCGATCCGAGACGAAGTCACCGACCAGCAACACCGCCACCGACGCGACGAGCGCGAGCCACAGCGAGAGGTTCGACGGCGCCTGCCGGAGCACATCGATGTCCACGAACAGCGCACCCGCGATGATCGCGATCGATCCGAGGACCATGGCGGTGCGCTTCGGCCGCAGGAACCCGAAGACACCCGACGCCAACGTGGCCACCCCGACGACGATCGTGACGATCGCCGGCCAACGGAGCTGCGGAACGGTGACACCGAACAGAGAGCCTTCCGAGGACACCGCCGCCGCGAGCCCCACCTGCACCGAAACGACAACCGCCACCAGTTGCAGGCTCCGCTGCGAAAGGGACCAGAGCGGGAGCCCGAGCATCGCTGCGGCGAGCGCCGTCACGACGACGAGCCACTTCCCGTGAAGCGCGATCGCGTCGGGTCCAAGGGTGAACAGCTCCACGGCCGCGCTCGCCCAGACCGCGACGGCCGCGAACCACAGGACGCTCCGCATCCGCTCGTACGCTTCGTGGCGTCCACCGACGATCCACGCGCCCGCCGCCACCAACACGACGACGCTCGCGACATCCGCCGTGACCCGCGCGGTCGTGCTCGCCGACCTTCCGATCGCGATCGACAGGCCGGCGAGCGCAGCGGAAGCTCCGGCATATCCGAGGATCCCGACCGAGCTGGTGCGGATGTCGGTCCGCTCGTCTACCAAGCGTAGGCCTCCGGCGCGGGGCCGCCGGGTCCGGGGAAGATCTCGTCGAGCTTGCCGAGCACCTCTTCGGACATCTCGACGTTGAGCGCACGCATCGAGCCGAGCAGCTGCGCTTCGGTACGCGGTCCGATCACGGGAGCGGTCACGGCAGGTTGGTGGAGCAGCCACGCGAGCGCAACGTCGGCGGGCCGTTGGCCGAGCTCCTTGCAGAGCGTCTCCCACTGATCCAGCTTCGGACGGTTCGATTCGATCTCCCCGACCATGTACCCCTGCGAGCGACGCCCCTCGGTGACCTTCTCGAGGGCTCCGGCGAGCAGACCGCCCGCGAGCGGGCTGTAGGCGATCAAACCCATCCCGTACTCCTGGATCGCGGGGATCACCTCGAGCTCGACCGAACGTTGCATCAGGTTGTACGGCGATTGCTC
>DASWDB010000205.1:0-5293 GCA_036395715.1 Actinomycetota bacterium | reverse complement strand
GGCACGAGCATCCTTCGGAGGTGGAGGCGGACGCGCACGCTGGGAACCTATCTCAGGCCGGATGTCTGGCGAGATGGAGCGAACGTGGATATCTCGCCATGGCAGCTGTGGTTGCTGTGACGGCTTCGGCCGCGGCCCGCTTCGACGGCGAACGCCCGGCGGGATCCGACATCGATCCCAAGCACCAGAGCTATTGGGAGCCGACCGGTGTGGTCGACCCCGATCACGCGAACCGCATCTACCAGTTGATCACCGGCATCAACGCCAAGGCCTGTCAGAACTGCCCCGGCACAAGCGTCCTGTTGCTGCGCTCCACCGACCGTGGGGCAACCTTCGGTCGTGAGAGCTTCGTTTGTGCGACAGCCTGCAAGACCATCGGGTGGCAGTTCGACCCTCAGATCCGGCGCTCAGTACAAGGTCGCGGACGGGTACACGTTCACCGACGGTGACTACTTCGGCCTCGCGGTTAGCTCGACCGGGATCGCCAACGTGATCTGGGGCGAATCCGATGGCTCTTCGCTCTACTGCTGTGGCGACGTCTGGTACACGAAGGATCCTGATCGCTGACCTTCCTCAACGGAGGCGGCCGCCTGGGCCCGAGCCCGAGGCAGGGGACTTTTCCTCGCCGGGTTGCAGCGCTTCTCAGAAGGGGTGCGAGAGGGGGGCTCGAACTCCCACGGCCTCTCGGCCATCGGATCCAAGGTTGCTCGGTGGTGGGGGTCTCGAGCCTGAGGTCGAGGAGCTCGCGCTACTGCTGATACCCGTATACGTAGATCTCGGAGATCGCTGTGTAGTCGAGCCCGTGTGCCGCCGTTGTGGCGAGGATCTTGACCGTGACCCGAGACGTCGTGGCGCGCAGCTGCACGAACTGGGGGACGGGGAGCGGCTTGAAGGTCTGCGTCGTGTTCGGGAGTCCTGGGATCTGGTAGGCGACCGCCTTGATGATCCGGTCCTGAAGGAACCGGTTCGCACCCGTTTGGGGATCGGTCTTCGCGTACCCGGGGATCAAGCCGATCCGGGTGACGTCGATCGGGTTGTCGAAGATCAGCGTGACCCATTGATCGTGCCCGTCGCCGGGCGTCCGCCATGCGGTCTGCACGTTGCCGTCGATCGCGTTCGTCGGCACATAGGTGACCGGGTTCCCGGCAGCGTCGGTCGAGGACGGCGCCGTGTTGCTCGCGGTCACTTGGACGCCTTCCCGGATCAGCAGAGGCGAAGCGACCGACGACGAGGCGCCCTGCGCGGGCCCCCGACGGTGGATGCTGAGGAACGCGAGTCCCCCCACGGCGACGACGAGCGCCGTCGCCACGACAGCCACCGTGATCCACGTCGCTCGACCGCGCGGTCGGGAGGTCGGTGCTCTGGCTGGCATCGTCGCGAGCGGGACCCTCGCCGGCGTCGCGGCCGTACCGGCCAGCGTCGCGCGGAGGTCCTGCGTCAATTCGCGGCACGACGCGTAGCGCTCCCCGGGCGCCTTCCTGAGCACCCGGTCCGTCACCGCATCTATGCCCGGCGGAAGGTCAGGGCGGATCGAGCTGGGGGCCGGCGCCCGCTCGTGGATGTGCGCGTAGAGGATGGCCGCCGACTGACGGGCGCCGAACGGCGCCCTGCCCGTGAGGCACTCGTACAGCACGCATCCCAGCGAGTACTGATCGCTGCTGCCGTCGACGTGCCCGCCCTCGATCAACTCGGGTGCCACGTAGTTCGCCGTCCCAACCATCTTGCCCGTTAACGTGATCGTCGCGGCCGATGAGGCGGTCCAGGTGCTGACGCCGAAGTCGGTCAGGTAGCAGAAGTCCGTGTCCTCGGCGTCGATCTGACGGGTGACGAGGACGTTCCCTGGCTTCACGTCCCGGTGGACAAGGCCGCGAGCGTGCGCGGCATCGAGCGCTTCGCCCACCTGCCCGACGATCGACACCACCCGTTCGAGTGGAAGCACTCCTGATCCGCGGAGGATCTCGCGGAGGTCCGGCCCGTCGACCAGCCGCATCGCGATGAACAAGATGCCGTTCGACTCTCCTGCGGCGTACACAGGGAGGATGTGCGGGTGCTCGATGGCGGCGGCGGCCGTCGCCTCGCGGAGGAACCGCCGCCGGAACATCTCGTCGCCGGCGAAGGCCGGGGCGATCAACTTCAGGGCCACCCGGCGCTCGGGCGACGGCTGACGCGCCACGTACACGACGCCCATCGCGCCGCGCCCGAGCACCGACTCGATCGCGTAGCCGGCGACACCCGTTCCGACGATCGGGTCGGGGTCCACCCCTCCATCATCCTCGACGGGATAACCCTGCGTCCGTGCCCTCGGACCGCGCTACCCGCCGCGGGGCTTGCGCCCGAGGATCTCGGCGGTGCTCACCGCCCCGAGCCGGATCGCCTCGTTGGCCAGGCGGCCACGGCGGCCCTCTTGCTCGAAGATCCCGAACTTGTCGTACAGCCGGGAGAGGTGCTGCTTGACGGCCGCCTCGGTGACCACGAGCTCGGTTGCGATCTGCCGCGTGGAGGCCGGCTCGCGAAAGACATCACCCGAGAACATCGGGCTGCAGAGCGCGACGAGCACCTCGTGCTCCCGTCTGGTGAGAGGGGGTCCCGTCTCGGCGCCGACCGTTTCCTCGCCGAGGACGCCGCCGTCGTTCAAGCGAGCGACGAACCGTACGGTCCCCACCCGGATCTCATCTCCGGGGCGGAGGGGGAGCGCGCCCCAGACTCGCTCCCCGTTCACGAAGGTTCCGTTCCTCGATGACAGATCGCGGACGCACCATCGCGAGGCGACCCGCTCGAGGACGCAATGCATGCGCGAGACCGTTCGGTCGAAGGGAAGCGGAACGTCGTTCGTTGGCGCCAGACCGATCGTGATCCCGTCGCCGCGAAGGGGGATCCGGTCTCGCGTGCTGCCGACCCACATCTCGAGATGATCGTCCCCCTCGCGCTGAGGGCGATCGCCGGCCGGATCCGGTCCCGGGATGTCACTCATGGTGACGGAAACCTACCCCCGCACGACGGAAGCGTCGCTCTCCAGCGATGGGATCGCGACCGCCCGCCTCGGATGATCGTCTCGATGGGATCGAGCGGGGCCCATGGGGGCCGTCGCCGAGCCCTACGGAGGAGGCGGCATCATGAAGGACCCACAGATCGATCGGGCGAAGACCCTGCGAGTTCGTCGCGGCATCGTCCTGTTCGGCTCGGGGGCGCTCGCGTTGGCGGTCGGTGTCACCGGCGGTTATGCGGCGCTCGCGGGTGGATCGTCCTCGCTGCGGATGCGACAGGATCCGACCGTACCGTTCACGTCGGCCTCGCCACTCGTTCGCGCGACCGTCACGCACACCGTGTCGCCGTCCGTGACTCCTGCGCGATCGTCTCCAACGGCTGAGCCCACGTCGGACCCGACGGCGCTGGCCGATGGGGTCTACCCGACGTTCGTCCGTGCCGTCGACGTCCAAGGTGCCACGGTCACCGTCGATGTCCTCCAGACCTTCTTCGGGGGCGCCGCGCACCAGGCGGCGATCGAGGACGGCGTGCCCTGGAGGGACGTGCGGTACGACCCCGTCTACATCCGCAATGAGAACCCGCTGCTGCGGACGCTCCCGGTCGCCCGTGACGTCCAGATCAAGTTCATGGGTGTGTGCATGGAGCCGAACCGGCGGGTCGGTCTCACGGAGCTTCGAAACGCGACCACGCCGTTGACCGACACGTTCTATTACGACGTTTCGGTCGTCGCCGGCAAGGTCGAAGGCATCACGCAGAAGATCGCCATCTCGGCGTGCTGAGCGCGACAGGGATGAGAACGGTGCGCGTCGTCATGGGTAGGTCCCAGAAAGGGCTGCGATGGGTGGCGGGGGCGAGCGTGCTGCTCGCCCTCGCCTCGTGCGCGGTCACGTCGACGAGAGCGCACGACACGCGAGCGAGGGGGACCCTCGTGATCCACGGGACCGGTGACGTGAGCCTCGATCCCTCGCAGATCCCCGCGTTCCGCACGCTCGGCTACGGATGGGCTTGGAGTGGGTTGGGCGGGTTGTTCCGCCGCGACGACCTCACCGTGGTGAACCTGGAATGTCCGGCGACCGACGTGGTCGATCCGGTGCTCAAGGCGTTCACGTTCCGGTGCGACCCGCAGGCTCTCCCGGCGGCCCGTCGCGCTGGCGTCGACGTCGCGAGCCAAGCGAACAACCACGCATACGACGACGGACCCGCCGGTCTGGTGGATTCTCTGAGCGCGATCCGGGCCGCCGGGATCGCCGCCGTCGGCGCCGGCAACGATCAGCGCGACGCGCTCCATGCGTCGAGCTTCCAGACGGAGGGTTGGACGGTCGGCGTCCTCGGGATCGACGAAGTGATCGACCCGGTGGAGGAGGTCGCCGGTCCCGATACGCCCGGGACGGCCGCGGGTCATGACTTCGCGCTCGCATTGCAGGCGGTCCGGGACGCGGCCGCGTCCTCGGACCTCGTCGTCGTCATGATCCATTGGGGCGTCGAGCTCGACGCGCGGCCCAGGGCGTATCAGGTCCAACAGGCCCACCGGATGATCGACGCAGGCGCGGACGTGATCTTCGGATCGCACCCCCACGCGCTTCAGCCGATGGAGACCTACCGAGGCCGCCCGATCTTCTACAGCCTGGGCAACTTGGTGTGGCCTCGCGTCACGTCGACGACCTCGGCGACCGCGGTCGCCGAGGTCGTCGTGGCACCCGATGGATCGATCTCCGGACGCTTGATCCCTGCCGAGATCGTGTCAGATGGTCATCCGGTGCTCATCACGCCACCGCAGGATCGCCCGACGTCGGATGCGCGGCTCCAGGCGGCCGGACCGGTCATGGCACCGGGAGATCCCGATGCATCGCTCATTCGCGGATGCAGGGCCCGAACTTCGGCGAAGCGGTGGAAGTCGCCCGGATCTGCCTGGTAGTGATCGAGGCCGGGCCCGCCGTTGACCGTGTCGTTGCCGTCGACGCCATGCCGTTCAAGGTGTCGGCGTGTGCGGTTCCACTGATCACGCAAGTGCCCGGCCGCGGCGATGACCTGCGACGAGGTGACGATGCCCAGAGCCGGCGCAAACCCCAACGCCGCGACCGCTACGAAGATGCGTTTCACGGGCCCTCCTTCGGTTCGGTCGACCAGGCTCGGATCGGTCGACGCGCTTCTTTCAACGTCGCACGGTCGGCCGGTCAAAACGCCAGGTCCGTCAGCCACCGACGACGTCAGAAGAGGAGGAGCGCTTCGGTAGGCTGCCCGAGCGATGGATGACCTGACGATCCGCTCGATCGCTCCGGACGAGCTCTCGATATACATCCAGGCGCTA
>DASWDB010000204.1:0-1817 GCA_036395715.1 Actinomycetota bacterium | reverse complement strand
TCGACGGCGCCGTCCACATCCCGTTGAACACCCTCATGGCGGGAGGCGGCCCCACGCTCGACCCCTCGAAGCCCGTCGCCGTGATCTGCCGCTCCGGCAACCGCAGCGAGCTCGCGACGATGATGCTCCAGGCGCGGGGGTTCGAGGCGCACAACGTCGAGGGCGGCATGGAGGCCTGGGAGTCGGCCGGACTGCCCTTCGAAGCGCCCGACGGCGCGCCCGGCCGCGTCGCCTGAGGACTAGGCTCGCCACCGCCGATAGAGTGGCGAGCTCTCATCGGGATATTCCGTGGCCACGGCTTCCTCGATCGAGCACGCGTAGTGCACGAGCTCGAAGCTCACGTGACCCGGCCGAGCGTTGACCGCGGGGTGGGAGGGCGAGATCTGCTCCAGCCATCCGCGGGCCATGAACTCGCCGTGCTCGCCATCGTGGTCCTCCCACGGCTGTGCCGAGTGCAGCGCGTAGCGTGCGTCGCGGGCCACCTCGTTCACCTTCGGGCTGGTGGCGCGGAACGAGACGCACAGCAGACCGGCCGCGATCCACGGGGATACCGGGTGGACGCGGGGCGCGCCATCGAGCCGGAGCGTCGCCTGATACACGATCCGGCCCTTCATCCGTTCGAGTCCGAACGCCGCGAGCTCGGAGTCGCCGTTCGCGAACTCCGCCCAGGTCGCCATCACCGACGTAGCCTACGGCCATGGCCACGCTGGACGCCGCACGTGATGAGCTCGTCGCGGCGCTCGGCGCCGACGCCGTCCTGCACGATCCGCTCGCGCTCCGGCTGTATGCGCGGGATGCGTCGATGGTCGAGGGAAGCGCGGGTCTCGTCGTGTTCGTCCGCTCGGCCGACGACGTCGTGACGTGCGTGAAGGTGGCCGCGCGGCACGACCTCCCGGTCGTGCCACGCGGGAGCGGGACCGGACTGGCCGGCGGTGCGACGCCGATCGCGGACGCGATCGTCGTCGTCACCGCCAAGATGAACCGGATCCTCGAGGTACGACCCGAGGACCGGCTCGCGTGGGTCGAGCCTGGTGTCTTCAACCTCGACCTCGGCAACGCCCTGCGGCCGACCGGGTTCACGTACGCGCCGGATCCGTCGTCCCAACAGGTCAGCTCGATCGGCGGCAACGTGAACACGAACGCCGGCGGGCCTCACTGCCTCGCCTACGGCGTGACGTCGGCGCACGTCCTCGCCATCGACGTCGTACTCCCCGACGGGAGCGTCGAGCGCTTCGGGGCCGAAGCACCCGCCGCCCCCGGCTACGACCTCCGCGGGTTCGTCGTTGGCTCCGAGGGAACCCTCGGCATCGTGACCGCTGCGTGCGTCCGGCTCACTCCCCTGCCGTCCGCCGTCCGCACGATGCTCCTCGACTTCGCCGCCGTGGAGAACTGTGCGCAGACCGTCTCCGCGATCGTCGCCCGGGGCGTCGTTCCGGCGGCGCTCGAGATGATGGATCGGGGGATCGTCCGCGCCGTCGAGCACTTCGCGCACGCGGGCTACCCGACCGACGCGGCCGCGGTCCTGCTGGTCGAGATCGACGGGCTCCGAGCGGGGGTCGAGGCGCAGACGCGGGAGGTGGAAGCCGCCGCTCGCGACCACGACGTCGGCACGATCCGGATCGCCGCGGACGATACCGAGCGTGCCCTCCTGTGGAAGGGTCGCAAGTCGGCGTTCGGTGCGATCGCGCAGATCGCCCCTCACTACCACCTGCATGATTGCGTCGTGCCGCGGACCGCGTTGGCCGAGGTGCTCGCCGGGGTCTACACGATCGCGCAGCGGCACGACCTGATCGTGACGAACGTGTTCCATGCGGGCG
>DASWDB010000203.1:0-3071 GCA_036395715.1 Actinomycetota bacterium | reverse complement strand
AGTTCATGGACACGGCGGTGAAGTTCTACTCCTCGGGGATGCTCGTGCGGCTCGGGTTCGCATGCGCCGTCCATGTCGACCCGGAGGTGATCTTGATCGATGAGGTGCTCGCCGTCGGCGATGAGGCGTTCCAGGCACGGTGCCTCGACCGCGTGCGGACCTTCCAGAAGGAGGGTCGCACGATCGTGCTCGTCACCCATGCGCTGGATATGGCCCGGCAGCTGTGCGACCGCGCGGCCATGCTCGATCACGGGGTGGTCCACACGATCGGCGGCCCCGATCAGGTCGTCCGCGAGATGCGGCGAACGATCTCGAAGCACGACCTCGAGTTCGCGCGCGAGGAGGGATCGCGAGAGATCGAGATCCTCGGCGGCTCGCTCTACAGGGGCTCCGATCCCTTGGCCGGCGCCCTCGCGCCGGGCGACTGCGTGACGCTGCAAGTGGATCTGAAAGCCAACGAGCCGGTCGACGACCCTATCGTGTCCTTCGCCCTGCACGACGGGGCGAACAACTTCGTCTTCGGCAGCGACACGGCTCAACAGCGCGTCGACCTCGGTCGGGTCGACGGCAAGCGCCGCGTCCGGTTCGAGCTCGGCCCGGTACCGTTCACGGGGGGTCAGTATTGGGTGACGGTCGGCGTGCATTCGCGCGACAACCAACGCGTCTACCACGTCCAGGATCAACGCTACTCATTCGAGGTCCGACAGAGCGAAGGGCGAAGGGACCAGACGTACGTTCCGGTCACGGCGGAGGTCGAGGACCTGTGAACGAAGGACCGAACCGCGTCGTCGCGGAGAAAGGCGGCCGAACGATGTTGATCGGGCTCATCCTCACGTCGGTGGTGCTCGCCGGCTTCGCACAGATCACGTTGAAATCGGGGGTCAACCATGTGACCGGGACGTCCGGCGGTGAGCTCCATCTGAGCGCGGGGAGTCTGAAGTCGCTGCTGTCATCGCCCATCGTCTGGGCGGGGCTGATCCTGTTCGGACTGTCGGCGATCGTTTGGCTCTTCGCGCTCTCGCGTGCGTCGCTCTCCTTCGCCTATCCGTTCGCGGCACTTAGCTACGTCCTGATCCTCGTGTTCTCGGTGCTCGTGTTGCATGAGACGGTGCAACCGCTCCGCTGGCTCGGGGTCGCGCTGATCGTCACCGGCATCGTGCTCGTCGCGCAGACGCCGCACACGTGAGCGGAACGGTCGCAGCACGATGAAGGCGGTCGTCCTCGTCGGTGGGTTCGGAACCAGACTGCGCCCGCTCACCGAAACGGTGAAGAAGGAGCTGCTCCCGCTCGTCGACCGGCCGATCCTGGATCACGTCCTCGACCACCTCGCGCGTCACGGCGTGCACGAGGTCGTCCTGTCCTCGCCGTATCTCGAGGAAGCCTTCCATCCGTTCATCGAGGCTCGGCGGGGCGATCCCACGATCACGTGGATCACAGAGGCCGCGCCGCTCGGAACCGGCGGGGCGATCGTCAACGCGCTCGGCGCCCTCGGGAGCGATCCGTTCTTCGCGCTGAACGGAGACATCCTGACCGACCTCGATCTCACCGGGATGCTCGCGTCCCACCGGGAACGTGAGGCCGTCGTCACGATCTCGCTGCATCACGTCGAGGACGCCCGCGCGTTCGGATTGGTGTCGACCGACGAACGGGGCCGCGTCGTCGAGTTCCTCGAGAAGCCGCTCGATCCGCTCCCCGGTGACGTCAACGCCGGGACGTACGTCCTCGAGCCCGCGGTCCTCCACCCCTGGAGCGCCGATCGTGAGCTCTCGATCGAACGCGAGATCTTCCCATCCGTGATCGCGAGCGGTGGGGCGGTGTTCGGCTACCTGGCGGATGCCTATTGGCTGGATCTGGGCACGCCCGAGAAGTACCTGCAGGCGCATTTCGACCTGCTGGACGGGAAGGTGCACGGGATCACGTACGAGGCGCCGTGGATCGCCCCGACGGCGAGCCTGGACCCCGGCGCACGGCTCGGACGGTGGGTTGCGGTCGGCCCGGAGGCGCGGATCGCGCCCGACGCGGTGGTAGAGGACTCGGTCGTGCATCCCGGAGCCGCCGTCGGCGAAGGAGCCCGCGTCCTTCGAACCATCGTGGGCCCGGGCGCCCACGTCGGGGCCGGGTCCACGGTCGAGGACTGCGTCCTGGGAGCGGGCGCGCGGGTCCCGGACGGGCTCGTGCTTTCGGGTCAGCGGGTCAAGACCGACAGCGAAGCCGCTCCAGCGTAACCCTTCCCGTTCACGATCGCGTCCCTCAACCGGCCGAGGGCGGATCCCACCGGCCGCCCGACTCAATCGGTTCCCGGGAACCGTCGATGGTTGAGAGCTGCTGCGCTCGCGGCTGGACGAACTCGAGGGATGGGAAAGCCCGACGATGCGACGACGACTCTCGTTCTTCCTCGCAGCCGCACTGGTCGGCACGGTGACGGTCTCGCTCCCGCAGGTGCCGGCCGGCGCGAGCGGGGCGGTCACGTTCTACGGCTCCGGGGACGGGCACGGGCTCGGGATGTCGCAATGGGGCGCGTACGGTCTCGCGAACATGGGGTGGGGGCACCGGAAGATCCTCACCCACTTCTACCGGGGGACCCGCGTCGGTGCGTCGGCGCCGCTACCGGCGAAGGTCCGGATCGGGCTCACCACCCAGCGGACGCTCGTCCACCTCACGGCGCAGGTGCACCGGGTGCGCGTGTGGGTCGGGGCGCCGTTCTCGGGCACCTTGGTCGGGTCGATCAGGCCCGGCGATACGTGGGTCGTGCGGACCAAGCAAAAGGTATACGCGGTCCGGAACGCCGCTGGCGCGCTGGTCGGTGGCCACCTGTGGGGCTCACCGTCGAGGGATCTGTTCCTCACCTACGCCGACGCCGGCGCCCGCGTGTTCATCCCGGAGGCAGACTCGATCTGGTACGACGGGTTCGCGTACGCCCGCGGGACGATCGAGTTCAACCTCACGTCGTGCGCCGGCCCCAACGGGTGCCTCGAGCGGCTGATCGCGCGGCTCGGGCTCGAGGGCTACCTCGACGGTCTGGGTGAGGTTCCCGCCTCGTGGCCGATGCAGGCGATGGAAGCCCAGGCGGT
>DASWDB010000202.1:0-2163 GCA_036395715.1 Actinomycetota bacterium | reverse complement strand
CCGCCGCTCGATCACCATCACGCGTTCCCTGATGGTCTGAGGCTCCAACCCCATCCGGCGGGCGACTGCCGAGATACCGATCGAGGCGACGATCGGGCCGACATCATCGACATGCTGACGATGCATCCGGAAGCGCGGCGGAAGGCAGCAGCCGCGCCAGACTGGAGCGGTTTGGACGGGTCGTGGCGCCACATCGGGGTACTAGAGTGAACGCATGCCGAACACCCCACTCGAAGACGCGCGGGACATGCTCGCTCGAGCTGAGGCGATAGCCGCCAAGGTCCGAGCGAACGAGGAGGTGATCGTGGCTATGTCCACCGAGGACCTTGAGGAGCTCAGGAAGGATCTAGCGGATTCCGTCGCGTCCGCCTCCGCCACGATCGCTGAAATCAAGACTCTGCTCGCTGCTCGCGACACCGCATAACAACGGCTCTGCTACGGATCAGAAGGTTGGTTGTTCGCCTCCCTCCCGGCGCGTTGAGGACTCCCTGAGCGCGCTGACAGCCGCACGATAGGCTCGCGGAACGTGGACGAGCGGCCGGGTCTGACGAGTCGCATCGGGCTCCTCCGCCCGATGCGTCACCGTGACTTCCGATTGTTGTGGATCGGTCAGATGGTCTCGATGATCGGGGACGGCACGTATTACGTGGCGGTCGCCTGGCTCGTCTATCAGAACCTGAACGGTTCGCCGGCCGCCTTCGCTGCGGTCGGGGTCGCCTGGTCGCTGCCGCAGCTGGTCCTGCTCCTCGCGAGCGGCGCGTTGTCGGACCGGATGGATCGCCGTCACCTGATGATCGCCGGCGATCTCCTGCGGCTCGCCGCGATCTTGACCGTCGGCATCCTGACCCTCGCCGACCTCATCACGATCCCGATCCTCGTCGGGCTGGTGGTGTTCTACGGCAGCGGTCAGGCGCTGTTCGGACCGGCGTTCTCCTCCATCGTTCCTTCGATCGTCCCCGAAGAGGTCTTAGTCGAGGCGAACTCGGTCGGGCAGGTGGTCCGGCCGTTCGCGATGACGATCGTCGGTCCCTTGCTCGGCGGGTTGTTGCTCGCGATCGGGACCGGATGGGCGTTCATCTTCGACGGCCTCACGTTCGGCGCCTCGGCCGTGTGCATCCTCTTGATGCGCGCGCGCAAGGGTTCGGGTTATGCCTCCCACGAGGCGCTGATCCCCCAGATCAAGGAGGGGATCGCCTACGTCCGGAGCGAGACGTGGATCTGGGTGGCCCTCGTCACCGCGACGGTGAGCCTCTTCTGCGTCTGGGGTCCGTGGGAGACCTTGATGCCGTACGTGATCAGCCACGACCTGTCGGGGAGCGGGCTCGATCTGGCTCTCGTGTTCGCCGCCGGGGGTCTCGGATCAGCGCTGGTGGGCATCGTCGCGGCGCAACGAGGCTCGCTCGGCCGCCGTCCGATCACCGTGATGTACCTCGCGTGGGCGCTCGGGATGCTGATGACGGCGGGATTCGGGCTGATCACCGCGGTCTGGCAGGGCCTGTTCGTTGCGTTCGTCGCCGAGGGGTCGATCTCGCTCTTGATCGTGCTCTGGTACACGATGCTGCAGCGACTCGTGCCCGAGCACTTCCTGGGCCGAGTGATGAGCCTGGATTGGATGATCTCGATCGCGGGGTTGCCGCTGTCGTTCGCCGTGGTCGGTCCGCTCGCGGATTGGATCGGGACCGATCAGACGTTGATACTCGCCGGCGTGGCCGGTGCCGTAGTAACGATCGCGGCGATGTTCATCCCGGGGGTTCGCGGTCCCGAAGGCGACGGCCGGCTCGCCGAGGCTGCGCCGACCCGGGCGTAGACTCGACGCATGGAGTACACCCACGTCGGCCATCTCGGTCTGGTCGTGAGCCGGCTGTGCTTGGGGACGATGAACTTCGGGCCACACACCCCCGAGTCCGATTCGTACGCGATCATGGATTCCGCCGTCGCGTACGGGATCAACTTCTTCGACACCGCCAACGTGTTCGGGCGACACCTTGGCGTCGGCGCGACCGAGGAGATCATCGGACGATGGTTCACCAAGGGCGACCGACGCCGCGACAAGGTCGTCCTCGCGACGAAGGTCTACGGCACGATGGGCGACTGGCCGAACGAGTCGCGATTGTCGAAGCTCGGGATCGTTCGGCAATGCGAGGAGTCGCTCCGGCGGTTGCG
>DASWDB010000201.1:0-9090 GCA_036395715.1 Actinomycetota bacterium | reverse complement strand
GACACCCGGTAGGCAAAGATCACGCGCGACAGCACATCCCGGCCGAGGTCATCCGTGCCGAAGGGGTGCGCGAGGTCGGGCGGACCGAGGATGCGCGACGCATCGATCGCGTTCGGGTCATGCGGAGCGATCAGCGGCGCGAAGACCGCGATCGCGACGAGGGCGACGAGGATCGCGAACCCCACGCGTCCCTTCGGCGAGGCCAGGATCCCCCGGCGCCAGATCGTCCTGGTCGGCGGGTTCGCCACTGCGACGCTCATGCCGCCGCCCCTTCTTCGATCCGCGGATCCAGCCACCCGACGATCACGTCGGTCAGAAGCGTCACGAGGATGAAGAGCACCGCGACCACGAGGACGCCGCCCTGGACCACCACGTAGTTGCGCTGCTGGATCGAGGTCACGATGAGACGGCCGACGCCGGGCAGGGCGAACAGGGTCTCGATCACGATCGCGCCTCCGAGGAGGACGCCGAACTGGATCCCGATCACGGTGACGATGGGGGCGGCCGCGTTGCGCAGCGCGTGCCGGTAGACGATCCGGCGCTCGGTGATCCCCTTCGCCCGCAGGAACGAGATGAACGGTGTCCCGAGCACCTCATCCATCGCGCCGCGGGTCGTTCGCAGGATGTAGGCGGACTCGCCGAACGCGAGCGCGATCACCGGGAGCGCGAGGTACCGCAGGTTCTGGACCGGATCCTTCAGCAGCGGGACGTAGCCGGAGGGCGGGAGCAACTGCCAGATTCCGGCGAACAGGAGGACGAGCATGATCCCCAACCAGAAATCCGCGATCGCGATACCCGCGATCACCAGGCCCTCGCTGAGGTGCCGCACGGCGCCGGGCCGCGCAGCGGCCCGGACGCCGAGCGGCACCCCGACCAGCACCGCGAGCGTCATCGACAGCAGCGTCAGCTCGATCGTGACCGGCAGGCGTTGGGCGAGCAGCGTGGAGACTGGAGCGTGGCTGATGAAGTCCTGGCCGAAGTCCCCCTGCAGCAAGCCGCCGGCCCACGTCAGGTACTGCGCGAGCAGCGGCCGATCCAGGCCGAGCTGCTCGCGGACCGTCGCGACGTTGTGCGGAGTCGCTCGGAAGCCGAGCATCGTCTGCACCGGATCGCCGGGTACGAGGTGGATCATCAGGAAGACGAAGACGCTCATCACCACGATCACGGGGATCGCGAGCAGCAGCCGGCGGACGATGAACCGCGCCCGCGGGCTCACGACGTACCCGCCCGGGCGCTGATCCTGGAGACCAACTCGCGTAACACGGTCTCGGTCAAACGGAAATGACGCTGCGCGACCCTCGCGGCCGCCGCGGGCCGTCCACCGGTGACGGCCTCGGCGAGCGCGGTGTGATCCTTGACGGCGCGCGCCCGGATCTCCGCGCTGTACGGCTCGGCGCCGAACCCCAGGCTGATGTGCCGTCGGATCTGCGCGCTCAGGCTCGCGAGGTAGGGGTTGCCGGTCGCCTTCGCGATCGCCGCGTGCACGGCCTCGTCGGCCGCGCGCGAAGCCTCTCGGTCCCCACCCGCCGCCAGATACCCCTCGAGTGCCGCGCGGATCCCGCCTGCGTCGTCGGGTGCGATCCGCTCGGCTGCCGTCCGAGCGATCAACGGCTCGATCAGCTGACGGAAGTCGAGCACGCGCTCGAGGTTCGACCACTCCGGGAGCAGCGTCCGTCGGATCATGTCGTTCGCCTCGGGGCCCATACCCTCGAGTACGTATGCGCCGCCCGTGCGGCCACGCCGGACCTCGACGTAGCCCAGCGCGGCGAGGCGTTGGATCGCCTCGCGCACGGTCGTCCGGCTGACGCCGAGCGTCGCAGCCAGCTCGCGTTCCGAAGGCAGGCGCTGGCCGGGGACGAATTCGCCGAGTGCGATCGCGGTGACCAGTCGGTCTGCGACATGCTCGCCGCCGCTGCGGAGCTTGACCGGCTCCAGCATCGAGAGGCTCGGGGCCGCCGCCATCAACGGCCCCCCGGCGGATCCGTGTACCAGGTCGCGATGAAACGGGCGAGGGTGCGGGCGCCGTCGACGATCGAGGAGAGCTCGACCGACTCGTCGATGCCGTGGATGTCGTGGGCGGTTGGTCCGTAGCAGAGGGCCGGCACGTCGAATCCGTTCAAGTAGAGGCGCGCGTCGGTCGTGCTGGCCATCGGTGTCGCGACGGGCCGCCTGCCGTGGGCCGCCTCGTGGGCCGCCGCCACGCGCTGCGCGAGCGGATCGTCGCTCGCCAGCGCGTAGCCCTGGGCCCTGAACCCCGAGGCGCGGATCGCGGGGGGATGGTCACGCAGCCACGGCTCGTCGTCGCCGGCCCGGGCGATCGCGCTTCGGACACGGGACTCGGCCTCCCGGGCGCTCCACCCCGAGGGGTGCCCGATCCGCACCCGCATCGTCGCGCCCGCGGGGACGCTCGAGGGCCAGTCGCCGGAACGGAACGTCCCGATATTGACGTTGTAGGGATGGGCGACGCCGTCCATCGCCGGTTCGACGTGCGCGTTCATGTCGCGTTCGAGCTCGCGGAGCCGCTCCACGATCCGGAACGCCAGATCCACCGGGTTGACCGCGCGATCCGCCGACTCGGCATGGGCAGACCGTCCGACGACGGCGACGTCCAGCCACAGGATCCCGACCCCGGCCAGCAACAGATCGAGTCCGGTCGGCTCCGGAAGGAGCACGGCGTCCGCGAGGACGCCCGAGCGCGCCGCCGCCAGCGTGCCGTTGCCCGTGCATTCCTCTTCGATCACCGACGCGAACAGCAGCGATCCGTCGATCGTGGCGGGAGCGACGGCCATCAGGCTGTCGAGCGCGAGCATCGCCATCGCGAATCCGCCCTTCATGTCGCCCGCCCCACGTCCGTAGAGGCGATCGCCGGTCCGGCGGGGTTCGAAGGGAAGCGAGGTCCACAGATCGGGCCGCTCGGCGGGGACGACGTCGATGTGACCGTTGAGCAGGAGCGACGGGGCGACGCCGGCGCCGAGACGACCGACGACGTCGTAGCGGCCCGCGTACGAGGTCTGCGGGACACCCGCCAGCGGATCGTCGCCGATCCCATCGGGGATCGAGAGTCGCTCGACCTCGAAGCCGAGGCGCTTCAGCTCCTGCTCGACGATGACCTGCGCCTCGTGCTCGTCCCCGACCGTGCTGGGGACCGCCACGAGACGCTCCAGGAACGAGAAGGCGGTCTCCGTCCGTTCGGCGATCGCGCCATCAAGCTCATCGAGGTCCAGGAGTGCACCCCGCATCAAATGGTCGAATGTCTAGTCCAAATACCTTTCGGACCCTACACCCCCACGAACGCGGAGCGCCACCTCCGGTTTGACATCTGCCGCCCCGGACGTGTATATAACCGAGAAGCTAAATAACCGAAAGGTTGAATACGAGGCAGCCATGCCGACCGACACGCTCGACAGGACGTTTGCGGCGCTCGCCGATCCCACCCGGCGAGCGATCCTGGCGCGTCTCGCCACCGGCCAGGCCACCGTGATGGAGCTCGCGGCGCCGTTCGAGATGAGCCTCCCCGCCGTGTCCAAGCACCTCAAGGTGCTGGAGCGGGCGGGGTTGGTCGCACGCGCGCGCCGTGCGCAATGGCGGCCGGCCGAGCTGCAGGCCGAGCCGCTACACGAGGTCGCAGATTGGCTGGCCGACTACCGCCGGTTCTGGGAGGAGCGGCTGGACCGCTTCGACGAGTACCTGCGCGAGATCCAGGGAACCGAGACGGATGAGCGGGGACGGAACGCCACGAGGAAGGCCAACAGGAAGGCCGAAAGGAAGGAAGGGACGTAGTGATGGACGACGCGATGGTCCGCGAGATCAGCATCACCCGCATCTTCGACGCCCCGCGCGACCTGGTGTGGCGCGCGTGGACCGAGGCGGAGCAGCTGGCGCGGTGGTTCATGCCGCACGGGTTCACGGTCCCCGAGTGCGAGGTCGACCTCCGTCCCGGGGGAACGTTCCGGATGATGGTTCGGGACCCCAACGGCATGGAGTCGCCGACCGGCGGCGAGTTGATGGAAGTCGATCCACTCGAGCGGCTCGTCTTCACGACGGCCGCGTTCGAGGGGCCGGACGGTGTCCCGTTGTTCGAGGTCCGCAACACGGCGACCTTCGCCGATCGTGGCGACAAGACGGAGCTGACCCTGCACGCGGTGGTCACGAAGGCCTCCCCTGAGATGGCGGCGCCCCTCGCGGGGATGGAGGAGGGGTGGCTCCAGAGCCTCGAGAAGCTCGATGCGCTCCTCACCGGTCGCGAGGTCGACAGCTCGGAGCGCGAGTTGGTCGCGACGCGGTTGCTCGACGCGCGACGCGAGACGGTCTGGAAGCTCTGGACGGAGCCCGCGCACGTCGCGGAGTGGTGGGGACCCTCGGGCTTCACCACGACGATCCATGAGATGGACGTGCGCCCGGGCGGGAGGTGGCGTCACACGATGCACGGTCCCGATGGGACCGACCACACGAACTCGGTGGTGTTCGTCGAGGTCCGAGAGCCCGAGCGCATCGCCTACCTCCACGGCACCCCAGGGGAGGCCGACCACTTCTTCACGACGGTGCTGTTCGCGGACGAGGGCGGCAAGACCGGCGTCACGATCAGGGCCCTGTTCCCGTCGGCGGCCGACCGCGATCGTGCGATCCGCGAGTACGGAGCCGAGGAGGGTCTGGAGCAGAACATGGACAAGCTGGTCGACTACGTCAGCCGCTTCCGAACGGCGTCGTAGCACTTGGGGGGAGGAGCAACTATGGGCACGGTCAACGCCGGAGCGTCGATGTCGCTGGACGGGTTCATCGCGGACCCTTCGGGTGAGGTCGGGCCGCTCTTCGACTGGTACTTCAACGGCGACGTCGAGTTCCCGACCGTCGGCGATCGCTGGGTCTTCAAGACGTCGGAGGGGAGCGCGAAGCACCTGCGTGAGGTCTGGAACGCCGCGGGCGCGCTCGTGGTCGGCCGGGGTGAGTTCGACAAGACGCAGGCCTGGGGTGGCTTGCACCCACTCGGCGTGCCGGTGTTCGTCCTCACGCACCGCCCGCCGGCCGAGTGGCCGTTCCCACAGACCGCGCCGTCCGAGGAGGCGCCGTTCACGTTCGTCACCGACGGGATCGAGAGCGCGATCGAGCAAGCGCAGGCGGTCGCGGGGGACAAGGTCGTGGGCGTCAACCCGGGGTCGATCGCCGGGCAGACGCTGGACGCGGGTTTGCTGGACGAGATCTGGGTCGAGCTGGTGCCCGTGCTGCTCGGCGACGGGATCCGGTTCTTCGGCGACGTGAACGAGCCGCCCGTGATGTTGGACGACCCGCGCGTGATCGAGGGCAACTCGGTCACGCACCTGATCTACCGGATCAAGCGTGACGGCTGAGTCCGGTTCGGATCCGGATCCTGCCCCTGGCCGTCGGGGGTGAGGGCACCGCCGGTGCCCTCACCCCATCGTCGTCAGGCTCGCAGGCAGGGGTTGGTCGCCAACACCTGTCTGAAGTCGTTCGTCCGGTGGATCGGGGTGAACCCCGGTCCTGGGTAGTCCAGGAACAGCAGCGGGCCGAACTCCGCGGTGCCGAGCTCCCACCGAACGTGTTCGTCGTCCCCGGGATGTGCGCGCCGCCGAGCGGTCCTCGTCCGCAGCGCCTCGCGCTACGAGCGAGGGCGGTTCGCCGCCGTCAGGAGCGCCGCGATCGCGGTGGCGCTCCCCATCGCCTCGTCGATGGCCAGGTGACGCGGCTGCTCCCGACCACGGAGCACGCGGTGGATGTGCCGGATCGCCGGTGTGAACGAGTCCTCCCCGGTCGGAGCCGCCGGATGCTCCTGCACGTCGTCGCCGCGCACGATCGCGAACGTGTCGCCGGCGCCGGGATGGAACGGGTTCGTCATGCGGATCTCGCCCTCGGTCCCGAACACGCGCGTGAGCGTGTCGTCCGCGGCCACGAACCCGCAGGAGAACACGAGCCGGCGGTCGCCGGGGAAGGCGAGCGCACCCCAGAGCTCGGCATCGACACCCGACGCGGTCCAGACCGCATCGGCGATCGTTCGATCGAGGTCCGGCTCGGCGTCCAAGAGCAGCCGAGCGAGCCGGATCGGGTAGCAACCGACGTCGTAGAGGGAGCCGCCGCCGAGCTCGGCGGACAGGCGGATGTCCTGCGGATCGTCGAGCACGAAATGGAACCGGGATGCGATCTCGCGGACCTCGCCGATCTGCCCGCCGGCGAGTGCGTCGCGGACGCGATCCATCTGCTCATGGAACGGGAACACGAACGCCTCCCAGAGCGGAACGGACGCCGACTCGGCCGTCGCGAGCACCCGACGGGTTTCCTCGGGTGTGACGCAGAGCGGCTTCTCGCACAGGACCGCCTTGCCCGCCTCGAGCGCGGCGATCGTCCACTCGGCGTGCAAGCCGTTGGGCAACGGGACGTAGATCGCCTCGATCCCGGGGTCGGCGACGACCTGCTCGTAGCCGAAGACACCGCGTGCGACGCCATGCTCGGCGGCCCAGCTCCGGGCGCGCGACTCGTCGCGGCTCGCGACCGAGACCGCGAGGCCGTCGCCCGCCTGGCGGAGTGCCGGGAGGAAGGAGCCCTCGGCGATACCCGCCGTGCCGAGGATGCCCCAGCGGATCGGATCCTCGATCGGGTCCACCCGGCGATCACCAGTGCTCGCGGTGGATGACCTGGTCGATCGGCCGTCGATCCGGCCGATCGACCGGACGGAGCGGTCGATCGGCCGGATACCCGAACGCCACCAGCCCGACGCAGAAGCGATCCTCGGGGATGCCGAGGACCTCTTGTGCGAGCGCCTGATCGTCGAGGGCCGCATGCGAGCTCCCGATCCCCAGGTCGGCCGCCGCCAGCATCATCTCCATCGTCGCCTGCCCCATGTCGTAGAAGATCCAGTCGCGGGTGTCCTGATCGCCCGGGAGGGGCGCCACGAGGACGACCGTCGCTGCCGAGCCGCCGACGTGCCGAGCGTAGCGCCACGTCTCCGCCAGCTTCCGGAGCGCTTCACGATCGGTGCAGACGACGAAATCCCACGGCTGCTCGTTCATCGACGAGGGGGTCCGCCAGGCCGCCTCGAGGATCCGCTCGAGCTGTTCCGGGGGGATCGGCCGCTCCTCGTACGCGCGGACGTTGCGACGGGCTCGGATCGCGTCCCAGGTCTCCATCCGGCAGACGTTACCCCGGCTTGACGTTCTGGTTCAGCCGGAAGACGTTGTCGGGGTCGTAGGTCCGTTTCAGGTTCGCGAGACGCTCGTACTTCGCATCGCCGTAGATCGAGCGGACGACATCGTCGCCCGACTCGACCATGTCGTTCACGTAATGACCGGCGGCGGTGAACGGCTGCAGCGCCGCCATCGTCGTCCGACCCCACTCGACGTGCGCCTCATCGAGCGCGCGGTCGTCCCACTCGGCCTCCACGCCGAGCCAGAAGGGCGCCTCCCGACCGGTGAACGCCATCGCCTCGGGGTCGATCCGGGCGATCGCGCCGCCCTGGAGCCAGAGCGTGATCGTGCAGCCGGGTCCGGGGGCGGTCGTCACGCTCTCGATCCCGGCGTCGAGGTAGCCGTCGGACAGCTCGGCGAGGAACCCGCCCTTCATGTAGAAGCGCTTGCCCCACGCCATCTCCTCGTCGGCCATGGTCTGGACGTCGAGGTACCGGCGCGGCTCGATCGTGTCGACCAGGGGACCCAGGTCGCGCAGCGGCCGCACCGCCTCGCCGGCGTCGTCGGGCGACCCCGAGTGCGTGGCGGCCATGTACACGATCGGCCGGCCGGCCAGCTCCGCCGGGAACGGCGGCTCGACGGGCGCCAGACCGAACCCGAACGAGATCATGACGTCGTCCGGCGCGGAGGGCGCCCACTCCCGGACGCGCGCGGCCAGCTCGTGCGCCCGCTCGGCGGGGAAGACCAGCATCCCCTGGGTGACCGTCTCCCCGAGCTCGTGGAGGCGGAACGTGAACGCCGTGACCACCCCGAAGTTCGGGCCGGCGCCGCGCATCCCCCAGAACAGGTCCGCGTTCTCCTCCTTGCTCGCGCGGAGCTGCTTCCCCTCGGCGGTCACTAGGTCGACCGCGAGCATGTTGTCGATCGAGAAGCCCCAATGCCGTTGGAGCCTGCCCATCCCGCCGCCGAGCGTGAGTCCTCCGACGCCGGTATGGCCGACGACGCCCACCGGACACGCGAGCCCGAAGGCCTGCGCGGCCGCGTCCAGGTCGCGCAGCAAGCTCCCCCCGGCCACGCGTGCCGTGCGAGCGTCCGGGTCGACGCGGACCCCCTTCATCAGCGAGAGGTCGATCACGACCCCGTCGTCGCACGTGGAGAAGCCGCCGACGCTGTGCCCGCCGCAACGGACCGCGGTCACCAGGTCCTGATCACGTGCGAAACGGATCGTCGAGATGACGTCGTCGACGCCCGCGCACCTGGTGATCAGCGCAGGTCGCCGGTCGATCATCCCGTTCCACACAAGCCGCGACGCGTCGTAGGTCGCGCTGCCGGGCAGCACGACCTCGCCCTTGAAGGCTTCCCCGAACGCTGCGATCGCCGCCGCGTCCATGGCTCACGGCCCGCCGATCAGCGCTGGTTGTAGGCGTCTTCCAGGGGCTTGATCTCGAGCTTCGTCATCGGGAGCATCGCCTGCATGACGCGGTTGGCGCGCTCCGGATCCCCGTCGCTCAGCATCTCGTCCAGCACCCGCGGAACGACCTGCCAGGTGACCCCGAAGCGATCGACGACCCACCCACACTGCTGCTGCGCTCCACCCTCGGAGAGCAGGTCCCAGAGGCGGTCGATCTCTTCCTGCGTGTCGCAGTTCACGACGAACGAGATCGCCGACGTGAACGTGAACCCCGGCTGCTTCCCCACCGTTCAGGGCGATGAACCGCTGTCCGGCGATCGTGAAGTCGATCGTCATGACCTCGCCGACCGGGCCGGGCCAGCCCTCCATGTAGTAGGTCTTCCTCGCGATCGCGGCGTCGTCGAAGACGGACACATAGAAGTCCACGGCCGCCTCCGCATCCTTCTCGAACCACAGGAACGGGTCGATCTTCTGGTTCATGGGTCTCCTCCCTCCCGGCCGGACCGTCCAGCTCCGACCGTCGCCGGGTTCCACCCTCCCACAGGC
>DASWDB010000200.1:0-26229 GCA_036395715.1 Actinomycetota bacterium | reverse complement strand
CGAGCGAGTTCGAACGGTTGTCCCCCATCACGAAATAGGAGTCCGGGGGAACCTTCGTGCGCGCGAAGTCCCGTGTCTTCAGACCCTTCGGCAGGTACGGCTCCGCGATCGCGATGTCGTTGACGTACACCTTGCCGCCCTTCGCCCAGACGGTGTCGCCGGGCAACCCGATCACCCGCTTGATGAAGTCCTCGTTGTCGGGTTTCTGCACGCCGACGGCCTGGAAGAGCCAATGCGCGAACCCGCCGATCACGCCCCGGTCGGGACGCTTCGCAGGATCGGGATCCTCGAACACGATGATGTCGCCGCGCTTCGGATCGCCGAAGTAGTAGGGGATCTTCGTCACCAGCACCCGGTCGCCACTGCAGCCGGGGCAGCCGTGAAGCGTCGGCTCCATCGATGCGCTGGGGATGTAGAACGCTTGGAACAAGAACGTCTTGATCAAGACGGCCAGGACGAGCGCCATGATCACGAGCCCGGGAACCTCGCCGAGGAACCGGAGGATCGGGTTCTTGGGGCGCTCACCGGTCGCCTTCGCATCAGGCGCCCGTCTGAGCGCCGTGCGCTCGGCCTCGGTCTTCACGGCCTACAGGGTATCGGTTGGCTCAGGTTCGACCATGAGGTCGATCTCGACCGCCTTGAACGACGCCCAAACCATCGTCCCGGGCCGGATCGCCATGCGCGTGGCCGAGCCGGTCGTGATCTCGGCAACGAGCGGCGGCGAGCTGTCGAGGCGAACGCGCGCCCGATCGCCGAGGATCGCGACCTCCTCCACGACGCCCCGAACCACGTTGCGGGCCGATCCCTCGGGCCGGGAGACGTGCAGGACCACGTCGGTCGGCGCGAGTGTCGCGAGCACGTCATCGAGCGGTCCGACTGCCACTTCGTCCGGCCAGGGAACGGTCACGACCCCGTCTCCGGTCTGCAGTGCGCCGGCGCCGGCCTCTATGGGCATGAGCCGGCCGGCGAACAGGTTCATCCCGACGAGATCCGCGGCGTAGCGCGTCCGCGGTCCGTCCCGGATCTCTTCTGGCGTGCCCGTCTGGGTGATCCGGCCGTTCTCCAGGACCACGATGCGATCCGCGAGCGTCATCGCTTCGACGGGATCGTGCGTGACGAGCAGGCGGGGCCCGTGGAAATCGCCCAACGTGCGGCGGAGGAGCGCGCGGAGGTCGGCTCGGCCCGAGACGTCGACGGCCGAGAGAGGCTCGTCGAGGATCAGCACGCGCGGTGCGCCGGCCAGCGCACGCGCGAGGGCGACCCGCTGGCGCTCGCCCCCGGAGAGGGTTCGCGGTTTCGCGTTCGGGGCGATCCCCGGAGCGAGCCGCTCCAGGAGCTCGAGCGCGTGTGCGCGCGAGGCGCGCGATCGGGCGCCGCGCGCCCGCACCGGGAACGCCACGTTCTCCAGCACGCTGAGGTGCGGGAACAACACGCCGTCCTGGAACGCGATCCCGACCGGGCGCTTTTCGGGTGGGAGGTCGTGGATCGGCTCGGAGTCGAGGAAGATCCTGCCGGTCGCAGCGGGGACCAGCCCCGCGATCGTCTCGACGATCGTGGTCTTGCCGGCGCCGTTGGGACCGAGGAGCGCGAGTGTCTCACGGTCGCCGGCGGAGAACGCCGCGGCGATCGTCACGTCGCCGCGGCGAACCTGGATCTCCGCGTCGAGGGCCATTCGAGCCGCCTCAGCGGAGCCCCGTGAGCCGGCCGCCGAGCGCGACCAGCACCGAGACCGAGACCACCACGAGGATCAGCGAGAGCACGATCGCGCCGCCCGGGTCGATCTGGCGCGCCTCGAAGACGGCGAGCGGCATCGTCTGGGTGCGGCCGGCCAAGTTGCCTGCGAACGTGATCGTCGCCCCGAACTCCCCCAGTGCGCGCGCCCACGTGAGGACCGCACCCGCGGCGAGCTGGGGCGCGACCATCGGCAGCGTGACCCGGCGGAAGACGTACCAGGGCGATCCGCCCATCGCCGCCGCCGCCTGCTCGTAGCGACGGTCGAGGCCGCGGAGCCCGGCTTCGGTCGCAAGTACGACGAGCGGCATCGACACGAACGTCGTGGCCACAACCGCGCCGGCCGTCGTGAACGTCAGCTGGATCCCGAGCGCGTCGTGGAGCCACCGGCCGACCATCCCGCTGCGACCCAGGGCAACGAGCAGCCCGACGCCGCCGACGACGGGTGGTAGCACGATCGGCAGGATGACGGCCGCGCGGAGCAGGTTCCGGCCCGGGAACTCGCCACGGGCGAGCGTCCACGCGAGGGGGACACCAACCGCGACCGAGATCGCGGTCGCCGCGAGTGACACCTCGAGCGACAACCGGAGCGCCGTCGACGCGCCGACGCCCGAGAGGGCTCCGCCGAGCCGGCTCCAGGGTGCCCTGACGAAGAGGGCGACAACCGGGAGCAGGACGAACGCCGCTCCGAGCGAGGCCAGCGCCACGATCGCAAGGGGAAGCCGTGAGCGCACGCGGTCACCCGGCCGGACCGAATCCGAAGTCTTTCAGCGTGGCCTGGCCTTTCGATCCCACGACGTAGTCGAGGAAGGACGTCCCCGCTTGGCTCTGCGTCGAGCCCACCACGACGGCGATGGGGTAGGAAGCGACGACGTTCACCGCGGGAGGGATGGTCACCGACCGGACGGCGTTGCCCGCCGCGACGACATCGGAGGTGTAGACGATGCCCGCATCAGCCTCGCCCGACGTGACCTTGGCGACCACGCTCGCGTCGTCATCCTCGTTGGACACGACGTTCTGCATCGCGGCCTGCAGGATCCCCGCCGAGGTGAGCGCCTGTCGTGCATAGTCACCCACCGGCACACCCTTCGCGGCGAGGACGAGCTGGACGCCTGACTTCGCGAGGTCGGCGATCGATGCGATCCCTGCCGGATCGTCCGGCGGCGTGATGACGACGAGCCTGTTCGTCGCGAAGACGCTCCTGTCGGTCACCCCCGGGTCGCCCTCGACGGAATCCATCGCGATGCCGCTCGCCGACGCGAACACGTCGGCGGTCCCCTCGCTCTGGATCTGCGCCGCGAGGTCTGTCGAAGACCCGAAGTTGAAGGTGACCGTGATACCGGGGTTCGCAGCGGTGAAGCCGGGACCGATCTGGTTGAAGGCGGCCGTGAGCGACGAGGCCGCGAACACGGTCAGCGTCGACGTCGCGGCCGAGCCCGCGCTGCTCGTTCCGCTGCATGCCGCCGCGACGAGCCCGAGCATGACGAGCGCCGAACGCCTCACGGCCTACGGAACCTCAACCATCACGCTCGTCGCCTTGACGGTCGCCACCGCTTCGATGCCCGGCTTCAGGCCGAGATCGTCTGCCGCCTCCCGCGTGATGAGGGACAGAACACGGTGCGGCCCGGCCTGGATCTCGACGAGAGCCGAGATCTTGTCCTTCGTGACCTTGGTGATCACGCCTGGGAAGGCATTGCGCCGACTCGTGTGGGCCGGGGCGGTCTCGGTCGAGCGCCGTTCGCCGAGGAGCCGAGCGACTTCGGTGGCTGGGACCTCGCGCTGGCCGCCCGCCGTCCGCGAGGTACGGATCTTGCCGTCGCGCTCCCATCGGCGGAGGGTCTCGACCCGGACACCCACGAGCTTAGCCGCCTCGCCGATCCGATAGCTGCCGGCCATGGGGCAGAATATAAAGCTTTCGACCGCCATAGCGCCAGGAAACGCTATCGTCGGTGGCCGCCAAGGATCCGCGTAAACGGTGAGGGAACCTTCCCCGTCTATCGACATCACGACGGGAAGCCGAGCGCGATGATTCGGGCGGTGGATGGCGAACTGATCGACGAGCGTTCGGGCGAGATCGCCGAGCCGTCCCCCTCCGACCTCGACGCGCTGTTCCGCAGGGAAGGAGACGGGGTGTACCGGACCCTCTACGCGTTCACCGGTGGTCGTGCCGATGTGGCTGAGGAGGCCACTGCGGAGGCGTTCGCACGCGCGGTGGCGCAGCGCGACGCACTCCGCGATCCACTCGCGTGGATCTATCGGGTGGCGTTCCGCGTCGCGATCGACGAGTTGCGGGTCGACCCACGCCGGGGGCAGGAGGTCGATGTCGCGATACCGCCTCCGGAGTTGGCGGGCCTGACCGATGCGCTGCGGCAACTCTCGCCCAACCAGCGCGCAGCGATCGTGTTGCGGCACGTTATGGACCTGGAGCTCCCGGAGATCGCCGACCGGATGGGGATCGCACAACCGACGGTCCGCGTGCATCTGCATCGCGCGAGGAAGCGACTCCGCGAGCTGCTCGGAGCCGAGGAGGTCGACTGAGATGCCCGAACGGTGGGAGCGAGAGCTCGGGAAGCTGACGTTCGTAGATGCTCCGCCGTCGACGAGGGCCCGCGTCACGGCCGGCCCTCGCGGTGACGGGATGCCATCTGCCTCGAGACGCGGTCAGCGCCTCCTGGCAGGTGTGGTCGCTTTCGCCGTCTTCGGTGCTGCGCTCGCGCTCGCTGGAGGAGTACTCGGGCGCATCGGCTCGACGACCCCGATCGCCTCAACAGCCCTACGGCCAGGACTGACGATCGAGCTATACGGCGATGACTCGGGTCCGTCGGCTGCGCTTCGGTACGGCGATGCGGCCGCGCAGCCGCAGGTCGGTTCCTATTGCTGGAGCGGTCATGGCGTCGGTACCTGTGCCGACACGGCTCTCGACACGTTTCCACCGGGCGCGTTCGTTGACGTACCTGTCGGAACCGCGATCACCGTTCAAGCGGATGATGGGCTCACGTCGGTGACGTCAACGCTCGAACAGGGTCGCGACCCCAGGGCCATTCTCTCCCGTACGACGCTTATGAACCCGGTCAGCTCCATCGATGGCGAGGCGGGGCATCACTACGTGCTGACGGTGTCGGCGAGCTGGCCCCAGGGATCCGTCCGGTTCTTCTTCCCCATCGAGGTGACGGGCACTGCGTCTCCTCCGCCGCCGACTTCGAGCGCCGGCACGCTCGTTGCAACGCTACGAGTGCCCGCCGACGGGTCGATGCCGCCCCTCTCGCTCACCTACGAAGATCGCGCCGCTCGTTTCGACGCTCAGGACGGGCGCTGGCCGGGTGTGACGCTTTCACCCATCCCGCTTCAGGTGTTCGATCCACACATCGAACCGGGCGCGACGCTCGCGATCGCAGGCAACGCGCGAAGGGTCGAGGGGTCGCTCTGGATCGCGGACGGCCATCAGAACCTCACCGGGGAGTCGATCCCGTTGGATCTCTCCTCGGGCTCCGTCGACCTTCCCGACCGACCCGGCTTCTACCGGCTGACCCTGGCGGGCACCTGGCCGTTGGGCGAAGCCGGGTTCTCCGTCGCGATCACGATCGGATCGCCGTCCGTCGATGCACCGCCTCCATCGCCACCGATCGTGGTCGTGCCGAACGTGATCGGTCTCGACGTCCACGACGCCGTCACGCGCCTCAAGGAAGCCGGCTTCGTCTCCACCGCCGTCGCGAGTCCCGCCAACTCGGCGACCGGCGTCGTCGTCTCCTCGGATCCGCCCGCCGGAACGAGCACCGAGATTACGACCACGATCAAGCTCACCGTGTCGGCGAGCCGCTAGACTGCGAACCGAACGTGCAGGATGTCCCCTTCCTGGACGAGGTAGTCCTTGCCTTCGACGCGAACCTTGCCGGCAGCCTTCGCGTGCTCCATCGATCCGGCGGCGACCAGTTCGACGTAGCCGATGACCTCCGCACGGATGAACCCCCGCTGGAGGTCCGTATGGATCACGCCCGCGGCCTCGGGCGCCGTGGCGCCGTGGCGTACCTCCCAGGCGCGCGTCTCGTCCTCGCCCGTCGTGAGGAACGTGATCAGGTCGAGCGCCCGGTAACAGGCCGCGATCACGGTCTCGAGCCCGGGCTCGGAGACCCCGAACTCCTCCAGGAGCGCGCGTGCCTCCTGCGGCTCCATCTCGGCGACCTCGGCCTCGATCGCGGCGTAGACGCCGACGGCCTCACCGAGCTCGTCGGGCACCGACGAGCCTTCCTCGAGGTTCGCGACGACGATCTCGGGCTTGATCGTGAGCGGAGCGAAGCCGCGGAGCACCGCCGCCTCGTCGGGCGATAGTCCCGCCGAGCGGAGCGGCGTTTCTGCGTCGAGCGCCTCCTTCGCCGTGTGGAGCGCGGCGACCTCCGGTCCGGGTTTGCCCCGTGCCTTCTTCTCCGCCTTCTGCAGCGCGGTCTCGATCACCGCCAGATCGGCCAAGAGCAGGTCGGCTCGCACCCCCGCGAGCTCCGACGCCGGTGTCGCGCCGGTCCCGAAGCACCGGACGACGATCGCCAGTGCGTCGGCCTGGCGGAGTCGGGCGACGCCCTGTGCGCTCGAGACGCCGCCCGGGACGTCGACGAAACGAACCTGCGCATGGACGGTCTTCGCCGACCGCTCCATCCGGGTGAGGACGTCGACGCGCGGATCGGGGACGGGAACCACGGCGAGGTTCGCTTGGCCACCGTGCGAGCCGGCGCGGGTCACCGCCGTGAACAGGGTCGACTTGCCGCTGAACGGCACCCCGACGAGTCCGATGTCCTTCATCCCGGCGACCTCGGGGCGACGATCATCGGGGCGCGATGCGTTGATGAGCTGCGCCGCACGCCGTTGGTCTGCCCCAGGTATCCGTCCAACAGCCCCAACGAACCGACTTCCGGCCCCTGCGCCGCGGTCGAGGCCGGTGCCGATGTAGCTGCAAGAGACCGGTCTGGCCGGGGCGCCGCCAGACCCGCCCCGGCCGGCGGTCTCGTTCGGGTCGAAGAGAGATGGGGCATGCGCCGGGGGGCGCATCGTGCGAGCGGGCGAGGACCGACGGCCTCGCCCGCTCGCGCACGTCTACGACTTCGTCTCCCAGAACACCTTCGCGACTTCGTCGATGGCGTCGAGGAGCTTCTGCCCCTGCGCCGGCTCTTCGGACTTCTTGGACTCGCCGGCCAGCTTGGTCGCGTTCCAGAAGAGGTCGTGGAGGTTCGGGTGCTTCTGCAGATGATCGGGCTTGAAATAGTCGGTCCACAGCACCCAGAGGTGGTGCTTCACGAGGTCCGCGCGCTCCTCCTTGATCGTGATCGCGCGCTCCTTGAAGATCGGATCGTCGGACCCTTGGTACTTCTCCTGGCAGGCCTTCACGGACTCTGCCTCGATGCGAGCCTGCGCCGGATCGTAGACGCCGCACGGAAGATCGCAGTGCGCGTGGACGGTTCGGCGTGGTGCGAGGATGCGGTCGAGCATGGAACAACCTCCTCCTTCTCGGGATCCCCAACCCAGGAACGAATCCTACCGCCGGGGTCGGAGAACGGCCCCGGCGTGGGTCGGGCTGGGGTCGCTGGTTGCCGTCGCGGGATGGACCTTCCTACGGCATCGGCCGTCACGCGTCGCGATCGAGGGACCGTCCATGGCGCCGATCCTCCTGCCGGGCGACTGGGTCGTCGTGGTCGCGCAGCGGACGTATCGACGGGGGGCCGTCGTCGTAGTCGAACATCCCGGCCGCCCGGGGTACGAGATCCTCAAGCGCCTCGTCGGTCTGCCCGGCGACCGCGTCGGCGAGCGCACGCTCGGTACGGACGAGTTCTGGGTGCAAGGGGACGGCCCGGCTTCGACGGACTCTCGTCATTTCGGTCCGGTGACGCGCGCGGAGCTCAAGGCGCGAGCGATGTTCGTCTATCGCCCACGGGAGCGTCGCGGTCTGATCCGTTGAGCCGGGCCTCCGGGCTCCGTCTCGCGCCGGTGGTTGCCGATACCGCTCCTACCATGGTCCGCATGGAACCCCAGATCCCGCCGCGCCCGGACGGGCGCTCGCGGTTCGAGTGGGAGGGCATCGACTGGACCCCGCCTCCCCCGCGCCGACGCCGCGGCGCCGCGATCGTCGCCACCCTCGTGGCGGCCGCACTCGTCGCGGCGGGCATCGCCGGCGGCGTCACGGCGACGAAGACCATCGCGCCGAAGGGGTCGAGCCGCGACTACCGGTTCCTCGCGGTGATCGGCGGCCAGCCCGTGCGATGGAACCCGTGCCAGCCGATCCATTACACGATCGATCCGGGGTCGGCCCCCGAGGGGTCCCTCGACGACGTGTACGAAGCGATCCAGCGCCTGTCAGCGGCGACCGGGATCGCGTTCGTCTATGACGGTCTGACCACGGAGATCCCACAGCGTGACCGCCCTCCCTACGAACCGGATCGCTACGGTGACCGCTGGGCGCCCGTCGTGATCGCGTGGGTGTCGCCTGGCCAGACCGACATCCCGTTCTCGGGGAACGGACACGACTTCGCCGCGGTCGCACGACCGCTCACGGCTCCCGATGACCCACGACAGTTCGTGAGCGGCTGGATCGTGATGAACGTCCAAGATCCGAACCCTCCCGGGTGGTCCGATCCCGGTGATCAGGGCCCGACCGTCCTGCACGAGCTCGGCCACATCATGGGTCTCAACCATGTGGCGTCGAAGGCGGAGCTGATGGAGCCCTCCGGCGGGCTCGTGACCGACTTCGGTCCTGGCGACCGGCAGGGGCTGGCGCTCCTGGGTCGCCCGGCGGGCTGCTTGGTCGAGCCGGCGCCCGTTCCGTAGCCATCTTCCTGTTGCTCCTGACGGCGGCCCGGAGGTAGCATGTTGCACCTGCAATGATCCGAACACGTGAGATCGGCACCGTCGCGGCCATGATCCCGGACCGCATCTGCGCCTGTCCCTGCTGACAACGGGACAGCGCTCCACTCGCGTCCATCTCGCACCACTCGTCCCTGACCGACCTCTTGGAGGTTTCGAAGCTATGGATGTCATCACGCGCATCGTCGACGCCAAGGGCCAGTCGTGCCCCGGGCCGCTCGTCGCGCTCGCACGAGCTCTCAAGGAGGCCCGGACGGGCGACCTCTTCGAGCTGCTGGCGACCGACCCCGGCTCGCGTTCCGACGTACCGAGCTGGGCCGAGATCAGCGGCAACGAGCTGCTCGAGGCTGAAGCGCTCGACGACGGCAGCTTCCGATACGTGATCCGGAAGGTGGTCTGACGTGTCCACGACGGCGACGACCGACACGCCAGAGACGCCTCTGGAGGCTTCCGCGCTCGCCGATCTCCTCCAACGCGTGGAGGCGCTCGAGGAGGAGCAGGCGAAGCAGATCAAGAGGAAGAACAAGCTCACGATCATCGCGTGGGGCGGGAATCTCGATCAGATCTGGCCGACGACGATCCTTGCGACGACGGCCGCGGCATCGGGGATGGAATCCAGCGTGTTCTTCACGTTCTGGGGCCTGTTCGCGATCGTGAAGCCTGAGGTACGGATCACCGGCGACAACTGGATGCAGAAGATGATGTCGGTGATGAACCCGGGGTCGGCGCAGAAGGCGAAGCTGTCTCGATACCACTTCGCCGGAGCGGGCCCCGCGATGTTCAAGAAGCTCGCCCAGGATCATCAGGTGGCGACGCCGGACGAGCTGATCGCGCTCGCGAACGACCTCGGCGTTCGGCTGATCCCGTGCCAGATGACGATGGACCTCCTGGGGCTCAAACGCGAAGACCTGATCGACGGCCTCGAGGAGCCGATCGGCGCGGCCACCGCACTTGCCGAGATGCGCGACGCCGCGGTGTCGCTCTTCATCTAGGGTTCCTCAGGGTTACGCCCGTCAGGGTTACGCCCGTCGCGCGCGGATGTTGAGGCGGACGTAGTCGATCACCCCGCCGGGGATCCGCTCGGCGGCCTCGCGCACGAGGTCGTCCCGTACCTCCTCGGGGATCCGCCCGAACACCGATCCCAGGCAGATCGTCCGGAGGTAGAGCTCCAGGTCGCCTCGCGGGATCGGCGTCGGCTCGTCGTGCAGCCAGCACTCGATGCGATCGAACCCGGCTCGCCGCAGCCGTCCTCGGGTCTCGTCCGCTCCCGCGAACAACTTGTCTTCCTCGAGGTCGTAGCCGAGATCACGGACGACCCGCCCGAGCCGTTGGGTGTTCCCCGCCCCGCCGCACTGGGCGGCGAGCTGCCCGTCCTGGATCAACACGTTCGCCAGGTTCGAGAACAGACGCTCGTGGTCGGTGACCCAGTGGAACGTGGCCGTCGAAAGGATCGCGTCCACCGGCCGTATCGGTATCGGGTCGAGCAGGTCGTGCACGACGAACTGCACGCGGTCGTCATCGAGGCGCGAGCGGGCCTGGTCGATCATCGACGGCGACCCATCGAGCGCGACGACGGTTCCGTCCGGGAGTCGCCGGAGGAGCTCGCGCGTCACCTGCCCGGTCCCACATCCGGCGTCGAGGACGCGCTCGTCGCCGACGAGATCGAGCCATCCCACGACCTCGGTTCCCCAACGCGTCATCGGGATGGGGAGTCGGTCATAGGCGTCGGCGTCCCAATCGCGCGGCATGGTCGAGCCAGGCTACCGTGGTGCTCCGAGGGATCCAGGCGAGGTGCGTGCCGACGAGCTCTGTGACCACGCCGCGCTCGTGCGGCGTCTCGGAGAGGTCGTTCGTGACACTAATTAGCGATGCGTACTATGATCCCTCTCGTGGAAGATCAAGCCACCGCTGTTGCCGGCCACGCGGAGCCCGCGGCCCTGGCGGCGAGGCTCCGCGTGGCAGGCTGGCGGTTCGCACGGAGGATGCGACGCGAATCCGCCCCCGGGATCAGCCCGACGCTCTCCGCAGCTCTGCACACGGTGGAGATGCAAGGGCCGATCACCGCCGGCCAGCTGGCCGCCCACGAGCACGTCCAGAAACCGACGATGACGCGAACGATCCAGGCGCTGCTGGACAACGGATTGGTCGAGCGGGTTCCGGACCCGTTGGACGGGCGCGTGAGCTGGCTGAGCATCACGGCGGAAGGTCGCAGGCTGCTGCAGCGCTCCCGGCGGCGGACGGACGAGTTCCTCGCCAAGCGGGTCAAGAAGCTCTCCGCCGAGGAACGTGCTGTGCTGGAGACCGCGGCCACCTTGCTGGAGCGACTCGCCGAGGGTGACCGATGAGCCCGCGGATCACGTCCGCGTGGCGCCGGACGTTCGCTTCCGCGCGTGGCTCCCGCAACTTCCGGTTGTTCCTGAGCGGGCAGTTCGTCTCCGCCATCGGCACCTGGATGACGTTCACCGCGACGTCGTGGCTCGTCCTCAGCCTGACCGGGAGCGGCACCGCGTTGGGGGTCAACGCGGCCCTCGCCTTCGGACCCGTCCTGGTCCTTGGTCCGTGGGGCGGCGTTCTCGCCGACCGCTTCGACAAACGAAGGATCCTGACGTTCACGCAGGGGACCGCGGCGGTCATCTCCCTCACGCTCGCGACGATCGTGTTCACCGACGTCGTCTCCCTGTGGATGGTCTTCGCGCTCTCGCTCGCCTCGGGGATCGTCACGTCGCTCGACAACCCCGCCCGGCAGAGCTTCTACGTGGAGATGGTCGGGGAGGGGACGCTGACCAACGCGGTCAGCCTGAACAGCGCGGCGTTCACCGGCGCGCGGATCATCGGACCCGCGACCGCCGGCATCTTGATCGCCACCGTCGGGATGGCGATCTGCTTCCTGATCGATGGGATCTCCTACCTAGCGGTGCTGGCAGCGTTGCTCGCGATGCATACCTCCGAGATGCACGTGCAGCGTCGGTCGAGCCGTGAGCGCGGGCACCTTGCCGCCGGGCTGCGATACGTATGGGAGACCGACGCGCTCCGCAAGCCGCTGCTCGTTATGGCGATCGTGTTCACGTTCGTGTTCGAGTGGCAGGTGCTGGTGCCGCTGCTCGCGAACCACACGTTCCACGCGGGGCCGGGCGCGTTCGGCCTGCTCTCGGCCGCGGCGGGGCTCGGCTCGTTCCTGGGAGCGATCCTCGCGGCCAACCGCAGCGCGCGACCCTCGATGCATGGCTTGGGTGTCTGGCTCGCCGGGGTCGGCGTCGCGATGGCGCTCGTCTCGCTCGCCCCGACACTTCCGGTCGCGATGGCGCTGATGGTGCCGATCGGGTTCTTCGCGATGTCGTTCATGATCACGGGCAACACGATGCTCCAGCTTGAGGCGAAGCCGCAGGCGCGCGGCCGCGTCATGGCGCTCTACGGGGTCGTCTTCTTGGGTTCGACGCCGATCGGAGCGCCGCTGGTCGGTTGGCTCGCGGGGATCCTCGGTCCGCGCCTGATGTTCCTCGGTGCGGGTTCGCTCGCCTTCGCGGTCGCCGTGGCGGTCCTGTGGAACCGAACCGGCTCTCGGGTCACCCGCGACGAGACGACCGTCGAACCGATCGCGGTCCTGGACGGACCCGAGGCTGCCACGGCCTGACCATCACTGGTCCATCCGGGGCTCGTCTCGTTCGCGGTCGATCGTCCAGACGCCGTCGGGTTCCGGCCGGCTGACGTCGAGGATGGTCCCATCTCGGAGCGAGAGGCGGAAGCATCGCCGGCGCTCGCCGTTCCGCTCTTCGAGCCATGCTTTCAGCACCTCCACGGCCTCCTCGGCTGCGCCCCACCGGATCGCGCGTGGCCACTCCTCGGCTCGCGCCCCTTCCGAGAAGACGATGCGAACGTCGGGGACGGTGCCGATCCAACGGGGGAGGACCGGCGCCCACGCGATGAACAGGAGGCTGACGAGCGCAACCGTGCCGTGCGTCCCGAGCGCCGGGACCAAGGGGATCACGAGGGCCGCCGCGAGGATGCGAGCGACGTTGTAGACGACGTCGTAGACCGAGAACACGCGACCGCGGTATCCGTCGGGCAGCGACGCCTGCACGATCGTGTCGACGGGGATCTTCTTCCACGCGAAGGCGAGACCGACTACGAAGCCGACGGCGAGGATCGACCATCCCCGCAGGTACGCCGCGGCGCCGAGCAGGGCGAGCCCGCCCACCACGAACGCGCCCGCGATGATCCGTTCCTTGCTCCACCGCTCCTCGAGCCAACCGACCGTCGCGATGCCCATGAGCACGCCGACCCCGCCCGCTCCGATCAGGTTGGAGTACGACCCGACGCTCTCGCTGAACTGCTCGCGGAACACGACCGCGGCGACGGTGAGGATGATCCCCTGTCCCATCGAGTCGATCGAGATCGACGTGATGGGCCCGATCGCGCGCGGGGTCTGAACGAGCGTGCGGGCGCCGTCCGTGAACTCCGCGATCACCCTCCGGATCTGATGGCGAAGGAGCTCCTCGGGACCCGGGACCGTCTTCGGTGCCAGATCGGACCGGAGTCGGATGGCGATCCAGGTCGTTGCGAGCCACGCGGCCGCCGCGACCGCGACGACCGGGCCCGAGCCGCTGGCGTCCGCGAGCTGCCCCCCGATGAAGAACCCCACCAGGAGCGCGAGCGTCCCCCCGACGGTCGCGAGCGAGTTGGCGATCAACAGGTCCTCGCCCGGCACGAGCCGTGGAACGACGGCCGAAGCCGTCGCCAGGTAGAAGCGGTTGATCGAGATGACCGCGAGCGCTCCGACGTAGAAGGGGATCGCACGCGTCGTTGGGTCGAAGAGCACGAGCCCGACGAGCCCCACCTTGAGGAGCGGGGCGTACGCCAAGATGTGCCGCCGCTGCCACCGATCGATGAACACGCCGACGAACGGCCCGAGGAGCGTGAAGGGGAGGGCGGTGATCAGGGCGGCCTTGAAGAGCCCCAACGTGGTGCTGTGTTCGCTGGGATTGAAGACGACCGAGGCGAACAGCGCGACGGTGAAGAATCCGTCCCCGCCCTGACCGACGATGCGGATCGCGAACAGCTTGCGGAAGTCCGCCCCGCGAAGGGCGGTGCGTGCCCGCTGGAGAGCACCGGGGCGAGCGACAGCGGCCATGTGCCGCCGCCGCCGTCAGGCTTTCGTCGTGTCGAAGAACCGCGTCCAGTCAGCGTTCGCCGACTCGCCGTTCCCCAGGATGAACTCCTCGACCATCTCGCGCGCCATGTCGTCGCTGAACTGCACGGGCGGCGACTTCATGAAATAGGCGGAGGGACCGATCAGGGGGCCGCCGATCCCTCGGTCCATCGCGACCTTCGCGCACCGGAGCGCGTCGATGATGACGCCTGCGGAGTTGGGCGAGTCCCACACCTCGAGCTTCATCTCGATCGTCAACGGGACGTCGCCGAAGTTGCGGCCCTCGAGCCGGATCATGGCCCACTTCCGGTCCTGGAGCCACGGCACATGGTCGGACGGACCGATGTGGATGTTCTCCCTGCTCAGCGGTTCCTCGAGCTGGGACTGCACGGACTGCGTCTTCGAAACCTTCTTCGACGTCAGGCGCTCTCGTTCGAGCATGTTCATGAAGTCCATGTTGCCGCCGAAGTTGAGCTGGTAGGTCCGGTCGAGCTCGACCCCGCGATCCTCGAAGAGCTTCGCGAGGACCCGATGCGTGATCGTGGCGCCGACCTGGCTCTTGATGTCGTCGCCGACGATCGGGACGCCGGCATCGGCGAACCTCCTCGCCCAGACGGGGTCGCTCGCGATGAAGACCGGGAGCGCGTTGACGACGCCGACCTTCGCGTCGATCGCGCACTGCGCGTAGTACCGGTCCGCCTGCTCGGACCCGACCGGGAGGTAGCTGATCAGCACGTCCGCTCGCGAAGCCCGGAGCACCTCGACCACGTCCACCTCGGGCTCGTCGGCCTCCACGATCGTGTCGCGGTAGTAGATCCCCAACCCGTCGAGGGTGCGGCCCCGCATCACCGTGACGCCGGTCGGCGGCACGTCGGAGAACCGGATCGTGTTGTTGGGCTCGGTGAAGATCGCCTCGGAGACGTCCTTGCCCACCTTCTTCGCGTCGACGTCGAACGCGGCGACGACCTCGACGTCGCGGATGTGGTATCCGCCGAGCTCCACGTGCATCAAGCCGGGGACGCGTTCGGTGGGGTCCGCGTCCTTGTAGTACTCGAGTCCTTGGATGAGGGACGAGGCGCAGTTGCCGAGTCCGACGATGGCGATCCGAACCGTGCTCATGCCGTGCGCTCCTTCCTGCGAAGCGTCGCGGAGGCGCGGCGCCTCTGCCCCACGGGGGCGGTGATGCCGTACTTCGTGCGTTCCTGCTGGATCAATCCGGCGAGCCACGCGACGTCCGCCTCGGTCGCCGCGCGTCCGTGCTCCATGAGCGCCCGCTGGTAGTCGTCCTCGTCGTCGGCCGCGACCGCGATCGCCGCCTTGACGGCGTCGAGCCGTTCGGCGAGCGCGGCGCGGCGCCGGTCGAGCAGACGGATCCGCGTCTCGGGTGGGAGGTACCGGAAGAAGGCGAGGCGGATCCGGAACCGAGCGTCCTCCGCCTGCGTGTCGGACGGCGGCTCCTCGAGCAGCCTGAGGAAGAGCTGCTCACCCGCCGGCGTGATCCGGTAGACGAGGCGCTTCCGGCCGGTGCCGGCGCTGGTGCCGGGCACCTGCTCGACCGCCTCCTCGCGCTCGAGTCGCTTGAGGGTGGGGTACAGGGAACCGTACGAAACCTTCCAGAGACCGCCGAGTTGGCCGGTGAGCTCCCTCGAGAGCTGGTAGCCGTGCATCGGGCGCTCCTTCAGGAGGCCCAAGATCGCGAGTTCCAACATGTCCTATCTCTTTTCGATATATCGGACGAGTATATCGGACCGATATATGTGTACCACGAGGGTTGCCGGGATGTCCAGCCCGGCCCGTCGGCTCAGGGACGCCGGGGGTGGACGACGTACGCGGGAACCTCGATCCCTTCGAGGAGATCGGGTGAGGACTCCGGCGGTCCGCCGCTCGTCTCGAGCGGAAGCAGACCGGCCCAGATCGGCAGCTCGCGGTCGGCCTCGTCGTCCTTCGGCGGGCCCGTGCGGACCTTCGCGGAGGCCTCGTCGATCGGGATCGCGAACAGGATGGTCTGTTTGAACTCCTCCGCCGTCGGCATCCGAGCCTCGATCTCCCGGCCAGGCAGGACGTGGTTGGTGATCGCCCTCGCGGCGGTCTCGAGCTCGTCGGTGTCGGTCACTTCGCGACCGTGTCCGTACAGGACGACGCTGCGGTAGTTCATCGAGTGATGGAAGGCGCTCCGCGCGAGGACGAGCGCGTCGACGATGGTGGCGACGACGCAGACCTCGGCCCCGGCGGCGACGGCCCTCCATGCGCGAGCGGCGCGCGAGCCGTGCAGGTACAGGGTGTCCCCGACCCGAGCATGGATCGTGGGCAGCGCCCGCGCTCGGCCCTCGCGATCTGTCCAGGCGACGTGGCAGATCAGGGCCTCATCGAGGATCGCTTCGATCGTGCCGCGGTCGTACGCGGCTCGTTCGGGGAGTCGGTGGACTCGGGCGCGCTCGGTGGGAGCCTCGGGCATCCCGGGATGCTACCCGGCGTCGCTGCGGTGGTGATGCCAGAGGCCGTCCCTCAAGAAGTGCCGGTGTCCATCGTGGAGGTAATCGACGTGGTCCCCGTGCTCGACGGCCTCGTGGCCGCACCCGGGACCGTGCTCATGATCGGCATGGTGCTCATGCGCCTCCTCCTCGAGGATCCGTTCCACCTCCGGTTGTTCGAAGGCGTTCGGGTCCTGGAAGAACGACGGCGGGAACTGCCCCATGGATCGCCTCCTGTCGGACGGGGACCCGTCATACCACGCGGAGCTGCATCCGGCGTGCCGCCCGGTCGAGCGCCGCCAGCACGGGCCTCCCGATCGCGAGGACGAGCACGACGTTCCCCACAGCCCGGAACGTGTCCCACGTCAGACCGTCGACCACGTAGAAGCCGAGGTAGTGCCTGACGTTGATCCACGCGCCGCCCGTGGGGTCCCAAGCGAGCGCCGAGCCGTCGGTAAGGAACGGCCAGAACCACAGCTCCATCACGAGCCCGTAGAGGTAGCCGCTCGCGAATCCGAAGGCGGCGAGCCACACGACCCGTGTCCGCCACGATCTGCCGTGCGGCAGCAGTCCCGCGCCGGCGCCGACCCATCCGACCGCCACCATCTCGAACGGCAGCCAAGGTCCGAGTCCGCCGACGAAGATCCCACTCGCGAACATCCCGACGCACCCGAGCAGGAACCCGAACCCGGGCCCGAGCGAGTTGCCGGCGACCAGCACCACGATGAAGAGCGCGCTGAACCCGGCCACGAAGCCCGGGAGGCGGAGCGCGACCATCGCGGCGCCCAGGACGCCGAGGAGGGCGATCGTCTTCGGGCCCAGGCCGCCGCGTCCGAGTTCGAGGAACAGGAGCGCGAGCAGGATCGCGCCGAGCGCCGCGACGATCCACGGCCCGTCCCCCTGGTGGTTCTCGGCGACGCGCCCTGCAACCGACGGGAGCAGGAACGGCCAGGTGAAGGCGAGCAGACCGATCACGTTCGCGAGGACGAGCAGCGCGATGCGCAGGCCCGGGACGACAACGGTGAGCCGCTCGCGCGCCTCGGCTTCGCGAACGCCGCCCGGCCCCGCCTCCAGCCCGAGCTCGAGCCGGGCGGTCACGTGAGCGCCTCTGCGACCTGTTCCGGGGTGAGCCACCCCGGCCCGAACACGCGGGTCATCTGCGGGGCGAAGACGCGAGAGTCGCCGAGGACGGATCCGGGATCGCCGTCTGCGATCACCTCGCCGCCCGCCAGGATCACGACGCGCGTCGCGACCGCGGCTGCGAGCTCGACGTCGTGCGTCGCGACGATGGCCGCCCGTCCCTCGGTCGCGTGACCGCGCAGGAAGCCGATCAGCCGCTCCTTGGAGGTGGGATCGAGCCCGCGGGTCGGCTCGTCTAGGGCGAGGAGCGGCGCGTCGGTCGCCGCGACCGCGGCCGTGGCCACCAGCAGGCGTTGACCCGCCGACAGATCGCGGGGGTGGCGCGCGGCGAGGTCGGCGATGCCCAGGGCGGCCAGCCACGGTCCGGTGTCGCCGGCCTCGCCGCGCGCCACGAGCGTCGCCCGGACCTCCTGCTCGACGGAGTCGTTGAACAGCAGCGCGTCCGCTTCTTGAGGACACAATGCAGTGTCGACGCCGGGACGAGGTCTCGTGCCGCGGACCCGGACGTGACCACCGGCCGGCTCGTGGATCCCCGCCAGCACGCGCAGGAGCGTCGACTTCCCGGCACCGTTGCGACCCATGACCGCGAGGATCTCGCCCTCGTGCAGGTCGAGGTCGAGCTCTCGCAGCACCGTCGTCTCGCCGTACGTGGCGCGGAGCCCCCGGACCTCCGCGAGCACCGACCGGTGCGCGTGACCCTTGCCCGCCGGATCGGGCGGCGGGAGCATCGGGTGGGCGCCCGTCGCGGCCAGGGCGCGAGCCGCGCGGACGGTCAGCGGGAGCGGATCCCAGCCCAGCATCCGCCCGAGGCGCGTCACCGGCGGCCCCGCTCCGAGCTGGCCGATCACGTCGGCTGGGGTCCCGGAGCGCACCCGGCCGCGGTCGAACCCGATCGCCACGTCGACCCATCCGGCCACACGCTCCAGACGGTGCTCGGCGAGGAGGACCGTCATGCCATGATCGTGCACGAGCCGTTGGAGCGCTGCCATGACGTCTTCCGCACCCTGCGGATCGAGCTGCGAGGTCGGTTCGTCTAACACCAGGATCCGTGGCCCGGCGGTGAGCGCCGCCGCGATGGCGACGCGCTGGCGTTCGCCGCCGGACAGGGTCCGGACGCTTCGGTCGCGCAGGTCGGCGAGGTCGAGCAGGTCGAGGGTCTCCTCGACCCGTCGCCGCATGTGCGACGGGTCGACGCCCAGGTTCTCCATGCCGTACGCGAGCTCGTCCTCGACCCGGTCGAGCACGAACGACGCGGCCGGATCCTGGGGCACGAAGGCGACGACGTCGGCGAGGCGTCGCGGCGCGTGCGCGAGGGTGTCGCGACCGTCCACCGAGACCCGCCCGGCGAAGGTTCCCCCGGTGAACTGCGGGACGAGCCCGTTCGCAGCGCGGAGCAAGGTCGATTTCCCCGACCCCGTCGGTCCGACGGCGAGCGCGAACGACCCTTCGCCGATCGCGAGGTCGACGGCGTCGATCGCCGGACGCACGCCCTCCGGATAGGTGAACGTGACGCCGTCGAAGCGGAGCGCGTCGCTCACGGTTCCGCCAGCCCGACGAGGCCCGGGACCGCCAGTAGCGCCGTCGCGCCGAGCAGGAGCGGGGCCGTCTGCGGCCAGACGATCGGCGACGTCTGCGGGTGCAAGACGGCCCAGCCGCCGACCGATGCGGCGAGGAAGATCGCCGCGGCGCCGACCCCGCCGACGGCGATCAGGAGCGCGGCGCCGGTCCAAGCCTGCGGCCGGTACCGCGAACGGCGACCCGCTCCGTGCCCCCGCGCGTCCATGGACTCGGCGAGCGTGTGCGCCTCCTCCATCCCGCGTTCGAGGACCGGCACGGCGAGCGCCGGGAGGGCTCGTGCACCGCGGACGCGGATCCCGCGCATCCGCTGGGCCTCGCGCACGCGCCCGACCCCGGCGACGGTCCGCGGCGCGATGGACAGGGCGAGCGCGGCCGCGAGCGCCGGTTCGTGGAAGTGACGCGGAGCCATCCGAACGAGCCCGAAGGGGTCCGTGATGGCGTTGAACGTGCCGAAGATCACGAGGATCGTGCCCAGCCGGAGCCCCTCGAGGAACGAGAAGCTCGTGTTCGCCACGCTGACCGTCCCGAAGAACACGAGGGCGGTTCGGAGCGCGACGGCGATCACCGCGCCGGTCAGGAACAGACGGAACGAGCGTGCATGCTCGAGGTCCACGCGGTGGCTCGCGTAGACGAACCACGACACGCCCCAGAGCAGGATGAGGTAGACGGGGTCGGTCGTGACGAACGCGACGAAGCCGGCCGAGGTCGCCCAGACGATCCACGCGACCGGGTGGATCGAGGGGCGATCCATCATGCATCGCTCCGTTCGCGGCGCGAGCTCCGCAACCGCAGCCAGCCGCCGCCCGCGAGCGCGGCCCCGAGCGCGAGGGCGAGGAGCACCCCAGGCCCCGGGCCGGCGCTCCCCGGCGGCGGACCCTGCGCCGCCAAAGCGGCGGCCGCCGGCGTCGAACGCTCCGATGGGACGGCCGCCACGCTGCGTCCACCGGAGGGGTCCGACCGGGGCGTGGCCGGGTGTCCCCAGTCCGGGGCGCGGGTGGGGCCCGGCGGCGTGGATGCTCGAACGGTCGAGCTCGAGGCGGTCGCGGCCACCCCCGACGGTGAAGGAGCGGCCGACGGGCTGGTGGTCGCCGCCGTTCTGCAGACGTCGTCGATCCCGAGCGACGGCGGCTTCGGATGGGTCGCTCCGGAGTCACCGGACCCCCAGACCCAGGCATCGAGAGCCCCGTTGCCGACCCGGGCGGAGGCGGCGCCGCTGGAGGACCAGGTCCATCCACCGTGTCCGTCCCCGTGCCAGTACCCCCAGTAGTCGGGGTAGTCGGCGAAGCAGTCGTCACCCTGCGGTCCCACGCCTGCGAGGCGGCAGACGGCCTGACCGCCCGACCCGAACCCGTAGGTGAGCTGATCCTGTGCGCCGGCGAGCTCGATCAGATGGATCCCGCTCACGGTGGTCGCATCGAGGGCGACGCAGAAGGAGCGGGTGCCCACTCCGGTGTCGACCACGAGGGCCGCGTGGGGTCCGGTCGTGGCCGCACACGCGGGCGCCGCCCCCGTGGCCGCCGGCATGGTCACGGAGAGGAGCGCGGCGCCCACCAGCATCGCGGCCGCGACCGGACGTCGGAGCAACGTCGTCGCTACGGCCTGCACGTCGTGGCCCAGGGCGGTCCGAGCGTGACGGGGGTCACCGGGAGTGGTTCGCGAAGGAACCCGAGCACGGCGCCGATCGATGCGCCGACGTCCTTCCCGGTTCGTTTCCCGGCGTCCGTGAACGAATAGGCGACCGCCCCGCACCGATACTGCAGCCTCCGGAGGGCGTGCATCGCTCCGGGCGGGAGTGGGGTACCCGATGTCGCGAAGGCCTGGATCACGAGCGCGGTCGAGTTCGCGTCGGTCCTGCGGAAGCCCCAGGTATATCCCCAGCCGCCGTAGGTCGCGTCGCGGAGCGCCGCGAAGAACGTGAACGGGTCGGAGCCGGGGGTCGCGAGCCCGTGGAGCGCCATCACCGCGTACGCCGTCGTGTTGGTGTCGGAACGGAAGAAGTCTCCCGCGGCGCTCACGTTGCGGCAGTGTCGGTTCTCGGTCGCGCGGTGCGGCCGGTCGAACTGCCAGCCGCCGTCGGGGCATTGCGCGTCCGTCAGCCAGGCCACCGCACCGCCATCCGGCGTCTGGCCGGCGGCCTCGATCGCCAGGAGCGCCAGAGCTTGATCGAAGACCGTCGCGTCGCCGAACCGCCCGCTCGGCCGTTCCGCCCCCTTGATGTGGGCGAGCAGGTTCGTGCCGGCGAACGTGGCAGGATCACGGCCGGCCGCCACCACCGCCATCACGACCTTGGCCATCAGGCCGACCGTCGTCACGTGGTCCTTGCGGACCTGTCGGCGGAGGAAGCCGATCGCGCCGGCCTCGCCACCGTATCCCGTCGCCGCCATGTCCAGGACGGCATCGGCGGTCGAACCGATCGCGGAGAAACCGGGGAACGAGCCGTTCGTCCGCTCCTGCGCCCCGACGTAGGCCATGGCCTGGTCGGCTCGCTGCGGGTCCGTGATCACCGCCGCCGCGGGACCTGCCACCGCGACCGACAGGCAACAGACGACGAGCAGCGATGCGACCCGTTGGAGGGTCGTGCCCATGAGGGCAACTCCTTTCCGGGCGTCCGCGCGCCCATCGGAACGACCCCGAGCGCGGAGGTCGTCTCCGGGCGGCACGCCCGGTGGCCGGTCCCCCTTGCCGCGAGGGTTCGTTCAGCCGGTGCGTCGCGGAGGGCGGCCTGGCTCGCCCTTTCCGGGCTCACAGTTGCGGGACAGCGCCGGTTTCCGACCGGACTTCGCCTCCGCGACGCGTCTGCGGTCGAACCTTAGCAGGGCCGATGGCCCACGGTTTTCGAGCCGAACGTCCGACGCACGGAGGGATCGAGCGACGTACGCTCCTCATCCGAGGGGGTGGTTCGATGGACCCGGTGCGCACGTTGGATACGGGGATCGCGAGTGGGGTCGTGACCGTGCTCGTCGATGAGCCGGGCGGCGGCAGCTCCACGATCCAGACGCCGGCGGCCGAGTTCGAAGCTGCGGACCGGGGCGTCGCGATCGGGCGTCGGTTCATCCCGTGGCACCGTGTCCGCCGCTACGAGTGGGATCTGCCGCCGAAGGAGTTCGCCGAGGAGCATCGGGTCTCGGCGCGCGTGCGGCTCGTCCTCGACGACGTGAACGGAACCGCCGAGGAGCACCTCGTGTCGGCGGACGGGTTCGAGACCGGAGCGTTCGCGGTGACGATGCTGCTCGACGACGTCGTCGACACCGACCACGGCACCGTCATGGTGCGCCGCGTCGGGATCCCGTGGCATCACGTCCGCGAGTACGAACGGATCCCCGCAGACGCCCATGCCGACGGGGCGATGGCACCCGAGCGACCCGACGCCTGAACCGGATCACGACGGCGGGATCGTGCCGGGTCCCTCGTTCCGGAGGTAGCGCTCGATCTCCGCAGCGAGATCGTCACCCGAGGGGATCTCCTCCTCGCTCGCGCTCTCGAGCTGCAGCAGGATCGCACGGACGTCCTCGTCCCCGGCGACGGCGGCATCCAACCGCTCCCGCTGGCTCTTCGCGTCATCGTCCAACGCGTCCAGCGGAAGCTCGATCCGCAGGTGGCGGGAGAGGTGCTGCAGCAACGCGAGGGTCGCGGCCGCGTAGGGTCCGCCAACGTAGTGGGGGACCTGCGCGTAGAACCCCACGGCGGGGATGCCGCTGCCGCTCACGACGACCTCCATCGCGGAGAGCCCCGCGCTCGGGACGCGCAGCAGCCCCGGGGGGCCCTTCGTTTCCGCCTCGTGCAGCGAGCCCTCTGCCGAGGCGGTGGCCATCACCGGAACCGGGCGCGTGTGCGGCACGGCGGCCGGGATCGCGCCGAGGCTGATCCACTCGACCACGCCGAGCCGGAGGCAGAGCTCGAGGATGTCGTTCGCGAGTTCCTTCCAACGGAAATCCGGCTCCGCGCCGTGCAGCACCAGGAGATCGCGCCCCGAGGCTCCTCGTCGATGGAGCTCCAGCGCGGGCCACACGAGACGCGTCAGCGTGCCGTCGATCACGTCGAGCGTGGGCCGTCGTGAGCGATAGTCGAACAGCACGTCGTCCTCGAAGGTGGCTAACAGGTCGCTCTCGAGGGCGAGCTGGTCCGCGGCGCTGCTCGCCGCGCCAGCGGCATCGATCCAGCCGTCGAATGCGGCGACGACGACGGGTGCGGTGAGCGCCGGAGAAAGCTCTTCGAGCCGGTAGAGGGGCACCCTGGCAGCATAGTCGCGACGCTCCGAAGTCCGGATGGGAGCCCCGATAGGCTTGCCGCTCGATGAGCTCGGACGATCCGGCGATCGAGATCCTCGACCTGACGAAGCGGTACGGACGAGCCGCCGCCGTTGACCGGTTGTCGTTCTCGGTTCCCCGCGGAAGCGTGACGGGGTTCCTCGGACCCAACGGCGCAGGCAAGACCACGACGATGCGGGTGTTACTCGGGTTGGCGTCGCCGACGTCCGGTGAAGCGCACGTCCTGGGCGGTCGATATCGAGCCCTGGATATGCCGCTTCGCCGCGTCGGCGCCGCCCTCGAGATCACGGGGTTCCATCCCGGTCGGACCGCGCGGAACCACCTGCGCGTCGTGTGCCTGCAAGCCGGCCTGAACGAACAGCGGACGGAAGCCGTGCTGGCCCTGACGGGGATGGGGGAGTACGGGGACTCGAAGGTGCGCGGGTTCTCCTTCGGGATGCGCCAGCGGCTGGCGCTCGCGGCGTCGTTGCTCGGTGAGCCGGAGGTCCTGGTCCTCGATGAGCCGGCCAACGGGTTGGATCCCGCCGGGGTCGCGTGGCTCCGTGGGTTCCTCCGACGGTTCGTCGACGGCGGCGGCGCGGTCCTGATCTCGAGCCACATCCTCTCCGAGATCGCCGAGGTCGCCAACCGTGTCGTCGTGATCGACCGCGGGGCGCTGGTGACCCAGGGGTCGGTCCAGGAGCTGACGACCGCCGCCGGCGAAGCCGTGCTCGTGCGGTCGCCCGATGCCGACCGTTTGCGCGCCGCCCTGGAACGCGCCGGCGCGATGGTGGTGGTCGAGGCCGACGGTGCGCTCGCCGTGCGGAGCCTCGCGATCCAGGAGGTCGGGCGGATCGCTGCCGACGAATACGCCGTGCTGCACGAGCTCAGCCAGCGAACGTCGACGCTCGAGGACGCGTTCCTCTCGCTCACCGGAGGGTACGCGACGCCTCCGGCGCGTCCCGACGCGCCGGAGGCGTCGCGTTGATGCGCTTGATCCATGCCGAGCTTCGCAAGGTCGGCACGACCCGCCTGTGGATCGGTCTGTCGATCGGAGGATCGGCGCTCGTCGTCCTCGCGACGGTCGCCGTGCTCCTCGTCGCCGGGACGTCGGAGGGGCTCCGCCAGGGGCTCGGGCCCATCACGACGGTCGAGGATGTGCAGACCCTCGTGTGGAGCGGGGCGGCGATGTCGTTCTTCGCGATCGTCCTCGCCGCCACCATGGCGACGGGGGAGTATCGGTACGGGACCGCGGCCGGCACGTACCTCGCGACGCCGTCACGCACCAACGTGATCTCGGCGAAGGTCCTGGCGGCGATCCCGCTCGGCGCCGCACTCGGCCTCGTCGGCGGGATCGTCCCGCTCGTGATCGCTGCCGCCTGGTTCGCCGTCAAGGGCGATGCGCTCCCGTTCGGGCTCGGCGTCGTCACCGCGATGGCGGACGTCTGCGTGCAATGCGCCTACGGCGCGGCGCTCGCGGTCTGCGTCGGCGCCGCGATCAGGAGCCAGCTGGTCGCCATCCTGGGACTCCTCGGCTGGGTCTTCGTGGCCGAACCGCTCGCGACCGTGCTCGTGCCGGCGCTCAAGCGATGGGCGCCGTTCACGGGTGTGCAAGGGGCGTTCGGCGCTCCGGATGCGCTGCTGTTCGGGCCGGCGGCCGCGGCGGGGCTGATGGTGCTGTACGTCGCCTCGGCGTGGTACGCGGCGGTGTGGCTCGAACGACGTCGCGATGTCTAGCCGCGTCAGCCGGCGATCGCCTGCGCGCACTCCGTGCGGGTCGGCCGGGCGACCGCGACGAGCGTGTGCCCGACGTCGAGCGTCTGGGAGTCGGGGATGCCGTACGTCGTGTACTTGAGCGTGAACGATCGGATCTCGGTGCCGCTGCCCTCCGACGTGTCCGTGAAGAGGCTGCAGATGAGGTTCGCGTTCGCCGCGTACACCACGAGGATGCCGATCCCGGTGCCGGGGTTCAGCTTGGTTGACTCGAACCCGGACGTGCTTCCGGCGGGGTCCGGCGTCTTCCCGTCGCCGAGGTGCAGCTCGACCGGGATGTACGGCGTCTGCTCCTCGTCCGGCGGCTGCCCGAGCCCGGTGATCGTGACCGGGAGACTTCCCTCGTTGCGGACCGTGGTCGCGAGGTAGATCTGCCCGTTGGGCTCGAGCTTCACCAGCGGATCGGTGGGCGTGCCGTGATCGGCCAACGCGCCGTTGTATCCGACGAAGGCGTCGACCCCGAGCGCCAACGGGTCCTGCGACCGGGTGTAGACGAACAGAGCCGCGCTCGCGAGCAGCGCGAGCACCAACAACGTGGCGAGCACCTTCGTCAGCGCGCCGCCGCGGTCATCGCCGAGCCGGGTCATGCGCGCAGCATAGGACGAGGGCGGGCGCTTCCCGAGCAAGCTCAGGCCTCCGGAGGATCCTCGGGTGCGGCGGAACGGTCGCGGTCCGCGAGCACGCTCTTGAGGGTCGACATCGCGTTCATCGCCGGTGGGAACCCTGCGATCGTCGCGGTCAGCATGATCGCCTCGCGGAGCTGCTCGGGGGTGAGCCCTGCCTTGAGCGAGGCCCGGAGATGTTGCGGGAGCTGCGACGATCGTCCGAGCGAGGTGAGTGCGACGACGGCGCCCAGCTCCCGATCGCGATCGGTGAGGGCCGGTTTCGTGTACAGCTCGCCGTAGACGAACTCGACGATGTGCCGCCCCAGATCGCCGAGGCCTTCGACCGTCCGCAGCGCTCGCTCGTCGTGGATCTCGAGGAACCGCTCGCGCCCGCGCCGATAGGTCTCCTCGTGCTGGTCCTCGTTCATGGCGCGCACCTTAGCCGAGGTGGACGCGCAGGCCGTCGAGACCACGGACGATGTAGCTCGGCTTCCATCGCGGCTCTTCGACCGGCTCCATCCGGGGGAAGCGCTCGAGGAGCGCCCCGAACGACGTCTGGAGCTCGAGTCGGCCGAGCGGGGCGCCGAGACAGAAGTGGATACCTGCGCCGAAGCTCAGATGCGGGTTCGGCGCTCGGCCGATGTCCAAGCGATCCGGTCGTTCGAACGCCTCGGGGTCGCGATCGGCCGATCCGA
>DASWDB010000199.1:0-31138 GCA_036395715.1 Actinomycetota bacterium | reverse complement strand
GTTCGCGGACGGTCCGCAACTCTTCGCGGGTCACCCCGGGTTCGTTCGAGCCTGCCGATCCATCGGTGATCACAACGTAGTGGACGTCGCAGCCGTCGCGTGCCCAGCGCGCGACCGTGCCGCCGCACATGAACTCGGCATCGTCGGGATGCGCGAACAGGACGAGCGCGCTCGCGAAGGTTCGGTCGGTCATGACCCTTCCAGCCTACCGACCCCCGTCCGTTGCGCGAACAACCCAGCGGCCTCGAGCGGGGTCATCCGGCAACGGCACGGCGATGGGCGCGCATCGGCATCCCGCCGCGCGGCCTGAGCGTGACGACCGGTTGGAGCTCGACCCGATGCGCTGGGTCGTGCTCGAACCGCCACGTCCGACCGATCGTCGCCAGCAGGACGGTCGCTTCGAGCTCGGCGAACCCCTCGCCGATGCACATCCGGGGACCGCCGCCGAAGGGCAGGAACGCATGGCGGCGCGCGGACGGCTCCTCGTCGAGCCATCGTTCCGGCAGGAACGACCTGGGGTCGGCCCACCAACGAGGGTCGTGATGCATCAGCCAGGGAGAGACGATCACGACGGCGCCGGCTGGGATCCTGACGCCGTCCGCGACGTGTTCGGTCAGGGCTCGCCGCCCGATCGCCCAGCCGGGGGGGTAGAGCCGCATGGACTCGTACAGCACCGCGCGGACGTACGCCTCGTCGTCCAGCCGGCCGTGAAGCCGGGCCTCGACGTCCGGGTGCTCCGAGAGCAAGAGCCACGTCCAGGTGAGCGCGTTCGACGTCGTCTCGTGACCCGCGAGGAAGATCGTGATGACCTCGTCCCGCACCTGCCGATCGCTCATGCCCGGCCCGACATCCTGCGCACGGATCAGCCGGGACAACACGTCGTCGCCATCGGCGCCGCTCGCGCGGCGTTGCGCGATGAAACCGTAGACGATCTCGTCGAAGACGGCGCGTGCACTGCGGAACCGCCGTGTCGAGGGGATCGGCAAACGCTCGGTGATGGGAAGCAGCGGTGAGAATACCCGGTCGAACTGATCGAGGACGTCGGTGAGCGCCCGCGCGATCCGAGCGGTCCCGGCCTCGTCGATCCCCGACCCGAACAGCGTCCGCGCGACGATCTGCAGCGTCAGCCGTGCCATCTCCTCGCGGACGTCGATCACCTCGCGATCGACCCATCGGTCTCCCGCACGCTCCCCCAACTGTCGGATCGTCGGAGCGAACCCGCGGATCCGCTCTTGGTGGAACAGCGGCTGGATCAGCCGACGCTGTCGCCGGTGATGCTCGCCCTCGCTGGTCAGGAGACTCTCGCCCAGGATCCGCTTCGCGGCCTGCATCGTCGGTCCCTTCGAGAACGCACGGCTATCGGTCGCCAGCACGTCCCACACGAGATCGGGATGGTTGAGCACGTAGAGATCCAGGCGCGGAACGCGAACACGAACCACGTCACCCAGCTCGGCAGCACGCTCGAGCAACCCGATCGGATCACGACGGAGGAAGCGCACCGCCTCCAACCGAGACATCGCGAGCCGAGGAGCCTCGGCCATGGCCGGACTGTACCGCGGCGGCTCCGTGCGTTGGTGGTCAGCCGACGATCGTCAAGGGCGGCCCGCCCTCGCCGGCAGCGCCGCCCGAGTGGGTGGCCGGGCCCTCTGCCCTGGCGATCGAGCCGCGCGCCTTGCTCAGCTGCGAACGGAACTCATCCGTCCCGTTCGTGAGCATGGTGACGGCCTTCTGGAAACGGTTCTCGACGATCGACTCGAGCGCGTCGAAGACCGCAGCCACCTCGGATAGACCCGCTTGCACATCGGCGGCGTCGCCGAATCGCCGCACCAGGGCGTAGAGGAACAGCACGATGGGCAGCGCGCTGCTGTACGGAACGATGATGACCCCCTTCGCGTACGCGTCGGCGTGCGCCCGCTTCAAGACGCGGTAGGCGGCGTCCGGTACGGCGGCGACGGCAACCGGAGCGGTCACCGCCGGATCGAGGTATTGGGCGACCTCCTTCGCGCGAGACGTGACCGCCCGCTCGACGGCCCGCGCGCACGCATCGCGTTCCGTTGGATCCCGAGCCGACCCGAGCGCTTCCAGCTCGGCCACGGCCGTCCACTTGGAATCGATCGGAAGTCTGCGCCCGTCCGGAAGGAGCAGACCGAACTCCACGACCTTGCCGTTCACGCGGAAGTCCGTGACGAGCATCCCCGGCGGGAGCTCGGCGAGATGCTCACGCAGGATGAACTCCCCCGCGCGTCCCTTGGACGCACCGCCGGCGAGCACGGTCGCCAATCGGCGCACGATCTCTCGCTGCTCCCCATCCGCGGCGCGGCGGTCCTGCTCGTGCGTGCGGAGCTCTTCCAACGCCCGGCGCGCGCCCTCCAACCCCTGCCGGAGTTGCTCGGACGCCAACTCACGCTGCGCTCCCTGGTCGGCGATGCGTCGAAGCTCGCTCGCCTGGAGCTCTACCTGATCGCGCAGCCTGCCGTCGTCCGGCGGGTGCCGGCGAGCCAGCGCGACCGCGAAGCCGCCGAGGGTCAAACCGGCAACGAGCCCGAGGATCGCGATCGCCGCGAGGGTCATCCGATCCGCCCGTTGTGACGAACGGCTCGATAGGTATCCATCACTCGACCCTATGGACCTCCTCTGACATGGACCTTCGGCGGTTCCGGTCGTGCTCCGAGCTGTGCCACCATCGCGCTCCGATGGCCTGGCGAGCGGGATCCGACTCCGATGCCCGCGCCCGAACGAGCGCGCCGATCGTCGCGAGCGAGGGAGACCTCGCGATCCGGTTGCTGCGCAACGATCCCGCGGATATCGCGATGCTGACCGCTTGGCGCGCGGAGCCCCACGTGCGCGCGTGGTGGCATCCGGATCGGCCCCCTCCGACGTTCGATGAGGTCGCGGCGACGTACGGACCGCGCACGCATCCCTCGTCCCCAACGACACCGTGCGTGATCGAGCTCGACGACCGGCCCGTCGGCTACATCCAGTTCTACCGGTGGGCCGCGTTCGCCGACGAGGCGGATGCGATGAACATCGAGTACGACGAGGACACCTTCGGTCTCGACGTGATGATCGGTGAGGCCGGATCGATGGATCGCGGGATCGGGTCGCGCGCCGTCGCGTTGCTCTCTCGGCACCTCGAAGACGACCGCAACGCCACGCGCATCGCACTGACGACCGACGTCGAGAACCTGCGGGCGCAGCGCGCCTACGAGAAGGCTGGCTTCGAGAAGATCCGCGCCGTTCTTGATCTTGATCTGCGGGGCGGGGAGCGCTCGCGCGCCTGGTTGATGGTTCGCGTTCGCGGGTAGCCTCCGCCCCACGTGACCGCGCTGGGCGACCTCGATCGAGACCGCATCCGCGAGCTGCACGACGCCGAGCTCGCGTGGTTCCGCGCCGAGCGGCCGCGGACGCTCGGGCTGCTCGCCCGCGCCGCCGTCCACATGCCGAACGGGACGCCGATGACATGGATGGCCTCCGACAACGACCTCGCTATCTACGTCGATCGCGGCGCCGGCGCGTCGTTCACCGACGTCGACGGGCACCTGTACATCGACTTCAACGCGAGCGACCTGGCGATGTTCTGCGGTCATGCTCACCCGGCCATCGTGCGTGCCGTCCAGGAACGGGTGGCGCGCTCGACCCAATTCCTCCTCCCGACCGAAGAGTCGGTCCTCCTCGCCGAGGAGCTGGCCCGCCGCTACCCGGGGCAGACGCATTGGCAGTTCACCTTGTCCGCCTCGCAGGCCAACACCGAGACGATCCGCTTGGCACGTGCCGCCACCGGTCGAGACGTCGTGCTGCTCTTCGCGGGGCACTACCACGGCCATTTCGAAGAAGGACTGGTCGATCTCGACGACGGCCGCACGGTCCCGCTGCAGCGGGGGTTGTCGAAGGGCGTGACCGGCCGCGTTCGGATATCGCAGTTCAACGACGTCGAGGGGTTACGCGCCGCCCTCGGATCCGGCGACGTCGCCCTCGTGCTCACCGAACCGGCGCTCACGAACAACATCCATTTCCTGCCGCCGGAACCGGGGTGGCACGAGGAGCTCCGTCGTCTGACCCGGGAACGAGGCACCCTGCTCGCGTACGACGAGACGCATACGCACGTCGTGGGAGAAGGGGGCGCGACGGGCCTCTGGGGGCTCGAGCCCGACGTGGTCACGATCGGCAAGGCCGTCGCCGGCGGCGTCCCGATGGGCGCGTACGGTGTCGGCGCCGTGCTCGCCGACGAGCTCGATCACACGAAGGAGGTCGCGACCGGCGGGACGCTCTTCGGGAACCCGTTGTCGGCCGCGGCCGCCGTCGCCGCCCTCACCGAGGTGCTCGTTCCCAGCGCCTACGAGCACACGACCGCGCTCGGCGCGATGCTCGCCGACGGGATCGACGCGGCGCTGCGCGACGCCGGCCTGCCCTGGACCGCGTACCGCTTCGGTCCCCGGGCGGGCCAGTGGTACGGCCCGCACCCACGGACCGGAGCCGACGCGTACGCGATGACCGACCGGGAGCTCACGCGGCTGCTCCGGATCTGGATGGCCAACCGAGGGATCTGGGAGGCCCTGCCGGGCGCCGGACCGACGGTGCCGGTGCCCGCCGACGACGCGGATGTCGACCGATACCTCACGGCGTACACGGAGCTGCTGGTCGCGCTCACCTCCTGAGGCGATACTCAAGCCATGACCCCGCCGACGATCGAGCTGGTCCGCGTCCACGGTTCGCATCGCGAGATCGGACTCCAGCTGGGCGAGGCCGGGCGAGAACAGATCCGTCGGACCGTCGAGACCTCCTGGAACGAATTGCCGTCCGGGCGATCGAAGGCCGACCAGCTCGCGCTCGCTGGCGAGTACCGCGCCTTCACCGCTCCGCGACTCCCGTGGCTGATCGAGGAGCTCGACGCCTGCGCCGAAGGCGCAGGCGTCGACCCCCTGGAGTTCTTCGCGGTCTCGATGGAAGAGATCTGGTACGAGCCGTACGGCCCGCGCACCGACGGCAGGTGCTCGGACATGGTTGCGGGGCCCGGCGCGACCAGCAACGGGCATCTCCTGGTCGCCCACAACAACGACCTCCAACCGCAGGCAGAGGGCGACATCACCGCTCTCGAGATCGACGTGCCAGGCGACCCGGTGATCTTCCAGCTCGGCGGGATCCCGTGGCTCTCGGTCGGATGGAACGCCGCAGGCCTCTCGCTCACCGGCAACGAGCTGAGCCCGAACGACGAGCGCGTCGGGATCAGCCGGAGCCATCAGGTGCTGGAGATGATGCGCGCGCGCTCCCTCGACCAGATGGTCGCCATGGCGCTGCGCACCGATCGCGCGTCGAGCTACAACAACGTACTCACCTCGGCCGCCGGGGGCGTCGCGAACGTCGAGGGCAGCGCCACCGATGCGGAGGTCACCGGCCTGGACGCGCGCGGACACCTCGCGCACACGAACAACTACGTCTGCGATCGGATGCTGCCGTTCGAAGGTGACACGGAATACGCGCCGCTCTCCCGGATCCGGTACGAGCGTGCGCGTGAGCTCCTCGCCGCCGAACCGCCCGCCTCCCTCACGATGGATCGGCTCCGCGAGCTCCTGTCGGATCACGAGACGAGACCGCCATCCCTCTGCAAGCACCCGGAGTTCGGCACGCCGAGGTCCAAGACGGTGTTCTGGTGCGTGGCCGACGTCACGGACGGACGGATCCGGTACGGGCGCGGGAACCCGTGCGATTCGATCGCCCAGGAGTACGTCTTCGAGTCCTACGCCGGCCGCGAAGCGGCTGCCTGAGCCGCAAGCTCAGGCAAGAGCAGCGGCGATCGCCGCGATCGTTGCAGCTTCGTGACTCTCCTCCGCCATCTCGGCGACCGACCGCCCCTCATCGTCGACCGCCGTCGCGTCGGCGCCGTGCGCGAGCAGGAGCTCGACCGACCGCGGATCGCCGTTGTGCACGGCGGAATGCAGCGGCGTCCACCCACCCCGTTGCACCGCGTTCGGATCCGCTCCCGCCTCGAGGAGCACCTCGACGCAGATCGCTTGCAGGGAGCTCGCCGCCGCGTTGAGGGACGTGCCCGTCATCCATCCCGTGCCCCGCGCGTCCGGGTCGGCGCCGCGCGCCAGGAACAGCCGGACGGCCTCGTCCTGCCCGAAGAACGCCGCGAGGTGCAACGCCGTGAACCCGTCCCCGCTCCGACGATCCATGAGGTCGGGGTCGGCCGCGAGGAGCACGGCGAGCCGGTCGAGATCGCCGAACGTCGCCGCCTCGAACACATCGAGTTCCGCGACCCTGGCCTTGACGGCCTCGGCGAGTCCGCGATCGAGGCGATACCGGGAGCGAAGCAACGCGGAAACGCCCTCGTGATCACGCGCCGTCGCCAGGGAGGGATCGGCGTCCAGGATGGCGCCGACGCGATCAACGTCTCCGGCGTCGATCGCCGCGAACAGGTCCTCGGATGCGCTTGCCATGGCGACACCTTCTCACTATCGTCTCTATTTGCTTAGGCTAAGCACATACCAGATGGCGGCGAGGCGAACTTCCCCAACGCGAGAGGCGGAGGCCGTCGCCGAGAAGCTCCACTCGGCGGCCCTGCTCCTGTTGCGTCGCCTGCGCACGGAGGACGATCCCCGCGGTATCTCCCCTCCCCGTCTGTCGGCGCTCTCGGTCGTCGTCGACGCCGGTCCGATCGGGATCGGCGCTCTGGCGGCGGCCGAGGGCGTCTCGGCTCCCACGATGTCGCGGCTCGTCGACGGCCTGGAGCGGGATGAGCTCGTGACGAGGACGACCGATCCGGACGATGCCCGCGGCGTCCTGGTCCGCGCAACCTTCAAGGGACGCCACGCTCGCACGAGGGGCCGGCGACAGCGGATCCAGATCCTCGCCGCCGGTCTGCGGCGGCTCTCCAGCGATGAGCTGGACGCGATCCGCGTCGGCGCCGAGCTGATCCATCGCGTGACCCTGGCGCGTGAGCCTCAGGGCAGGTCGGGGCGCCCCGGATAGGTCGGGAACGATGGCGGGGGTGTGGCGGGGCGACGCCGGCCGCGAAGGAACAGCAACGCGATCACCACGCCGAAGCCGAACCCACCCACGTGCGCCCAATACGCGACGCCGCTGTTCACGTCGGCCGCCAGACCCGAGACACCTTGGAAGAGCTGAAGCACGAACCACAACCCGAGCACGGCGAGCGCGGGCAACTCGATCACGGTGATCAGGAAGAAGAAGACGGCCGTCAGGATGCGCGCCCTCGGGTAGAGCACGATGTAGGCTCCGAGCACGGCAGCGATCGCTCCCGAAGCACCGACGTTGGGGATCGTGGAGTTGGGCGCGAGAACGAACTGCAGCGCGCCGGCCGCGATCCCGCCGACGAGGTAGAACGCCAGATAGCCGACCTTCCCGAGCGCGTCCTCGACGTTGTCTCCGAAGATCCAAAGGAACAGCATGTTCCCGCCCAGGTGCAGCCAGCCTCCGTGCAGGAACATCGCGCTGAGGATCGAGAGCCAGATGCTCTTGTTGGGACACTCCCGCCCCAGGTAATCCTGGAGCTGTGCCGCGTCGGCGCTCGTCACACCGTAGTCCTTCCCGATCTCCACTCGACCGTGTGCCCCGCTGCGCGCCAGCGGGACCTGGTGCGCCAACTCGTACGGGATCTGGCCGTGGCACCAGAAGAACGTCTGCTGAGCCAGCTCGGCGTCCTTCTCGTGTCGAAGGGTGGGCTGCCAGAACAGGAACGCGATCACGTTCGCCGCGATGAGCGCGACCGTGACGAACGGGACCCGTTGACGCCGCGTCGAGTCGCGGATCGGCAGCATCGCTCAGAGGCGGACGCGCGCGCCGTCTTTCCAGACGGCGCGCGCCTGCCGCAGCGCCGTCGGGTCCTCGATCGGATCCGCGTCGTACACCACGAGATCAGCACGCATCCCGGCCGCGATCCGGCCGACGTCTGGGATACGGAGGGCCTCGGCTCCGTTGGCGGTCGCAGCGACCATCGCCTGGAGCGGCTCCATACCCCATCCGATCATCGCGATCACCTCATCGGGTGCGTTGCCGTGCGGATTGAACGGCGTCCCTGCATCGGTCGAGCAGATGTGGCGTACGCCCGCACGGATCGCGCGCAGGTGGCCCACCTTCGCTTCCTCGACCAAGGCCTTCGCCTTCTCGACCGCGTACGCCGGCGCCTTGCCCTCGTTGCCGGCGATCCCCATCAGCGCCACGATCGTCGGACCGCGGAACGTCCCGCGCCCGGCCATCTCCTTCGCGATCCGCGACGTGACCTGGACGCAATGCTCGACGGTATCGACGCCCGCGAGGACCGACTGCAGGATCCCCTCGGCACCGATCGCGTGCGCGGCGACGCCACGATCCCACGAGTGTGCCTCGTCGATCGCGGCCGTGAGCTCCTCCAGCGTGAACGCGGTGAACGTCGCGCCGATCCCCGGCGTGAGCACCCCTCCCGTCGCGATCAGCTTGATCGCCGCCGCACCCGCGCGGATCTCCTCGCGGACGGCGCGCCGGAGCGCATCGGCGCCGTCGACCTGCCTCGCGATCCCGATGCTGTGCCCGTGCCCGCCGGTGATCGTCAGCGCGGAGCCGGCCGGGATCACGCGAGGACCCGGGACGGTGCCCGCATCGATCGCTCGGGCGAGCTCGACCATCCCGATGCCCCCGAGGTCCCGGACGGTCGTGACGCCGTTGGCGAGATGCTTGCGTGCGTTCACCGTTCCCTTGATCGCTCCGAGCGCCGGTGTCAGCCCGGCGGCCTCGGCCGCGAAGTCGGGGCCGCCGTCGAAGCACAGATGGACGTGGCAGTCGATCAACCCGGGCGTCAACGACCGGCCGGCGCCATCGACCTCGCGAGCGGATCGCGCTGCGCGAGGAGCCCGTGCATGCGAACCCGCCCACGCGATGCGGTCGCGGTCCACCAGCACCCCTTGGTGCGCCCGGACCCGTGCCCCGTCGAACACGGAGACGTCGGCGAAGTAGGAGGATCCGGCCATCTCAGCGCACCCACGGCGGCACGATCTCGGATCCGTCCTCGCGGATCAGCCTCGTGCCGCCCGGCATCGCGACCGTGATCGTCGCGCCGTCCGCGCCGGCCTCGAGATGGTGCCAGGCGCCGGTCGGCACGACGACGGAGTCCCCCGCGCCGATCGGGGAGCGTTCCTCATCGACCTGGAAGATCCCACCACCTCGGTCGACCGTGAACACGTCGATGTGGTCGTGGCGGTGCCGTGGGAGCGATCCCCCCGGCGGGAGCTCCGTCCGGAACAACGCGACCTCGCTCGCGCCCCGGGCCGGCGCCGCCAGGCTCGTGATCGTGTTGCCACCCGACTCGTGGATCGGATGCTCGTCCGGGCGTTCGATCGACATGGAACGGCTCCTTCGGAGGGGTTGCGGCGCATCATCCCACTGCCGGCGCACCCGTGACTCCGTGTAGGCTTGCCTTCCCGAGATGGCCAGGAGGTAGCGCGATGTTGGTCGGCGACATCATGCGATCGGACGTGAAGACGGCCGAGGCCGAGGACACGTTCGCCGATGTAGCCAAGATCATGCGTTCGAACGGCATCTCGTCGGTCATCGTCCTCGAGAAGGGCAACAAACTGGCCGGGATCGTGACGGAGCGCGACGTGGTGAACCTCGTCGCCGCCGGTGGGGATGCGCAGTCGGTGACGGTCGCGCAGGGCATGACGCGGCGCCACCTCGAGACCATCGGACCCAAGGCGGACATCGGCGAGGCGGCCGACCGGATGGTGTCCGTCAACATCCGACACCTCCCGGTCGTCGAGCGCGGCAAGGTGATCGGCATCATCTCGATCCGTGACCTGACGAAGTGGGCAGCGGAAGAGCTCTCGACCGGTCACGAGCTGCCCGACATCGCCCGTTCACAGAAGGCGCTCCACGCGGCGAGTGAGCTCCAGCGGCAACGTCAGCTGAGCTGAACCGGCCGTCAGGATCCGGCGGAGCGCCGGAAGGCGTCCCGCGGATGTTCGAGCGAACCGAGCTGCGCGATATCTCGCGGGAAGAGCAGGGCGACGGTCCAATCGAGTGCGATCCGCACCTTCCTGCCGAGGGTGGGCATGTAGAACAGGTGATAGGCACGGTGTAGGAACCACGCGGGGAACCCTCTGATGCGGACGCCCAGTGGATCGGCGACGCCCTGATAGTGGCCGAGCGAGCAGAGCATCCCCTTGCTCCTGTACCGGAACGGCCGCGGGGGAAGCCCCTCGAGCGCCGCCGCGACGTTCTCCGCGAGGAGCTTCGCCTGGCGCAGCGCGTGTTGCGCCGTCGGCGGTGAGTATCCGGACGGGCCGTCGGGATCGGGGACGGCTGCGGCGTCACCCGCCGCCCAGAGCCCGTCGATGCCTTCGACACGGAGCGTTCGGTCGACGCGGACACGACCGCGATCGTCGACGGGCAGCCCGCTCGCCGACGCCAGCGGCGACGGCCGAACCCCCGCGGTCCACACGACCGTGTCGGCGGTGATGACGGAGCCGTCGCTGAGACGGACGGTGCCGTCCTCGATCGACACGAGCCTCGTGCCCGTCCGGATCTCGATGCCGCGCTCGCCCAGCCGCTCTGCCGCGTATCTCGCGAGCGCGGGATCGAGTTCCGGCAGGATCGAGTCCGTGGCCTCGACCATGACCCACCGCATCTCGTTCGCCATCCGCCGCGGATAGATCGCGAGCGCGGCGCGGGCGAAGTCCTCGAGCTCGCCGATCGCCTCGATCCCGGCGAACCCCGCGCCGACGAAGACGAACCCCAGCGCGCTGCGACGTTCCTCGTCGTCGGTGGCCTCGGAGGCCGTATCGAGCTGTGCGAGGACGCGGTTCCGGAGCCAGATCGCCTCCGGCAGGGTCTTGAACCCGACCGCATGCTCGGCGAGCCCGGGGACGGGCAGGGTTCGCGACCACGAGCCGGCGCCGATGACGGCAACGTCGAACGGTTCGTCGCGCCGGTGCCCGTCGGACAGTCGGATCCGCGCCGAACGTCCTTCCGCGTCGATCCGCTCCACCTCGCCCAGGAGGAGTCGTGTGCGGCGCAGCGCGCTCCGGAGTGGCACCACGACCGCGCGAGGGTCGATCAGCCCGCTCGCCACCTCGGGCAGGAACGGCTGATACGTCATGTGGTTCTCTGGACTCACCATCACCATCTCGTGTGCACCCTCCGGCAGGCGCCGCTCGAGATGCCGAGCCGCGTACAGACCGATGTAGCCGCCGCCGACGATCAGGATCCGGCTCACGTCCCTATCTTCTCGCGAGGCTCCAGATCACCTCGGGGAGCCGGCCGAGATCGGGCACGGTCGCGTCGGGCTCGGCGAGCTGCTCGGGCGTCGGCAGGTCCGGAGCCTCACCACGAAGGACCCACACCGTTCGCATGCCGGCCTCCTTCGCCGGCCGGATGTCGTAGTCGAGCCGGTCCCCCACCATCACGGCGCGAGCCGGCTCGACCCCGGCCGTGCGAACGGCGTGGACGAACAGCGCCGGATCGGGCTTCTGCAGGCCGAGATCGTCGGAGACCCCCCACACCTCGAAGAAGGGCACGAGCCCGTCGCGCTCGAGCGCCCCACGGACCTGGCTCGGCTGGTTGGCGATCACGCCGAGCCGGAACCCGGCGTCTCGGAGCGCCTCCAGGCTCAGCTGGACATCGGCATGCAGGGCGCTCGGCGGGTAGTACCAGTGGCGGGCCGCCAGCTGCTCGAGCAGATCGAGGTCGGCGTCCGCACCGACGAACCGGTCGGCGAGGTGACGGCGGAACGAACGGTCCTGCGCCGTCCGGCAGGCCGCGTACTCCTGATCGAAGTCCTCGTCGGCGAACGCCCCGCCCGCTTCACGGAGCGCGCGTCGCCACGCCTCGGCATAGATGCGGTCGTCGTACAGCACGCCGCCGATGTCCAGGAACACGAAGTCGACCGAGCCCGGCACGCGCGGCGCTTACGGGCCTGCGCGCCGGCGGAGCTCGTCGACCAGCTCCGACGGGGTGGTCTCGGACCCGAGGCGGAAGTCGTATCGCGCGCCGTGACAATCCGACGCGCCCGTCGGGACCAGATCGAGGCGCGCCGCCATGAGGCGATATCGCGCGCGCTGGTCCTCGTCTTGGTCGGGATGATCCACCTCGATCCCCACCATCCCGCCCGCCGCCATCTCCTCGATCAACGCCTCCGGAACGGAGTCCGCGCCGCGCCACATACCGGGGTGTGCGAGCACGCACGCCCCGCCAGCGTCCCGGATCAGTGCGAGGGACTCGACCGGAGCGAGCGCATGCTTCGGCACGTAGGCGGGCCCGTCGTCAGAGAGGTAGGAGTCGAAGGCCTCTCGTTCCGTCGCGACGATGCCGGTCTCGACCATCGCCTGGGCGATGTGCGGGCGCGCGATCAGATCGTCGCCCGCGATCCGCCGGACCCGATCGAAGGAGAGGTCGTAGCCGAGGGCCTGCAGCTTCTCGACGATCAGCTCGCCTCGACGGAAGCGCGTGTCGTGCAGGCGTCGGAGCTCGGCGCGCAACCCTTCGTGGGCGGGGTCCACCCAGTAGCCGAGCACGTGGAGCGAGGCTCCGTCGTGCTCGGCGGAGAGCTCGAGCCCGGTGACGATCCGAAGATCCGTATCCGTCGCCGCGGCGAGCGCCTCGCCCCATCCGTCCGTGGTGTCGTGGTCCGTGACGGCGATCCCCTCCAACCCGCGTTCGCGCGCGAGCGCGACGTTCTCCGCGGGCGTCGCGGTCCCGTCGGAGAACGTCGAATGGGTGTGGAGGTCGTACCCCGGCATGGCCGGCAAGGGTGTCAGACGAGCGACTCGACCGTCATCCGACCGGCGCGGCGGCCACGTGCTGCCGAGTGATATCCGCAACCGTGGAGCATCCGCAGAGGGTCATCGCGTTCTCGACCTCCTCGCGAAGGATCCGGAGCACGTCGACGACCCCATCCTCGCCGGCCGCGGCCAACCCCCAGGCCGCCGGCCGGCCGATCATGACCGCCGACGCTCCGAGTGCGAGCGCCTTCACCACGTCGGTCCCACGCCGGACACCGCCGTCGACGAGGATCGGGATCCGCCCGCCGACCGCCTCGGCCACCTCGGGAAGGACATCGAGCGACGCGGGGCTCGTGTCCAGCTGCCGGCCACCATGGTTCGATACCACGATCCCGTCGGCGCCGGCCTCGACCGCCAACCCCGCGTCCTCCGCGGTCAGGATGCCCTTCAACAGCAACGGCAGCCCGGGCACCTGCTCGCGGATCCACCCCAGATCGTCCCAGTTGATCGAAGGGTCATACGCGAGCTGCTCGGTCGTGAGCGAGATCGGCGGCTCGTACCCGATGCGGGTCTCGCGGTGCCGGAGACCGTATGCGTTCAGATCGATCGTCCACACGATCGCCGCGTAGCCGGCCGAGGCCACGCGCCGAAGCATGTCGGCCGTGAAACCGCGATCCGTGAGCACGTAGAGCTGCCACCATTTCGGTGACGCCGCCGCTGCGGCGATGTCCTCGAGGAGGTCCACTGCGGTCGTCGACACGCACATGATCGTGCCTGCGCGCGCGGCCGCTCGCGCGGTCGCGACTTCGCCGTCCGGGTGCGCCGACCCCTGGTAGGCCCAGGGGGCGATCAGCACCGGGAGCGCGAGCGGCCAACCGAACAGCTGGATCGACGGATCGGCTGCGTCCACACCCCGAAGGAACCTCGGACGGAGCACCCACCGGTCGAACGCGCGTCGGTTCGACTCGAGCGTGCGCTCGTCGCCCGCACCGCCGGCCACGAACTCGAAGAACCCCGGTGCCAGGAGCTCTCGCGCGAGCGGCTCGTAGTCGTCGACCGTCACGAAACGGGGCAGGTCGGACATGGTGCGCGAGGCTACTCGACCGGTACCACGTCGGCCGCTCGCGTCTCGGCCGCGATCGCGAGATAGACGCCGGCAAGGACGATCGCTCCGCCAACGACGGTCGCGGGCCCGGGCGCCTCGCCCAGGATCGCCCATGCGAGGATCGTCGCACCGACGGGCTCCGCGAGCAGCGCGACCGCGACGATCGACGCCCGAACGTGTCCGAGCAGGTAATTGAACGTCGTGTGGCCCAGGAACTGAGGACCCGCGGTGATGAGCGCGAACATCAGCCACGTCTTCGCCGGATACCCGACGAAGGCCGTCCGACTCGCGACCATAGTGGCGGCCAGCGCCACCGCCGAGGTCGCGTAGACGATGCTCGAGTAGGTCACCAACGAGAGCTCCTGGCGGAGGCTCCGTCCCAGCAAGACGTAGATCGCCGCGAACACCGCGCCCGCGAGCGCCAGGAGGTCACCGAAGAGCGCGCGCGACCCTCCCCGGAACCCCCCGCCGGCGATCACGAGCGTGCCGGCGAGCGCGATCGCCATCCCGAAGAGTGCGCGACGCGGCGGCCGTTCCCCGATGAAGCGGCCGAACGCGGCCACCCACAGCGGCAGCGTCTGGACCAGGACCGCGCTCGCCGCGACGGTCGTGAACGACAGCGACGAGATCCACGTCGCGAAATGGGCCGACAACACGACGCCCGAGGCGAGCGCCAGGCGCCACTGGCGTTTCGAGAGGCGCCGGTAATCGTCGCGGTGCCGGGCGAGCCCGAGCGGGACGAGCACCACCGACGCCATCGCGCACCGATAGAACGCGATGGCGATCGAGGGGGCATCGGCCTCCCGCACGAGGACCGCCGAGAACGACACCGCGGTGACACCGACGATGAGCAGTGCGACGAAGCGCCGCTCCATGGAACTACCCGCTGACGCCCGCCCGAGGACCGGGGTGAGCGATCGTCGCGGGGCGCCCTCGTCGCGCGCCCATCTCCCAGGAGAGCCGTTTCGCGGTGTCCGTCAACGCGACCACGAGCTCGCCGGCAGGACCGGCGGGGAGGAGCCGCTCGACCGGACCGACGACGCCGATCGCCCCGACCGGATGCCCGCGATGGTCGAAGACCGCCGCCGCGACCTCACCCTCGCCGATCACGGCTTCGTGTGCTTCGGTGGCGAATCCGGCCGCCGCAACCTCTTCGAGGGCGAGGGCTAGGGCGTGCGGGTCGACGATCGTCCGTCCGGTGAGCCGCTGGAGCGGGCCGGACACCAGCGTCCGCCGCCGGTCGGAGGGCAGGTACGCGGCGTGCACCTTCCCGAGGGCCGACGCGTGCCACGGGACGGACGCTCCGACCTCGAGGATCTGCACGGAATCGTCGGGCCGGAAGACATGGTGGACCACCAGCACGCTGCGTCCGTAGAGCACCCCGACACGGACCGCCTCACCGACCCGTTCCGCCAGGGTGTCCGCCCAAACGAGGGAGCGTCCGCGCAACTCGTGATGGTCCAGGAACGCGTTGCCCAGCTGCAGCATCTCTGGGCCGAGCCGGTACTTCCCCGTTTCCGGGTCTTGCTCCACGAGGTCCTGCCGCTCAAGCGTGCGCAGCAGTCCGTGGACGGTCGTCTTGGCGAGCCCGAGGCGGTCGGCGAGCTCGCTGACCCCGAGCCGGGGCGAGCCTGCGGCGAGCGCTTTCAGGATCCGTGCGGCCCGATCGACCGACTGGATCGTGGGGTCTCGACGGTCGCCCATCGTCACCGATCCGGCGGGGCGTCCGCCGCCGCGCGCTCCAGCGCCCCGAACAGCAGGGCCGTCGATGCCGCTCCGGGATCCTGGTGACCGACGCTCCGGGGTCCGAGGTAGGAGGCCCGTCCCTTCCGGGCTTCCATCGGCGTGGTCGCGGCCGCCCCTCCCTCGGCGGCGATCCGGGCGGCGTGGAGTGCCAGAACCGCACTACTCGAACGGTTGTCGCGGAACGCTCGCAGCGCCGGCGCCCAAGCGTCGACGATCGTCTTGTCGCCCTCCTCCGCTGCACCGAGCCTGACGATGCCCGCCAACGCCTCGTCGAGGGCGGCCGCGAGTTCGGGGAGCCCGAAGACGGTCGCCTCCCCGAGCGAGCGCCCAGCCTCACGAAGGGCAGATCCGTAGAGAGGTCCCGCGGCTCCGCCGACCCGGAGGATCAGCGTGGCGCCGGCCTGCACGAGCAGCTCGCCGGGGGCCAAGCCATCGGCCGCGTTGACGACCGAGGCGACCGCCGCGAATCCTCGGTCCATGTTGACCCCGTGATCGGCATCGCCGATCGCGGCGTCGAGCTGGGTGAGGAAGTCCCGGTGGACGCCGATCTCCGCAGCGGAGGCCCTGAGCCAGCGCGCCACGAACGCCGCGTCGAACGGAGGCGGAGCTCCGCGGCGCCCGCGTCGACCTGCACTGACCCCCGTGGTCACCGCGGCCACCTTCGCGAGCTGCACCGCTCGTGTCAAACCTGCACACAGGGAAGGCCAACCTGCGCGCGATGTCCGACGATGCCGAACATCTTTCGGCTCCGCCACGGTCCCGGGTGCTCATCCGGCCCGTTGCTGTTCGGCATCGCGAGCGGTCCCATTGCGCGACCGGGATCGGTCCCGTCGGGACCACCGCGTGAGACCAGAAGGGGGTGGTCGGCAACATGGCGATTCCGAATCCGTACCTCGGCGAGGTCGTCGGCACGGCGACGCTGATCGTGTTCGGAGATGGCGTCGTTGCGGGCGTCCTGCTGAACAAGTCGAAGGCCCAGAACTCCGGGTGGATCGTCATCACCTGGGCGTGGGGGCTGGCGGTGTTCGTCGGCATCATCACGAGCCTCGCCGTCACCGGCGGGCAGGCCCACCTGAACCCGGCCGTCACGATCGGCCTGTGGGCCGGCGGCTTCTTGAAGGATTGGACCACGACGCAGATCGTGCTCACGATCGTCTTCGAGTTCGTCGGCGCGATGATCGGGGCGCTCATCGTGTGGCTCTCGTACTTGCCGCACTGGCCCGAAACGGACGACCCCGGCCTCAAGCTCGCGGTCTTCTGCACGGGACCTGCGATCCGCAACACCGGTGCCAACCTCATCACCGAGATCGTCGGCACCTTCATGCTGGTCTTCGGCGTCGTGGCGATCGCCATCAAGTTCTCGGGCGGCCTGTTGATCAACGTCGCGGGCATGACCGGCTCCATGACGGTAGGGGGCGTCCTCGCGACGGGAGCCCTGCCGGTGGCGCTCCTCGTGCTCGTCATCGGACTGGCACTGGGTGGCCCGACCGGGTACGCGATCAACCCGGCTCGGGACCTCGGACCCCGGATCATGCACTTCTTGCTTCCGATCGCGGGCAAGGGGGGCTCCGACTGGGCTTACTCGTGGATCCCGGTCGTCGGTCCGGTCCTAGGTGGCATCGCGGGCGCGCTCGCGGCCAGGTGGCTCTTCGACCTTCATCCGTAGCCTGGCAGCGGAGCAGAAGGACTCGCCGAGAACGAAGGGGTGAGACCCACTGATGAAGAAGCTGATCAACGATCCGGAGAACGTGGTCCGCGAGGAACTGAGCGGGATCGCGCGGGCGCACGGTGACCTCGTCGAGGTTCACATCGACCCCCATTACATCGTCCGGACCGACGCACCCGTTCAGGGCAAGGTCGCCCTCGTCTCGGGGGGCGGATCGGGACACGAGCCGATGCACGGGGGGTTCGTCGGGATGGGCATGCTCGACGCTGCGTGTCCGGGCGAGGTGTTCACTTCGCCCACGCCCGATCAGATGGAAGCGGCGACCAAGGCGGTCGATGGTGGCGCCGGCGTCGTCCACATCGTCAAGAACTACACGGGCGATGTCATGAATTTCGAGATGGCGGCCGAGCTCTGCCGATCCGAAGGCACCGAGGTCGAGTCCGTGCTCGTCGACGACGACGTCGCCGTTCAAGACTCGCTCTACACCGCAGGTCGTCGTGGCGTCGGCGCCACCGTCCTGATGGAGAAGATCGCCGGCGCCGCGGCGGAGCAACGGCGTCCGTTGAAGGAGGTCGCTGACGTCTGCCGGAAGGTGAACGACAACGCGCGCTCGATGGGGATGGCCCTCACGTCGTGCACCGTCCCGGCGGCCGGGAAGCCCACCTTCGAGCTGGGCGACGACGAGATGGAGATAGGGATCGGCATCCACGGCGAACCGGGCCGCCAGCGCATGAAGGTGGCACCGGTCCACGACATCGTCGAGATGATGGCGACGCCGATCCTCGACGACCTTCCGTTCAAGAGCGGCGACCAGGTGCTCGCCTTCGTGAACGGGATGGGCGGAACACCGCTGATCGAGCTCTACATCGTCTTCAACGAGCTGGCTTCGTTCCTCGACGGGCGAGGCATAGGCATCGGTCGCAACCTGATCGGTCCGTACATCACCTCTCTCGAGATGCAGGGCTGTTCGATCACGCTCCTGAAGCTCGACGACGAGCTGATGGGCCTGTGGGATGCGCCGGTCAAGACGCCGGGACTACGCTGGGGGGTCTGAAGAGGTTGCGGGAAGGAGGCAGCGACCTCGGTCACCGCCTCCTTCCCATCTGGAGGTGGTCGTGACCGTCTCGCACGATGACGTGGTGCGCTGGATCCGGGCGTTCGCGGGTGTGATCTCGCAGAACAAGGATTCCCTGACGGATCTCGACTCCGCGATCGGCGACGCTGACCACGGCATCAACATGAACCGCGGGATGACGGCCGTCCTGACGAAGCTCGACGGTGCCGGATCGGCCGACATCGGTGCACTGCTGAAGACGGTCGGTATGACCTTGGTCTCCAGCGTCGGGGGCGCCGGCGGTCCCCTGTACGGGACCTTCTTCCTCCGCCTCGGTGCTGCGGCCGCCGGCAAGGACGAGCTCACCGATGGGGATTGGGTCGCCATGGTGGCCGCGGGCGTGGAGGGCGTGCAGTCGCGAGGCAAGGCCGAGCCCAACGACAAGACCATGGTGGACGCCCTCATGCCGGCGCGCGACGCCCTCGCGTCGGCCGTCGCCGCGGGGGAGCCCTTCGCGGAGGCGCTGCGGGCATCGGCCGCCGCCGCGGAGGAGGGCATGAAGGCGACGATCCCGCTCGTCGCGCGAAAGGGCCGCGCGAGCTATCTCGGCGAAAGGAGCGCCGGCCACCAGGACCCTGGAGCCACCTCGTCGTGGCTCCTGATGAGGACCGCAGCGGAGACCTTCGGGGATCACGAGGAATGAAGGGAGGAAGCGATGGCGGATTACGCAGGAGCCATCGACCAAGGGACGACGAGCACGCGCTTCATGATCTTCGACCATGCAGGGCAGGTAGTGGCCGTGGATCAGAAGGAGCACGAGCAGATCTACCCGAAGCCGGGTTGGGTGGAGCACGATCCGATGGAGATCATGGAGCGCACGCATGAGGTGGTTGCGGGTGCGCTGAAGAAGGCCGGGATGTCCGGAAGCGACCTCGCGGCGGTCGGGGTCACGAACCAGCGCGAAACGACCGTCGTCTGGGAACGGTCGAGCGGCAAGCCGATCCACAACGCGCTCGTCTGGCAGGACACGCGGACCGACCAGATCTGCAACGAGCTGTCCGCCGACGGCGGACAGGATCGCTTCCGCCCGACAACGGGCCTTCCGATCGCCACGTATTTCTCGGGGCCGAAGATCCGGTGGATCCTCGACAACGTCGAGGGGGCGCGGGCGCGGGCCGAGGCCGGCGAGCTGCTCTTCGGCAACATCGACACCTGGGTGATCTGGAACATCACGGGCGGCCCGGAGGGCGGAGCCCACGTCACCGACGTGACGAACGCCAGCCGCACGATGCTGATGGACCTGAAGACCCTCGACTGGGACGACGCGATCCTCGATGCGATCGGGGTTCCGCGCTCGGTCCTGCCCGAGATCCGCTCGTCCAGCCAGGCGTACGGTGAGGCGACCGGGGATCTGGCCGGCGTCCAGGTGGCGGGGGACCTCGGTGACCAGCAGGCCGCCCTCTTCGGCCAGACGTGCTTCGCGGTGGGCGAGGCCAAGAACACCTACGGAACGGGCAACTTCCTCTTGCTGAACACGGGGACGAAGGCCGTGCCGTCGAAGAGCGGGTTGATCACCGGACTCGGGTACAAGATCGGGGATCAGCCGGCCGTGTACATGCTCGAGGGTTCGATCGCCATCACCGGAGCACTGGTGCAGTGGCTCCGGGACAACATCGGGCTGATCTCCTCCTCGGGTGAGGTCGAGGATCTGGCCAAGACGGTCGAGGACAACGGCGGCGTGTACTTCGTCCCGGCGTTCTCGGGCCTCTTCGCGCCGTACTGGCGTGGCGATGCTCGTGGCGTGATCGCGGGACTCACCCGGTACGTGAACAAGGGCCACATCGCGCGCGCCGTCCTCGAGGCGACCGCATGGCAGACGAAGGAGGTCGTCGACGCCATGAACGCCGACTCGGGTGTCGCGCTCACGTCGCTCAAGGTCGACGGCGGCATGGTCTACAACGAAACGCTGATGCAGTTCCAGGCCGACGTCCTGGACGTCCCGGTGATCCGTCCGACCGTTGCCGAGACCACCTCGCTCGGGGCGGCGTACGCGGCGGGGCTGGCCGTCGGGTTCTGGAAAGAGGTCGAGGACCTCCGCGCCAACTGGGGTAAGGACAAGGAATGGCAGCCTCGGATGGACGCGGCCGAGCGCGACAAGGAATACGCGCTCTGGAAGAAGGCCGTGACGCGCACGTTCGACTGGGTGGAGTGACGGATCCGGACGAAGTGGCCACCGTTCCTCCGCACCCGACCGAGGAGGGCAGCATGTCGGAGAAGGAGCACCACCACGGCGACTTCGCCGAGGGTCAGGAGGAGGAGCCCGACGAGGGCCAAGCGGGTTCGTACGCGGAAGGCCAGGAGCAGGAACACGACCACCCGAAGGACGGAGAACACGGCGACTTCGCCGAAGGTCAGGAGACCGAGGAGGACGAGCACGAGGAAGGCTCGTTCGCCGAAGGACAGTCCGAAGAGGAGGAGCACTAGGACGTCGCGGGATCCTCGCGGTGCGATACTCGCTTCGATGACGCGATCCGCACCGCGGGCATCCCGCGACGTGCCACACGTCCTGATCGTCGGGGGCGGGGGCACCGGCGGCGCGCTCGCCCACGATCTGACGTTGCGCGGGATCCGGATCACCTTGGTCGAGCGCGGCGAATTCACCTCGGGGACCACGGGTCGTCATCACGGGCTGCTGCACTCCGGCGCCCGGTACGCGGTGAACGATCGCGAGTCCGCGATCGAGTGCATCGAGGAGAACGCGATCCTCCGCGCGATCTGCCCTGGATCGTTCGAAGAGAACGACGGGCTGTTCGTCGCGCTCACCGACGAAGACATGGAGTACTACGACGACTTCGTCGAAGCATGCAAGGCATGCGGGATCCCGATCGAGGAGCTCGGCCCGCAAGAGGCTCTCCGGATGGAGCCGCTCCTGAACCCGGACCTGAAGGCGGCCGTCCGGGTTCCCGACGCGACGATGGACGCGATGCGGATGCCGCTTCGGTTCTTCGCCACGGCCAAACATGGCGGCGCGACGCTCCACAACTTCATGGAGGTGCTCGACCTCGTCGTCGACGCTGGCGCCGTCACGGGCGTGACGGTCCGAGACCATGTGACGGGTTCGGAGGGCGACATCCATGCGGACCTCGTCGTCAACGCGACCGGTCCCTGGTCGGAGAAGATCGCTCACATGGCGGGTGCCGACGTTCCGATCAGTCCGTCACCGGGCGTGATGCTCGCCCTGCACGGTCGCCTCTGCAACATGGTGGTCAACCGGATGCATCGATCCGGTGACGGCGACATCGTCGTGCCGCAACGCGCCCTGTCGGTCGTCGGCACGAGCTCATGGACCGTCGAGGACCCGGACGAGCTCGACGTCCCGCAGGATCACGTGGCCCGTATGCGGGTGGAAGGGGCGAAGCTGATCCCAGCCGTCGCCCAGGCTGGGTTCCGGGCCGCGTGGTCGGCTGCCCGCCCGTTGATCGGTGCGAAGGACGCGGATTCCGGCCGCGAGCTATCGAGGACGTTCAAGACGATCGATCACGCCGGTGACGGCGTCGAGGGATTCGTGACGATCACGGGAGGGAAGGCGACGACCCTCCGCGGGATGGCCGAGCTCTGCGGCGACGTGATCTGCCGGAAGCTCGGCGTCGACGCGCCCTGCAGCACGCGCAACGTGACGACGCTCCCCCACACGGCGTTCTACGCGGAGACCGAGCGGAGACTGGCATGAGCCCGGCCGACCCCGTGCTCGGCTCCTCGTCGGCGTCCCGGACGTTCCGCGTCTACCGCTACAAGCGAGGGGACCCCGGATGGCGGTTCGACCCCTTCGAGGTACCGGTCGGCCCGCGTACCACGGTGCTCGATGCGCTCCGGTGGATCCAGCTGCATCGCGACGGGACGCTCGCGCTCCGACACTCGTGCTTCCACGCCTCGTGCGGGACGTGTGGGATGCAGGTGAACGGTCGCGAGGTCCTCGCGTGCGTGACGCTCGCCGATCCCCTCGGCTCGACGATCACCGTGGAGCCGCTCGCCAACATCCCCGTCCTCACCGACCTCGTCGTGGACATGAGCCGGGTGTTCGAACGGTTCCCGGATGAGATCGGCATCGTCCGGATGAGCGAGGAGCTTCCCGAGGCCTCCCCGCCGGTCGGGATCGACGCGTTCGAGCGGTTCGAGGATTGCATCGAATGCGGCCTCTGCCTCTCCGCATGCCCGGTCTCCGCGACTTCCGATGCGTACGTCGGACCCGCGGCGCTGGCGGCAGCGCAGCGGCTGCTCGAGGAGCCGCGCGGCGTGGATCCGGGGCGGATCTTGGACTGGGCCGATGATCCGATGGGGGCCTGGCGCTGTCACGCCGCCTTCGAATGCACGGAGGCCTGTCCTTCCAACGTGCGACCCGCGGAGCGGATCATGGCATTACGCGGCGCCCTGTCCACGGGACGGCGGCCCGTGGCCGCGGTGACACCGCGATGAGCGGTCGGGATCTCCCGGACCTCGAACGACGGGATGACGACGGACCGGTGTTGCGCAAGGGCGTTGGGATCCCGACGTCCGGGTGGTTCGACCCACGAGGACGGGCGCTCGGGAGCTTCGCGTTCGCGGTGAACCGCGTGACCGGACTCGGGCTCGTCGCGTACCTCTACCTGCACCTCGCGGTGTTGTCGATGCTGCTGCGCGGCGAGTCGGCGTGGAGCGGGTTCCTTCGGCTCGCGACCGATTGGGTCTTCCTGTCCCTCGACGTCCTGCTGATCTTCGGGATCCTGTATCACGGTCTGAACGGGATCCGCGTCGCGCTCGTCGGCAGCGGCATCGTCCCCGACCGACAGAAGGCGCTCTGGTGGGCGCTCGGCGTGATCGGCACGATCGCGCTGGCGTTCAGTGCCTTCCACATCTACGGGAGCCGGTGAGATGGCGACGGTCCGCACCCGTGAGACCGCCCGACGACGCTCGCCCCGTGCCCCGAGATCCGCCGGCGAATGGCGGATCACGACGCTCACCGGGCTCGGGCTCCTGGTCCTCCTCGCGATCCACATGGTCGCGAACCACTTCGTCGTGCGGTCCGTCGGCGGCCTCCGCGACTACCGACAGGTGCTCGCGTACATCGCCAACCCGGTGATCTTCACGATCGAGTCGCTGTTCCTGCTGTTCGTCACGGTCCACGCGATGTTCGGCCTCCGGAGCGTGTTGCTCGACCTCGATCCGAGCCCGCTCCTCCGTCGATGGATCGACGGCGGGCTCGCCGTGCTGGGGCTTGCGACCCTCGCGTACGGATACTTCCTGATCGGGACGCTCGCGTCCCGGGCCTGAGGATCGGAGCGGCGTGGTCGGACTCGTCCTGGTGTCGCACAGCCACGAGGTGGCCGAGGGCGTCGCGGCGCTCGCTCGTCAGATGGGCGGCGCTGACCTCCTGATCGCGACGGCCGGGGGTCTCGAGGGCACGGGCGAGGAACATCCGGTCGGGACCGACGCGGCGAGGATCCTCACGGCGTTGGAGCAGGTGTGGTCCGACGACGGGGTCCTCGTGCTGATGGATCTAGGCAGCGCGGTCCTCTCCGCGGAGATGGCGCTCGAGTTCCTCGATCCCGATCGTCGGGCGAAGGTGCACCTCTCGGGGGCGCCCTTCGTCGAGGGGGCCGTCTCGGCCGCCGTCGCCGCGAAGCTCGGCCGTCCGTTGGACGCGGTGGCCGAGGAGGCCCTCGGCGGGCTGTCGGGGAAGACGGCGCACCTCGGCGTCGCTCCGCAAGAGGTGAGCGCAGACGGAGGATCGAAGACGACCGATCGAGCCGTCGGACCCGAGGTTCGGCTCCCGGTCGTGATCGATCTTCCTCACGGGCTCCACGCGCGTCCGGCCGCGAGGCTGGTGCAGACCGCCGGCGAGTTCGATGCCGACGTTCGTGTGACGAACGTCACGGCCGGCCGCGGACCCGTGAGCGCCCGCAGCCTGAACGCGGTCGCCACCCTGGGGGTCACCGTCGGTCAGCAGATCGAGGTCGTGGCAACCGGGCCACAGGCGACCGTCGCGATCGACGCGATCCGGACGCTCGCCGATCGCCGCTTCGATGAGGCCCCGGAGGACCTGGCCGTCCCCGAGCCGACGATCGAGCCGTCGACGCACGCCGGAGCGCCGGCCGTGGAGGGAGCGATCGTCGGCATCCCGGCCGCGCCCGGGATCGCCGTGGGACCCGTCCGCCATCTCCACCTTCCCGAGCTCCCGATCGCCGATGTCGCCCCGGGTACGCCGGAGGAGGAGCGCGCACATCTCGACGCAGCGATCGAAGCGGTTCGCGCCGATATCGCCCGCCAGCGGGACGCCGCGATCGTGCGCGTGGGCAGGGACCAGGCGACGATCTTCGATGCACACCTGCTCTTCCTGCAGGATGAAGCGCTCCTCGGTCCGGCGAGGGAACGCATCCCGTATCGCGGTTCGGCGGCGGGATGGAGCGATGCCGTCACTGAACTGGTGGCTGTGTGGGAGAAGCTGGACGATCCGTACCTGCGGGAGCGAGCGGACGACGTCCGGAGCGTCGGTCGGCAGGTCCTTGCCCGACTCCTCGGCGTCGAGGCGCCACGCGGCCGCATGTCGGCGCCCGGGATCTTGGTCGTGAGCGACCTCGAACCAGCAGACACGATCGCGCTCCACCCCTCCTCCTGTCACGGCATCGCCGTCGCGCACGGCGGTCCGACCTCACATGCCGCGGTGCTGGCCCGCGCCCTGGGGATCCCGGCCGTGGTCGGGCTCGGCGAGCGGATCACGGAGATCGACGAGGGGGTCACCATCGCGCTCGACGGGAGCACGGGCGTGATCCAGGTCGACCCCTCGCCATCGACGATCGCCCGGGTGGAGGCCCAGCGAGCCCAGCTCCTGGAGCGCGAACATGCGTCGCGAGCCCAGGCGAGCGCGCCCGCCGTGACGAAGGACGGCCGGCACGTCCCGATCATGGCCAACGTCGGCGGCTCTTCCGACATCGCGGCCGCGCTCGCCGCGGGGTGCGACGGCGTCGGGTTGTTCCGGAGCGAGTTCCTGTTCATCGGGCGCGATCGGATGCCGACCGAGGCCGAGCAGGAGCAGGTGTATCGCGCCGCGGCCGTCGCGCTCGACGGCCGTCCGCTCACGGTGCGGACGCTCGATGCCGGCGCCGACAAGCCGATCCCCTACCTCGGGCTCACCGCCGAGGCGAACCCGTTCCTCGGTGTGCGGGGGTTCCGGCTGACGCTGGCGCGGCCCGAGCTCCTGACCACCCAGCTGCGCGCGCTCGTGCGGGTGTCGATCGAACACCCCGTCCGGATCATGTTCCCGATGGTGGCGACGCTCGAGGAGCTCCAGGCCGGGATCGCCGCGGTCGGGAACGCTGCCAGAGACGTGAGGACCGCACCGCCGGACGTCGGGGTCATGGTCGAGATCCCGGCCGCGGCCCTCGGCGCCTCGCACCTCGCTCGGATCGCCGGCTTCTTCTCGGTCGGGACGAACGACCTCACGCAGTACACCCTCGCGGCCGACCGCGGCAACGAGCACCTCGGCGATCTTGCCGATGCCTTCCATCCGAGTGTGCTCCGGCTGATCGCGACGACCGCCGAGGCAGGAGCGGCCGCGGGGATCCCGACGGCGGTCTGCGGTGAGCTCGCGGCCGACCCCACCGCGACCGCGTTGCTCCTCGGTCTGGGGGTCGAAGAGCTCTCCATGAGCCCGCCAGCCGTCCCCCACGTCAAGGATGCCGTTCGCGCCGTCGACCTCGAGGGCGCGAACGCGCTGGCGTCGGAAGCGCTCGCCTGCGCGACCGCGGTCGAGGTGAGACGGCTCGTGACGACCTGAACGCCCGGCGTTGGTACGCTTCGCACGTGTGAGCAGCGCCGACGAACGAGCCGGACGGTTCCTCGAGGGCGTCACGTGGCTGCGCGTCATCCTCACGCCGGTCGTGATGGCCTTGGTGCTCCGTGGTGGCGACCGAGCCGATACCGAGGCCGCCGCGTTGTTCGCGCTCGCGGCCGTGACCGACTTCGTCGACGGGCGGCTCGCCCGCCGCTGGAAGCGGACCTCGCAACTCGGCGCGTTCCTCGACACCACCGCGGACAAGGTGCTCGTGACGGGCGTCCTGATCGCACTCGTCGCGGTGGGCCGAGCCTCGGCGTGGGTGGGCTTCCTGATCATCGCCCGCGAGATCGTGGTGTTCGGGCTGAAGGGGGTCGCGAGCTCGGCGGAGGGCTCGATCGTGAACCCGTCGAGGCTCGGGAAGGCGAAGGCGAACATGCAGTTCCTCGCGATCTTCGTCGCGATCTGGCGTCCCGACGTCGTGCTGTGGGGACGGTTCCTCGACGAGTGGCTTATGTGGGCGGCCGCCGTCATCACGGTGTGGTCCGGGATCGATTACGTCGGGCGATACGCCGGCGCGTTCACGCGTGTGCGTGAACGATGACGGCGTTCGTCACCGGAGGAAGCGGGTTCGTCGGCGGGGCCGTGATCCGGGCATTGCTGGCGGAGGGTGAGACCGTCCGGGCCCTCGCGAGGAGCCCCGTCGCCACGGCGGCGGTCATGGAGCTGGGGGCCCAGCCCGTCGCCGGTGACCTGGTCGATCGCACTGCGCTCGCGGACGCGATGATCGGCTGCGACATCGTGTTCCACGTGGCGGGCGTCAACACCATGTGCCCCCGCGACCCCACGGAACTCGACAGCACGAACGTCTCGGGCGCGGTCACCGCCGTACACGCTGCGGCCGACGCCGAGGTCGCACGGCTCGTGCTCACCTCGTCCTCCGCCGCGATCGGCGAGCGAACAGGCACGCTCGGGAGCGAGGACTCGGCTCACCGAGGATGGTTCCTCTCTCGGTACGAGCGATCGAAGTACCTCGGCGAACGCGATGCACGAGCGGTGGGCAGGGAGCGAGGGATCGAGGTCGTCACCGTCAACCCGTCGTCGGTCCAGGGACCCGGGCGGACGACCGGGTCGGCGAAGCTGTTGCTGTACGCGGCCCGGGCGCGCACCGCGCTGTTGGTCGACACGTCGTTCTCCATCGTCGACGTCGACGACTGTGCGGCGGGACACCTGCTCGCCGCCCGGGACGGGGTCGCCGATCGCCGGTATCTGCTGTCCGGAGCGACGCTCACGATGCGTTCGGCGACCGCGCTCCTGCGGCGCCAGACGGGCCGGCCGGAACGCGCGGTTTGGATCCCACGGAACCTCGTGCGCGCCGTGGCGCCGGTCACGGGGTTGGTCGCCCGCGTCCAGGAGGATCCGGCGGTCTGCCCCGCGACGATCCGCGCGCTGCTGCACGGCCATCGGTACGACGGCTCCCGCGCGACCCGAGAGCTCGGGCTGGTGTACCGATCGCTCGAAGGAACCCTCGAGCGCGTGCTGGCCTGGTACCGGGCGCAGGGGATGCTGGCGGATCCCACGACGTAGGATTCGGAGCGTCGAACGTCCCGGCGATGACCCGTCGATGGGAGGACCGAGGATGACCGAGCGACCCGACCGGAACCTCGCGATGGAGCTGGTGCGCGTGACCGAGGCGGCGGCGCTCGCCGCCGGCCGATGGATCGGGCGTGGCGACAAGAACGCCGCCGACCAGGCCGCCGTCGATGCGATGCGGCTGATGATCGACACGGTCTCGATGGACGGCGTGGTCGTGATCGGCGAGGGGGAGAAGGACGAAGCCCCGATGCTGTTCAACGGCGAGCACGTCGGAGACGGAGCCGGTCCGGGAACCGACGTTGCGGTCGACCCGATCGACGGGACTCGGCTCACGGCCGTCGGACAGCCGAACGCGCTCGCGGTGATCGCGCTCGCGCCGCGGGGAACCATGTTCTTCCCCGGGGCCGCCCTCTACATGGAGAAGATCGCAACCGGTCCCGACGCTGCCGATGTGATCGACATCGACGCTCCGGTCGCCGAGAACATCCGGCAGGTCGCCAAGGCGAAGGGGAAGCGACCCGAGGAGGTGACGGTCACGGTCCTCGACCGGGACCGCCACGGCGGGCTGATCGCGGAGATCCGCGAGATCGGTGCGCGCGTGTTCCTCATCACGGACGGCGACGTCGCCGGCGCGATCGTGGCAGCCGCCCCACGCACCGAGGTCGACCTCCTGATGGGGATCGGTGGCACGCCGGAGGGCGTGATCGCCGCCGCGGCCCTGAAGTGCCTCGGCGGCGCGATGCAGGGGCGTCTGTATCCTCGGAACGACGACGAACGCCGCTCACTGATCGAGGGGGGATACGACCTCGAGCGGGTCCTTCGGACCAGCGATCTGGTCGCGAGCGACGATTGCTTCTTCGCGGCCACCGGCATCACCGACGGCTACCTCCTCCAAGGCGTGAAGTACTGGCCGGACGGGGCCAGCACGCACTCGATGGTGATGCGCTCACGGTCGGGAACGCTCCGCTACGTCGCGTCGGAGCACTCCTTCGAGAAGCTCGAGCGGTTCTCGCCGATCCAGTACCGCCCGTGACCCGCCGGCCGAGGGTTCAGGCGGGCCCGTACACCCCCGTCTCGGTCTTCACGACGAGGCCCTCGGCGACGAGCGAGCGGAGCGCGCGCAGAACCGCGCCGCGGACGTCGGGCTCCTCGAACGGATCGAGGTAGCCGGCCCGGAGCGCCCGATCCTGGATCACGGTCCAGTGGATCGGTTCACCTGCCTCGGCGAGCACGGCGAGGACGGCCTCGCGTGGCGACATCACCGGCACGCCGGCATCACGTGCTCGGCGAACACCTCGACGATCTCCGGCTCGATCACGGCGAACGGAAGCGCCCAGGGGGAAAGGATCAGCTCGTCGACGCCGAGCGCCTCGAACGCCCGGACGCGATCGACCACCTGCTCGGGCGACCCGCTGAGGGTATCCGCCCGCCACGTCTCCCACGTCTCGCCGCGCATCGATCGACCGGGGAACGATGCGCGGGCGCGCTCGAAGTGCGCCCGCGCATCGTGCTCGGTGAGCCCGACCGTCCCGTAGAGCCCCACGGTCCTGCGGAAGGTGGCCGGGTCGCGGCCCTCGCGGCCGCACGCGGCCACGATGTCCGCGACCCGGCCGGCGTGGTCCTCGGGCGAGACCCGCCAGACGAGGTTCCAGCCGGTCGCGTACCGAGCGGCGAGCCTCAGCAGGCGGGGCCCGCCCTTCCCCCCGAGCCAGATCGGCACGCGGTCCTGCACCGGAGACGGGCCCGGGGACCCTCGGTCGGTGAGCGATCTCGTCAGACGGCGCAGGGTCTGCTCGAGCACGTCGAACCGCTCGCCGATCGTGCCGAACCCATAGCCGAACGCCACGAACTCCTCCTCGAGCCACCCGGCCCCCAGCCCGAGCTCGAGACGACCTCCGCTCAGCCGGTCGATCGTGGCGGCGGCCTTCGCGACGAGCTCCGGCGGCCGGAACCCCGCGGCGAGGACCAGGACGCCGAGCCGAACCCGCGCGGTCTCGGTCGCGACCGCGGCGAGCGCGGTGAGCGGCTCGAGCGCGGCGATCGGCGCAGGATCGGCGCCGTAGCGACCGAACGAGTAGAACAGGTGATCCGAGAGCCAGACCGAGTCGAACCCGAGGTCGTCCGCGCGGCGTGCCCACCGAACGGCGTCGTCGGAGCGGATCCGCCCGGTTGGGAGCGAGAAGCCATACTGCGGGAGCGCGAGTCCGAACCGCATCGCGGCGAGCATACGGAGACGCGGCGCTGCCGGGCGCTCAGCCGGCGGGGGGCGCCGGATCGAGCACGCCGGTGAGCACGGTCCGTCCGCGTGCGTCGCGGACGATCACGCGCACGTAGCCGGTCAGGTCCCTCGCGACGGCCCGGCCGACCATGGCCCCACCTTCTTTGTCCAGGTGACGCACGACGGCGACGGGCACCGCATGACCGTGACGGTCCGTGATCTCGACCCGGTAGGGACCGCGGCGCCGGGGCAGGCCGTCGACGGTCACGACGACCTGGTCGTCGCCGCTCGGCGACACGATGGCGAGGCCGGCGCCCCGCCACGGCATCGCACCGGACGAGGCGAGCAGTCCGACCGATGCCTTCGTGCGCGGATCGACCGTCGCGGCGCTCTGGATGAATCGCTGGAAGCGTTCGAACGCGTCGCTCTGCTGTTGCGCTTGCGTGCTCGGGTCGACCGGAGCTCCGTCGCGCCGGGCGATCACGGCGCCGGCGCCGAGACCGGCGATCATCAGGGCTGCGGCGATGAGCACGACGCCGATCCGCCGGCCTCGGCGCCGGCCCGGCCTGGAGGGGTCGGTAACGGGACGCTCCCTCCGGACGGCGGCGATGATCCGCTCCTGGAGCTGCTGCGGCGGGACGGCGGGAGCGGGTGCGAACGCCATCATGGCCGCGGCGCGCTCCAGGTCCCGTGCTTCCTTCCGGCAGGCCGCACACCACCCCAGATGCCGCTCGATCGAGTGGACATCGTGATGGTCGGCGATCCCGAGTGCGTGTTCGGGGAGCCGGTCGCGAACGGCGGCGCAGTTCACGTCGGCTCCTTCTGTTCGTTGGCCTTGCGGATCTTGATCAGGGCGGATCGCAGCCGGGTCTTCACGGTTCCGAGCGGGATCGCGTCAGCCTCAGCGATCTCTCGGGCGGTCATGCCACGGAAGTAGGCGCGTGCGATCAAGCGTTTCTCGGCATCGGAGAGCGACGCCAGCGCGCGGATGGCCTCGTCACGCTCGATGAGGACGTATTCCTCGTCACCGACCGATCGATCCGGAACCTCGTCGACCAGGACGAGGTGCGGTCGAGAAACGCCGGTGTCACGACGGAGCCGGTCCACGGCGAGGTTGTGCGCGATCGTCATGAGCCACGTCGAGAGTCGGCCGCGTTGGGGGTCGAAGCGGGCCGCCTTGCGCCAGGCGGTGAGGAAGACGTCTTGGGTGAGCTCCTCGGCGGCCTCGCGGGAGCC
>DASWDB010000198.1:0-20174 GCA_036395715.1 Actinomycetota bacterium | reverse complement strand
GGATGTGCTCGGTGCCGATGTAGTTGTGGTTGAGCATCCGCGCTTCTTCTTGCGCGAGAACCACGACGCGCCTGGCGCGATCCGTGAATCGCTCGAACATCTCACCCGTCCTCCGGGCCGAGGCCCGCTTCCTCTCCTCGCGACTCGGGGATCGCGGGACCACGTCCTCCCCCCGAGGTACATCGGGCGCCGAGGTGGTGTCCCCAGCGCCCGCACGAACCGAGTATACCCGTGCCCCTCCGAACCCTTGGAACGATCCTTCCTCGGATCGTCACCTACCCTTCGGTTCCTTTCCGCTCCAGGATTAGTTCCACGCCCCGATCGCCGTGCGAACAAGGGCTGCCCCGATGGGACCAGGGAGAAATCCCTCCCTCCGGGTGATGCGAAGCCCGTTGTCGCCCGGGAAACTTCAACTGCGCGGACCCGCATGCCGAACACCTCCGGAAGGAGGTCCCGCGTGGACGTGGACCTCAACGAGACGGACAAGGTGGGGACCATGCGCGTGCTCGTCGTCGACGACCATCAAGCCTTCCGGCATGCCTTGTCCTCCGCCCTGGACATGGTCGACGAGATCGAGGTCGCGGGCCAGGCCGGCGGCGGACTCGCTGCATGCCAGGAGGCGGAGCAGCTCGACCCCGACGTGATCATCATGGATCTGTCCATGCCCGATCTCTCCGGGATCGATGCGATGAAGCGGATCCACGAGCGGCGTCCAGGTCTCCCGGTCGTGATCTTGACGGCACACGCGGACGACGGGACCGAACGCGAGGCTCGCGAAGCAGGAGCGAGCGGGTTCGTGGCCAAGGGCACCGGCCTGCGCGACCTGGTGATCGTCCTGCACGAGGCCGCCGAGCTCGACGCCTCCTAGGCGAGTGCTACCCGCCTCGCTCCTGGCGAGCGATCTTGCATAGGCCCATCAGCAATCCCCTCGTGAACGACGGGTTGTCGAGCAACGGGGTGAAATCCCAACCGACGAGCGACACGGTCGTGAGGTCGGAGGTCGCGGTCACCGTCGCCGATCGCGGTCCGCCGTCGATCAGGCCGATCTCGCCGAAGTAGCCTCCGTGACGGAGCTCCGTCACCCGGGTGCCGTCCTTCACCACCTCCGCGGTGCCGTCCACGATGAGGTGGAAACCGACGCCGCTCTCCCCCTGGGTCGCGACGGAGGTCCCTGCCTTGAAATGGACCTCCTTCATCCTGTCCGCGACGTTGGATAGATCGTGGTCGGCAAGGGTCGAGAACAGCGGGACGGAGCGCAGGAGCTCCACCACCTTCATCTGGTCCATCGTTCACTCTCCACGTGGTCGACGTCGCCGTGCCGGCGGCCACGATGCACCGGAACGGGGCCCGCGCGCAAGTCACCCTCCCTCGGGGCGTTGCGGCGGAAACATGATGAGATCGCGGAGGCTCGTGGCGTCGGTGAGGACCAACAACAATCGGTCGACGCCCAGGCCCATACCGCCGGCAGGGGGCATCCCGTGCTCTAGGGCACGGAGGAACTCCTCGTCCATGGGATGAACCTCGTCACCGAAGATCGCTTTCATCTGTTGCTGCAACTCGAACTTGGCGCGTTGTTCGATCGGATCGGTCAATTCGGAGAACGCCGTGACGAGTTCCACGGCCCCCGCGACCAGGTCGAAATGCTCGGTGAGCGCGGGATCGTCCCGATGAGGACGCGCGAGCGGCGACACCTCACGCGGGAAGTCGCACACGAACGTCGGTCGCCAGATGTTCGGCTCGACGAGCTTCTCGAAGAGCTCCTGAACCACCTTGCCGGCCCCCCACCCTTCGTGCACCTCGACCCCGTGTCGTGCCGCGATCGCGGGGAGATCGGGGCGATCGAGCGACACAGCCTCGCCCGTCGCTTCCGAGACCGATCCAAGGATCGTCATCCGTTCGAACGGCGGCGAGAGATCGAGCTCGCGGCCTCGGCTTTGGATGATGAGATCGTCCCGGTCGCGCCCCATCACGACGTTCACCGCACGGCAGCACTCGACGACGAGCGTCTCCGAGAGCTCCATCATCGTGTGGTAGTCCCCGTATGCCTGGTAGGCCTCGAGCATGGAGAACTCGGGGTTGTGTTCGCGATCGACGCCCTCGTTGCGGAAGTTCCTGCCGAGCTCGTAGACGCGCTCCAGCCCCCCCACGAGCATCCGTTTGAGGTAGAGCTCCAGGGAGATCCGGAGCTTCAGATCGATATCGAGGGCTCGGTGATGGGTCGTGAAGGGGCGTGCGTTGGCGCCTCCGGCGACGGCCTGGAGGATGGGTCCCTCGAACTCCACGAATCTCCGATCGTCCAGCACCCGTCGCATCGTCCTGAGCACGGCGGCGCGCGCCAGGACGTACCTGCGCGGAGTCTCGTCGGAGATCAGATGGAGGTACCGGCGTCGCTGTTGCAGGTCGGGGTCCTGCAGGCCGTGCCACTTCTCGGGGAGCGGCCGGAGCGCCTTCGTGAGCATCGCCCAACGTTGGACGAAGATGCTCAGCTCGCCGGTCCGCGTGGTGCCGACGTATCCGTCCGCGCCGATGATGTCGCCGAGGTCAACCTCGTCCAGCTCGACGAACCAGTCCTCGGGCAGGCTCGCCTTCGCGAACACGAGCTGCAGGTCGCCGTCGCGATCGCGGATCTTCAGGAACTTCAGCTTGCCGAGGTCGCGCTTGAGGATCACGCGCCCGGCGACGACGTGCCGCTCCGCCGTCGTCGTGTCGGGCGCGGGGTCCGGGTGAGCCTCGCGGATCGTGCTGCTCGACGTCGGCTCGTCGACGTCGAGCACCGAACGGAGGTTGATCGCGAACGCCCGCTCCCTGCCCAGGCGCTCGAGCGATGCGCGACGGGCGGCGAGCACCTCGGCTTCTCGACCGGTCGGCGTTCCCTCATCGATCGATGAGCCGGGGGGCTCACTCGGCTCAGGCATCGGCCGGGTCCGCGTTCCTCGCGTGCACGAGCCTGAGGCCCTCGAGGGTCAGCCAGGGCTCGTGGTGCTCGATCGACCGGCAATGGGGGATCACGATCGGCGCCAGCCCTCCGGTCGCGACCGTGGTCGGCCGGGCACCGAGCTCGTCCGAGATGCGCGCCACGATGCCGTCGACCATGTCGGCCGTGCCGTAGACGAGCGCGGACTGGATGCACTCGACCGTGTTCTTGCCGATCACGGATGGCGGGGCGACCAACTCGACGCGCGGGAGCCGAGCGGTCCTCGACACCAAGCTGGCGGCGGCGACCTGGATCCCGGGCCCGATCACGCCCCCCACGAACTCGCCGTCGGCGGACACCACGTCGAAGTTCGTGCTGGTCCCGAAGTCGACGACGATGGCGGGTCCCCCGAAGCGGGAGAACGCGGCGAGTGCGTTCATCACGCGGTCGGCTCCAACCTCCCTCGGGTTATCCGTCGCCACGGAGACCCCGGTCTTGATCCCCGGTCCGACGATCAGGGGGGCGAAGCTGAGGTACGCGGCGGCCATCTCGCGGAACGCCGTCGTGAGATCCGGGACGACGCTCGCCACGCACATGCCGGTCAGATCCCGGCGGAGATCCAGATCACGGTGCTCCAGCAGCCCCGCAAGTTGCAGCGCGAGCTCGTCGGAGGTCTGCTCCGCCCGGGTCGAGAGCCGCCACGTCTGACGAAGCACCTCGCCCTCGAACACGCCGAGCACGATCTCGGTGTTGCCGACATCGGCTGCGAGCAGCACGGCTCTTCCCTCCGTTCGCCGGCCTCCGTGCACCGGCCCTACCGCCGGCCTGAGGGGCCGGATGGAGCGTCATCGTCGCGGAGACCCGGGGTGCCGACAACCCGCGGAGGGTCACCGAGCGGGCGTCGGGAGCAGCAGGTTGTCGATGAGGCGGGCGCTGGGGAAGCGTGCCGCAACGATCGCGCGCGACGGCGCGCCGATCGTTGTGGCTCGCGTGAAGGTCGACTCGTCGACCACGGCCGCGTACTCGAGGCGGGCGAGCGCGGTTCCGCCGATCTCTCGGGCCATCAGCGCCACGAGGACCTGCGCCTCGCGTTCGCCCTGCCGAGCACGCTCGGCAGCCTCGGTGAGGGCGAGGAACAAGCAGGTCGCCTGCTCCCGCTCCTCGGCCGACAGGCGCGCGTTCCGGGACGAGAGCGCCAGACCGCTGGCCTCGCGCACGGTTGGACACGCCACGATCGTCACGCCCAGCTCGGGCTCGGCGGCGACCATCCCACGGACGAGGAAGAGCTGCTGGGCGTCCTTGTCTCCGAAGTAGGCGACGCTCCGGCCGGTCAGGGCGAACACGCGGTGCACGACCTTCAACACCCCTTCGAAGTGCCCCGGCCGAGCCGCACCCTCGAAGGTCTGCCCGACCGGCCCCGGGTCGGGGGCCGGCAGGTCGACCCCCGGTGGGTAGACCTCCTCGAGGGCGGGCGCCCACACCAGGTCGACCCCCTCGCGCTCCGAGACGGCGAGATCCGCGGCTTCGTCGCGGGGGTACGTGTCGAGATCCTCGCCCGGCCCGAACTGCAGTGGGTTCACGAAGATGGACACGACCACCCGGTCCTGCTCCGACCGCGCACGGTGGATCAGCGAGCGGTGCCCCGCGTGGAGGGCGCCCATCGTGGGAACCAGTCCCACCGAGGCCCCCGCCGACCGCCAGTCGTCGGTCGCCCCGCGAAGATGGGCGGCCGTCCGGATCAGATCCATCGCTCGCTCACCGAGCGTCGTCCCACCGATCGAGGACCGTCGTAACCGCAGCCCGGCCGGCCTCGGACAGCCGGTCTCCCCCGACGGCGAGATCCAGCGCGACCCGGCACATCGCGACGTAGGCGGACACGGTGTCCGGCGCGTGCTCGGCGAGCGCCTCGAGGTTCTTCCCGACCGTCGTCGCGTCACCGCGGACCGCGGGACCGGTGAGCGCGGCGGCGGGTCCCAACCTCGCAACGTTGTCGAGGGTTGCCACCTGGAGCGGGTGCATCGCGTCCCCAGGGTCGGGGACGCCCGCGGCTGCGAACAATCGCTCGGCCACGGCCGTCGTCGCAACCAGGTAGTTCGACGCGAAGACGGCGGCGGCGTGATACAGCGGGCGCAGATCGTCACGGAGCCGGAACGGCGTCGCGCCCAGCTCGGTCGCGAGCCGCTCTCCGAGGGCGAAGCCCTCGTCGTCGTCCGCCGTGATGGCGATCAGGCACCCCGGCAGGGAACGGATCGCCCCGCCGACGTCCGGGAAGGTCTGCAGCGGGTGCGTCGCAAGGCGACGCGTCCCTCGTTCGCGGAGCGGCAGGAGCACGTCCAAGCCCGCCGCCCCAGACAGGTGCGTCACCCAGGTACCCGCGGCCACGGTCCCCGCTCGAGCGAGCTCGGCCACCACCGGCCCCAATGCATCGTCCGGGACCCCCACCAGGAGCAGGTCGCCGAGCCCGGCCGCTTCCGCGACGGGGAGGACCGGGACACCCGGCAGCCAGATCGCCGCCCGCTCCGGGGTCGATCCTCGGCCGGAGACGGCGGTCACGTCGTGTCCGGCCCGCGCGAGCAGCACCGCGACGGCTGTGCCCACACGTCCGGCGCCGAGAACGGCGATCCTCACGGAACCGACCCGGACGGAACGAGGCCGGACGGAACGAAGGATGACGAGTTCCATACCAGCGGTCCGGCCGGACGAGGCGCCCCGGGCGGAAGCGTGAGCGAGCGCACCTCGTGTGTCTGGACGTCGGACAGCTCGCCGTCCTGCACCAGGATGAGGTCGCCGGCCGTCGTGACGGTCGCCTCGACGGTGGCCGCGTCGGTCCGGTCGACGAGCTCGGGCACCCGGAGACCGATCCCGGGGGCCATCGTGATGCGGTAAACGCCGCGAAGGCCCCGATACGAGCCGAGCACGTAGGCATCTCCGGCGTCTCGGGACCAGGTGAGGAACTCGTCCACCAGGAGCGGCTGATGTTTCCGTCCGAACGGCACGGGACCGCCCCGCGCTGGGGAGCGGTAGGAGAGCTGCAGGCCCTGAGGCGGTCGCCCGGCCCGATCCGCACCGGCTCGTGGAACGGGCGTGATCAGGAAGTCGCCGCGGGTGGAAAGGCTGACCAGCGCGTGGTCGTCGATGAACCGCTCCGTGTACCCGCTGCCGACGAACACGATCGACGAGGACGTTCCTCGCGCCGCGACCACGTAGATGAACGTGCCGTCCCGTGCGATCGTCAGGGGAAGCCCGCACATCGGCCCGTCGTATCGAACGTCGGACGTTCCGAACGACACGGGATGGCTGGCGATCACGACGCGTCGGAGGCAGCCGCGCGTCCGATCCCCGAACCGGAGCGAGGTCACGTCCTGGCCCTCGGAGGACCACGTCACGAGATCGCCGGAGGCGACGGGGATGGCGCGGCCCTCCGGTGTGAGGGAGCGCAGGATTCCGGCGACCTGGTGGCGCCCCTCGCTCGAGGTCACCCCGACCCAGCCGGGGCTGACGCTCGAGGCATCGACGAGCTCGCTCGGCTTGTCGACGTGTGGCCCGGGCGCGACCCGACCCGACCGCAGATCCCACGTCCACAACACCCACCCGTGCGGATCCCGCGCGGTGTAGATCAGCGTCCCGTCCAGGCCCGTTGCGGCAGCGTTCGGCGTCGACGGCGTGGCGGCGGGCGTGTGCGAGCTGATGAAGACGAACGCGCCGGCCGCGACCACCGCGATGAGGGCGGGGGTGATCCACCCGCGGGATCGAGATCGCGGATCCCGGGGATCCGATCGGGTCGACGGCGTATCCTCCGGAGGCACGTAGGGGCGATCGGAGGGCCGGATCGGCCGACGGTCGGCGCGGCGGGCCTTCTCGGCCGGCGCCGGCCTGAACAGGACGGTCCCACACTCCGGACAGCTGCTCGACCGTGTCTCCCCCGACCAGTCGCATCGGAGGCAGAGCTTGTCGGTCATGGGAGAGCCAGCGGCGGGGCGTAGGGCCGCGCCCCGCCGCCGTCCACGGCGCGGTCGAGGACCCGCGTCCCGTCCGCGAGCACGGGATCCGGATCGAGCTCCAGCAAGGGCAGCACCACGAACGAGCGTTCGGTCATCCGCGGATGCGGGATCCTGAGCGCCGGCTCGTCCACGATCAGGTCGTCGTACAGCAGGACGTCGATGTCGATCGTCCTCGGGCCCCAGCGCACCTCGCGGGTGCGACCGAGGTCGGCCTCCACGTGGTTGCACGCGGCCAACACCTCGTGCGGCCCGGCTTGGGTCTCCGTGCGGATCACTGCGTTCAGGTAAGGGGGTTGGTCGGGCGGGCCGCCCACCGGGTCCGTCTCCCAGATCCGGGACGAAGCCACCGCTCGCACCCCCTCGTCCGCGAGCAGGTCGACAGCGGCTTGGAGCGAGCGCACCCGGTCACCGAGGTTCGAGCCCAGGCCCAGCGTCGCGAGGTGCATCGCGATCAGCGATCCGGCTGCGTCACCGCCGCGGCGACGCCCTGGATCCCGAGACGCATCGCGGCGTTCGGCTTGTGGACGACCACCGTGGCGCGGAGGACGCGATCGAACGTGAGGCACTCGCGGGCGATGGCATCCGCCATCGATTCGATCAGATCGAACGAGCCCTCTCGGACGACGCTTCGGACGCGGTCGGTGACGTCGCGGTAGTCGGCCGTCGCGTCGATCCGATCGTCTCCGACGTCGATCTCCAGATCGAGGTCTACCACGAACGACTGGGCAACGTCCTTCTCCCCCGGCCGTGCCCCGTGACGACCGTTCGCGTCGATGCCGGACAGGAACACCCGCGAGCTCATGCGTTCGGTCCCACCTCCTGCTCGGCCGGGCCGGTCGACCCGTCGGCATCGTCCACCTCCGCCGGTGTGAGGTCCACCCATCCTGGACGGCGTTCCAGCTGGAGGGTCGTGATCCCGGCGTGGTCGTGCGCGGCACGGAGATAGCGGGCGCGCAGGTACTCGAGGATCATCACGCCGATCGTGTCGAAGGCGTCGTCCAGCAGCAGATGGCCCGACTCGGGGACGAACCCGAGGGTCGAGGCGGGGATCGCCGCGCTGAGGCGCTCGGCGATCGCCGGCTCGACGATCCGGTCGTCATCGCCGTGGAGCATGAAGACCGGCTGCTCCCACGCGGCCATCGCGCCCTCGAGGCCGGTGACGGCGTCACCGGCCTCGAGGGCCGCGCGACCCCGCGCGTAGGCACCGGGGTCGCGTCGCCACCGCTCGAGGTAGGCATCCGTATCGGCATCCGAGAGCGGCTCCACGTGCGCCTGGGCGAGCGCCTCCTCGGCCGTGTCAGGAAGGACGGCGGCTTCCGAGAGGCCGACCGACGCGAGCAGCACGACCGCATCGACGTCCGAGCTGCCATCGAACGTCAGGACCTGCGCGATACGCCCGCTGGTCCCGTGGGCGACCAGCGCGGCGCGCTCGATGCCGAGGTCGCGCAGGCGGCCGCGGACCGCGGCCGCCTGCGCCCGCGATCCGTCCTCCTCCAGGCCGGTGAGGTCAGGCGCCACGACGCGGAACCGCGTCGCGAGCAAGGGAACCAGCTGCCGGAACGCATGGCCGCCGAACGGGAACCCGTGCAGCAGCACGACGGGTTCGCCGTCGCCGCTCATCTCGACCAGCAACTCGTTCACGGCGCCGGATCCCGGATGATCGCATCGGCCACCTTGAGCGCTCGGACGGTCGCCTGGACGTCGTGCACCCGGACCAGGTCCGCACCGTGCGCGGCTGCGAGGACCGCCACCGCGAGCGAACCCTCGAGCCGACTCGCCGGGTCGTCGACGCCGGTGAGCGTCCCGATGAAGCCCTTGCGGGATGCGCCGACCATGACCGCCGCGCCCAGCAGCCGGAGCGCAGGCACCGCGCGGAGGAGCGCGAGGTTGTGGTCCACGGTCTTGCCGAACCCGATCCCCGGATCGATGCAGATGCGCCCTTCGCGGATGCCGGCGAACACGGCCGCCTCGATCCGCTCACGCAGGAACTCGTGCACCTCGGCCACGACGTCGTCATAGCGCGGATCGTCCTGCATCGTCTTCGGCTCACCGAGCATGTGCATCAGCACCAACCCGGCACCGGTCCGGGAGACGGTCTCGAGGAGCCTTCTGTCGCGACCCGCCGTGACGTCGTTGACCACGCAGGCGCCGGCGTCGAGCGCGACCATCGCCACCTCCGGCTTTCGCGTGTCGACGCTCACGGGCGTTCCCGGTCGGGCCTTCGCGATCCCCTCGATCACCGGAACCACCCGCCGGAGCTCCTCGTCCACGTCCACCGGATCCGAACCGGGCCGGGTCGACTCCCCCCCCACGTCCACGAGGTCCGCACCCTCGTCGACCAGCCGCGCGCCGTGCGCCACGGCATCTTCGGCGCTCGCGAACATCGCGCCGTCGCTGAAGGAGTCCGGCGTGACGTTCACGATCCCCATCACGAGCGTGCGATGTCCCAACGCGAACACTTCATCGCGACAGCGCCACACTCGCTCATCCATCCAGCCATCGTAGAAGGCCGAGGCGGAAGGGACCTCGTCTGCTCCCGTCAGGCGGGCCGCTTCACCGCATCCGGATGTGGTCCATCGCCTCCTGGCGAGTCCTTGCGTCGGTGCGGAACAGACCACGCACCGCGGAGGTGACGGTGAGCGACCCAGGCTTCTTGACCCCCCGCATCGTCATGCACAGGTGCTCGGCCTCGATCACGACGAAGACACCCCTCGGCGAGAGCGCCCGTTCGATCGCCTCCGCGATCTCCGTCGTCAGCCGCTCCTGTACCTGCGGCTTCTTCGCCAACAGGTCGACGACGCGGGCGACCTTCGACAACCCCGTGATCTGCTGCGACTTGTTCGGGATGTACGCGACGTGCGCCCTGCCGACGAAGGGGAGGAGATGGTGCTCGCAGACCGAGTACAGCGGGATGTCCCGGACCATGATCATCTCGTCGAAGTCGGCGCCCTCGACGACGGTCACGACGTCGGCGGCATCCACGTCGATCCCCGCGAAGATCTCCTGGTACATCCGGGCGACCCGCGAGGGCGTCTCGCGCAGGCCGGCCCGCTCGGGATCCTCCCCGATGCCATCGAGGAGCAGCCTGACACCCTGTTCGATCTTCGCGTGATCGAACCGCTCGCTGGTCATGCTCGGATGCTACAAGCCCTCCGCCCCACGGCATCAAGGAGGTGTCGGTGACGGCGTGCACGGCGTGTTGACGGGCGTGTCCGGTCGACACGCCGGAGGCGGCCGGAACGCCAGCAGCAACGCAGCGAGGACGATCACGATCACGACGCCGACGACGACCTTCGCGAGGAAGACCAGGAGTCGGAACTCGTCATGCGTGTCCTCGCGCCGCGGTTCGGATGGGATCGCGGGCTCGCGCCTCCTCACCGGGGGCCGGGCCGCGGGCCCGCGGACGGCCGTGTTGCCGGTCGGGCCGGGGGCGACGCGCGCGGCACGCGGCCCTGCCACGGCCGCACGCCTCAGGTCGTAGGAGCGCCGGCGATCGACGTCGACGAGGAGGTCGTAGGCCTCCGTGATCCGTGCGAACCGCGCCGCCGCATGGGGATCGGTCCGGTCCGCGTCGGGGTGGAACCGACGCGCGAGCACGCGGTACGCGTGATGGATCTCGTTCGACGTTGCGGAGGGACTCACGCCCAAGACGGCGTACGCATCGAACGGAAGACCCCTCGCGCCGGCACTCACCCGGCGAGTGTAGGTCTGCTCAGCGGATGCCGGTGTCCACGGTGAGATCGACGCGCGTCGACACGCCCGGTCGCACATCGATCGTGACCGGTTCGCCGGTCGGCGGTCCGCCGTCGGTCACCGCCACCACCTCGTAGGTGCCGGCTTCCAGCGTCAGGGCATAGTTCCCCCGGTCGTCGGTCCGCGTCTCGGTTCCCTCCCCCGCGCCGTCGGTCGCACGCACCACCCCGACCCAGGGAACCGGCGGGCACGGTGAGCCAACCCGTTCGACCGGACAGGTCGGGCCCGCGGTCACGGTCCCGAAGATCCCGGAGTGGCTCCCGGGCGCCGATGTTCCCCCACACGCGAGGAATGTCAGCAGGAGGCCCGTCGCGGCGATCCGATGCATGCTCCTCGGACGTGCCCCGACGTCCGCCGGTTCCCCGGTCAGGCCCCGTACGCCGACGGCTTGAGCGTCCCGATGTAGGGCAGGTTCCGGTACTTCTCGGAGAAGTCGAGCCCGTACCCGACGACGAACTCGTTGGGGATGTCGAAGCCGCAGTACCGGATGTCCAACGGGACCTGCTGGATCCCCTCCTTGCGCAGGAGGGCCGCCACCTCCAGCGTCGCGGGTTTGCGTCCGGCCAGGTTCTTCAGCAGGTACTTGAGCGTGAGACCGGAATCGACGATGTCCTCCACGACCAACACGTCACGATCCTTCAGATCGTGATCGAGGTCCTTAAGGATCCGAACGACGCCCGACGTCTTCGTCGCCGCGCCGTACGACGACACCGCCATGAAGTCGAACTCGAGCGGGAGACGGATGTGCCGGGAGAGATCGGCCATCACGACGAAGGCCCCCTTGAGGACCCCGACGAGCAGGAGATGCCGGCCCTCGTAGTCCCGCGTGATCTGCTCGCCCATCTCGACGAGCTTGCCCTCGATCTCGTCCGCCTTGATCAGGACGTTCTCGATGTCGTCGGCGTAGGTCTCCACGGAAGCCGGGAGTCTACCCCTCGACCTCGACATGCGTGCGGGTGCGGCGCGCCCTGATCCCGAGCAAGAGGTCGCGCTTCCGCCCGGGCGATCCGGCCGCCAGGTCGAGCACGGCATCGATCGCCTCGTGATCCCAGCCGAGGTCCGCGCGCTGGAAGCCTCGCCGCGCGACTCGAGACGAGAGCGCGGGCGGCAGGTCGAGGAGCGGTCGAGCCCGGATCGCGAACCCGCGATCGTGGACTTCGATCAGCGTCTTCGCGTGCTGATCCGCCTGCGCGAAGAGCGTCGTCGCGTCGCGTCGCAGGTGGTCGGCGGTGCGCGCGAAGGTCCGCTTCACCTCGCGGCCGGTGGACCGCTCGATCGCGGGGATCGCGTCCAGCCGGAGTGCATTGCGCAGCAGCGTCGTGTCGGCGTTCGTCGGATCGTGTCGAGGTCGCAGGTGGAGCGCCCGACAGAGCGCCGCGACATCCTCCCTCGTCACGTCGAGCATCGGACGGACGAGCGCGCCGTTCACCGGGGCGATCCCGCCCATCCCCTCGAGGCCCCACCCCAGCACGAGGCCCATCAGGATGGTCTCCGCTTGGTCGTCCAACGTGTGCCCGTCGGCCATCCGCGTCGCGCCGATCTCGCGCGCGACCCGGGCCGCCTCCCGCGCGCGCTCGAACCGGGCCCACATCTCGATCGAATCCGAGCGACCGGGCCGATGGACGGCGACCGCGAGATGGAAGGCCAGCCCGTGTCGCTCGGCGAGCCGCCGGACGTAGGCGGCATCCATCGCCGAGCCCTCGCGCAGTCGGTGGTCCATATGGAAGACGGCGAGCCGGATCCGGAAGAGCCGCCGCAACCGGACCAAGGACTCGAGGAGGCACACCGAATCAGGACCGCCGCTCACCCACAGCAGCACCAGATCTCCCGGCGTGAACATGCCGTGCGTCCGTGCGGTCATCGTGATGCGTTCGAGGACCCTCGCGACGGCGGGCGGTCTCCGCGCCGCCATCGATCTACCGCGTGACGCGGGCGATCCAGCGATCGGGATCGGTCACCTCGCCGGGCTGGGGGAGATGCTCACGCGACTCCCACACACGATTGAAGCCGCTCATGCCGACCCGTTCGATCACGTCGCGCACGAATCGCTCGCCGGCGTCGTACTGCGCGACCTTCTGATCGAACCCGATAGCACGCTGGAAGCGCTGCTCGACGCCGCGCACCCTGCGCCTCGCCTGGAGGGCGTTCTTGAGCCGGGGCAGCGTCGCGATGTGTTCCTTGCCCACCTCGTTCATGACGAAGGATGCGTGACCCTCGAGGAGCGACATCATCGCCTGGGTGCGTTCGAAGATCGCGCGCTGCTCCGGCGTCAGCAGGCGAAGGATGCCGCCGGGCCCTGATCCCGTGCGAGCCTCCTCGGCCGCGCGACGGAGCTGATCCATCAGCTGATGCGGGTCGAGCGAAACGGTCTCGAGGTACTCGTCCACCATCCCGCCGAGGAACGCTCGGAGCCATGGCGCCGCCGAGAACTGCACCCGGTGGGTGACCTCGTGGATCGCGACCCAGAACCGGAAGTCGGCCGGGACCAGACCGTACCTGCGCTCCACCTCGATCAGGTTAGGACCGACGAAGTAGATGAGGCCGTCGTCGTCGGGCGGCAAGAACACGTCGAACTGCCCGAGGACCCGTCACGAGACGTACCCGAGGATCGCCCCCGCCTGCGCCCCGACGGCCTTGCGCGCGATCGTTGGTCTCGTCGGGCGGCGCTCCAACAACCGCTGCGCGAGTGGTTCCATCAGGCGCTGGAGCCCGGCGACGTTCTGCCGGATCCAATCGCCCCTGCCCATCACCCACGCACGCGAGCGGAACCCCGTGACCGTGAGGTCGGTGAATCCCGCGACGAGTTCCTCGGCACGCAAGACGTGGGTGGCGAGATCCTCGCGCATGCGAGCACGTTCCTCCGGCGGAACGATCGGCCCCGGCCCCGCGACGCGTTTGCCGATCTGCAGCGCGACGTCCCAGTCCGCGAGACGGGCGGCATGGGAGCCCATCGACCAGTCGACGTCTGCCGCGGGATCCACAGGCGGGCGGCCTAGCCCTCGCCCGCAGCCTTCTTGCGGGCGGCGATCATGGCGGCACGCCGGGCTTTGCCCTCGGCGATGCGGCGGTCGGTCCCTTGGGCGAGCAGCTCCTCGAGCGTCTTGTCGAAGGTCTCCTGATCGAGTGACACCTCCGGACGAGGCTCGGCAGCAGCCGGCGCGGGCGGCGCGGCGGCGGGCGCGGCGGCCGGTTCGGGTTCGGCAAGGGCCGGCTCCTCCGCCGCGGGAGCGGGCGAGGTCTCGGGGGCGGGCGCCTCGGAAGGCGCCGGAGCCGGAGCTTCGGTTGGCGCTGCGGTCGGCGCAGGCGCCGGCGCTGCGGCAGGGGACGCGACGGCGGGCGCGCCCACGGCTGGGGCGCCCACCGCGGCGGGGATCGGGGGCGGCTGCACCACGATCGGGGCCGCTTGCGTCAGATCCACGATGCGGCGGGGTGGCTCTTTGCCCGGCAGCACGCGGTCGGCGTGGACGAAGCGCGAACCTTCTTCATCCTTCGCGAACCGCGGAGCGAATCGCATGTACGCGGCCACCAGGAAGATGAGCAAGAGGAGCGCGAGGATCCCGCTCAGCCAGCCGAGCCAGAAGATCCAGCCGCCCGTGTTCCGCTCCGGCAGGACCGTCGGATCGATCGATGTCTGCGCGAGCGCGGAGCCGCCGGTCACGAGGACGGCGACGAGCGCCCCCGCGAGCACGCCGACCACCCTCCGCGCCGTCACCATCGGGCGGGATTCTCGCAACCCGGACCCCACCCCGGCAACCGATCGCGCTTGTTCCACGAGAGCCGGAGGGGGGATTCGAACCCCCGACCTACCACTTACGAGGCGGTTGCTCTACCCCTGAGCTACTCCGGCGGGTGCGAGCGAGTTTATCCGACGGGGTGCAGGCACCACGCAGGAAACGCGCGCCGGCCACCCTGGTCACAGGGGCTCGGGAAACGGCATCATGCGCGGATGGGAACCGAGCTGGGGAACGGCGCCGTCGGTCGCGTGATGGTCGGCACCGACCGCTCGCAGACGGCGTCGAAGGCGGTCGGATGGGCGGCAGCATTCGCGGAGGCGTACGGAGCCGAGCTGCACCTGGTCCAGGTCGTGATCCCCACGAGCCCCACCGACACCGAGTTCGGGGCTGCCGAGCGCACGCGGGCGGCCGCGGCCGCCGACGAGCTTCAACAGGAGGCGGAGCGGATCGCGGGCGGCCGCGGCCGCTCGCACGTGGTGATCGACGACGACCCCGCGATGGCGATCGTGCACGCGGCCGAGAACGCCGATATCGACGTGCTCGTCGTCGGGAACGCCGGCATGGCGGGTCGCAAGGAGTTCCTGTTGGGGAACGTGCCCAACCGGATCAGTCACAACGCTCGATGCACCGTGATCATCGTGAACACGACCGACGGCGTGGCGAGCGCCGTGCGCGACCCACGGAGCATCACGACGATCCGTTCGAGTGCGGTCGAGACCCAGACCCAGCCGCACCTCATGGCCCGTGGAGCCACGATCACCACCGTCTTCGCCAAGCACGGTCTGAAGGAGCTCTTCGGCCGACCGGATGACGAGGGTGCGATCGGGCGGGCTCGCCAAGCCAAGCGGATGCGTCAAGCGCTCGAGGAGCTCGGGCCGACCTTCTGCAAGCTGGGTCAGATCCTCTCGACCCGTCCCGACCTGGTCCCGCCGGAGTTCATCGATGAGCTCGCGCAGCTGCAGGACAACGTCCCCCCGCTCAGCGAGGAGCAGGTCGTCAAGGTCATGGAACAGGAGCTCGGTGTCCCCTGGGAGGACGTCTTCGAGGACATCGACCCCGCGCCCCTCGCGGCGGGGACGATCGCCCAGGTCCACCGTGCCAGGCTCGCGAACGACGACCCCGTCGTCGTCAAGGTCCAGCGCCCCGATGCGAAGGAGCAGATCGAACAGGACCTCGCGCTGCTCGAGGTCTTCGCGGAGAAGGTAGGCAGCCGCCAGCAGCTCAGGCAGGTGATCGACATGCCGGCCGTGTTCGAGCATCTTTCGACGTCGCTGCACCGCGAACTGGACTTCCGGCAGGAGGCCAAGAACATGGAGCGGCTCCGCGGCGTGATCGAGCCGTTCTCGCGCCTCGCGGTCCCGGTACTGTTCTCCGACTACTCGACGTCGCGGCTCCTCGTGATGCGGGACGTGCAGGGTGGACCCTTGTCGCTCGCGCCGGAGGGGCCGATCCGCCATGAGGTCGCGGTCCAGCTCCTCGAGTCCTTCTACAAGCAGGTGATGGTCGACGGGTTCTTCCACGCTGATCCGCATCCCGGGAACCTGATGTGGCAGCCGGAGGAGGACCGGCTCTACTTCTTGGACCTCGGGATGGCGGGCGAGGTCGGCCCCGAGATGCGCGAGTCGATGATGCTCCTGCTCATGTCGTTCTGGCAGGAGGACGTCGGGTTCCTGACCGACGTCTCCCTGATGCTGTCCGGGGCGATCGACCGAAGCGACCTGGACGTCGACGCCTTCCAGGAGGAGATCGGCGCACTGATGGGGAAGTACCGAGGCGCGTCGCTCAAGGACATCCAGCTCGGCCCCGTGCTGCAGGAGATGACCGAGATCTCGCTTCGCCACGGCGTCCCGCTCCCCGCCTCCTTGACCCTCACCGCGAAGGCCTTGGCCCAGATGCAGCTCGCCGCGGCGCAGCTGGATCCGGAGGTCGATCCGTTCGACGTGGCGGGCCGGTTCCTGATGCGGAGCGTCCTCAAGGGGATGGGGGCCAAGACGGACCCGAAGGCGCTCTTCTATCAGTCCCAGCGGCTCAAGGTCCGGTTCATGCGCGTCGTCGAGGCGGTCGAGCGGCTGATCGGCGCCCGGCCGGGGCAGAAGCTCGAGGTCAACTTCCGCGCCACCACCCTGGAACAGACGATCCGCCGGGCCGGGCGCCGGCTGGCCCTCGCGCTCACCGCAGGCGCGGCGATCCTGGGCACCGCCCTGACGGCCGTATCCGAGAAGGTCGCGGCTTGGGTCCCCGTCGCGTTCGGTATCAGCGCTTTCCTGCTGACCCTCGCGCTGGTCGTGGACCTCCTTCGGAAACGTCCGCGGTGACTCGTTTCAATCGAGATCGACCTCTCCGCCCTTCGAGGTGACGGTGGTCGGCGCGGTTCGGACCTTCGCGTCGCTGCCCTTCCTGACCGAACGCATCACGATCCGCTCCAGGATGAACGCCACGATGGCCATCGCGATACCCACGAGCCATCGCTCGATCCGGCGGATGCCCCGGGGTCGCGGCGTATGTCGGGTAGCCATGCGATCGCTCACACACCGACCCGTTCGGCATCGGGTGCGGCCGGATCCGCCGGCGCATCGGCCGGCACGATGGTGACGGGGACCGTGCCGGTGATCGTGGTGCCCGCGCCGGGAGCCGTTCGCAGATCGAAGGTCCCCCCGACCGCGGCGAGGCGGTCGGTGACGCCCTGTAGGCCGCTCCCGGATACGGAGGTCGGGTCGAAGCCGCGACCATCGTCCGACACGGTGAAGCGAAGCATCGACGCATCGAGCCGGAGCTCGATCGTCGCGTTCGACGCCCGGGCGTACTTCGCCACGTTCTGAAGCGCTTCCAGGCACGAGAAGTACACGGCTGCCTCGACGTCCTGCTGCAACCGGCCCACCCCATCCGCGTCGACGCGCACCGGAAGTGGCGCTTTGCGAGCCTGTGCCTCGAGGGCGGCGCCGAGGCCCTTGTCGGCCAGCAACGGGGGATAGATCCCGCGCGCCAGGTCGCGCAGATCCTCCAGGGCGGTCTGCGTCTCCGCCTCGATCTGCCCGAGCATCTCCTCGGTCCGATCGGGGTCGCGCGCGACGAGTTGCCGGGCGAGACGTGCCTTCACGGCGAGCGCGACGAGCTGCTGCTGCGCGCCGTCGTGGATGTTCCGCTCGAGCTTGCGTCGCTCGTGATCCTGCGCCGCGACGAGCCTGCGCCGTGATCCCCGGAGTTCCTCGACCAAGGCGACGTTGCGCAGCACGAGTCCCGCCTGCGAGGCGAGATCCGTCACCAAGCGCTCCTTGTCCGGCGTCATCGGATCGCTCGCCGGCATCTCGACGGACAGCGCGCCGAGCAGCTCACCTCGGTCGCGGACCGCGGCGGCGTAGGCGCCCGGGGTCGACGGGATCGCATCGCCGTCGATCGCGACGTTGGGCGACGCCGCCGCGTCGAAGGGCCAGGATGCGGTCGGCCGGAGCTCCCGACCGACGCGCAGCCACACCCGCGCCACCCTCGCTCCGGCGCCCTCGCCGAGGATCTGCGCCATCCGCGGCACCACGTCCTCGGTCGCGTACGCGCCGCCGACGCGAGAGGAGAACTCCGTGAGGACCTCGTACGGATTCGCCCGCTTGCCGTAGACGACGCGATCGGCGAAGCGCCGGGCGCGCGCGCGGACCGGTTGGAACGCCAGCGCCAGGATGACGGCGGCGGCCACGGAGATCGTGGCGTCGTTGCGTCCGAGCAGGAAGCTGCCCGTGGCCACGATGGCCGCGTAGACGGCTGCGACGAATACCGCGAGCGTTCCCGCGACCACGGTCTTCCTGACGACGATGTCGAGGTCGTACAGGCGGAACCGGAGGACGGCGATGCCGATGGAGACGGGGAAGGCCAGGAAACCTGCCCCGCCGACCACGGCCGAGAGGACCCCATTCTGGGAGAGGACGAAGTCGCCGACGATGATCGTGACGAACGCGAACGCGAGCCCGAACACGACCCATTTGATCTGCTGCCGCTCGATCCCCGCCGACCGGCGGAACCGCATGAAGAGTGAGCCGATCGAAACGAGGAAGATCGTCGGGAACAGGAACCCAACGAACACATCGAGGTTGGGGAGATGGCTCGTCCACTCCATGAAGAATGGGTTGGCGATGGCGATGTGCTCGTTCGACCCGGTCAGGGTCCTCGACCCGATGATGAACGAGACGCCGATCAGCAATAGGAACGTCACGATGAACCACAGGAACGCGCGCCACCGCGGCGAGGGAAGGCGCCCATCAGGGAACACGAGCGGGAGGATGAAGACGACGGGCAGGATCCCCAGGAGCCACCCGAAGTTGTTCATGAGCCCGAGGAACACTGCAAGCGTTCCCGTGTGTCCGCGCACCACGAGCCAGGTGAGGAGCTCCCCGCTGAGGAAGCTGCTCGCCGTCATCAGCGCGCCGTAGAGCAGCATCAGGCCGATCACGTTGCGGCGATCGCGGCTGACGATGAGCGCGCCGACGACGCCGAACATCGTGAACGCGATGATGTACGGTACCTGCGCCGCGACCGGCTCGCTGTTCACGATGACGACGATCGTGCCGATCACGGCGAACCCGAAGAAGGCGGCCAAGACGACCCACGGCCATCGAGCAGGCCGGGTACCGGCGCGATCACCCGATGACGACACGGAACACCTCGACGGGCTCCTCGCGGCCCTTCACGGCGCGGAGGCCGATCGGCTCGGCCGCGACGTCCGGCGCCGCGGCGACGGTCGTCGCGGCCGCGACGATCTCCCCCGCATCGGCCTCGGACTGCAGACGCTGAGCGACGTTCACGGCGTCACCCACCACGGTGTACTCGAGACGGCCGCCGCCCCCCACGGTCCCCGCGATCACCGATCCCGTGTTGACGCCGATCCCCAGACCCAGCGTCTGCACATCCGTTCCCCACCCCAGCACGTTCAGCTCCGCCTGGCGCTGTTGCATGCCGAGCGCGCAGCGAAGCGCGCGCTCTGCATGATCCTCGACCGGGTCGGGGGCGCCGAAGATCGCCATCACCGCGTCGCCCTGGAACTTATCGATCGTGCCGCCGTGCGAGAGCACCACCTCGGCCATCGCCTCGAGGTGGCGTCCGACGATCGTGGCGACGTCACGCGCGGACAGCCGTTCGGCGAGCGTCGAGAACCCACGGATGTCGCTGAACAGGACCGAGACGACGAGCTCCTGCGGCTCGATCGCCGTCTCAGGATGCGCGGCCAGACGATCGGCCAGCTGCTGCGGCACGAACGACGCCAGCGTCGTCCGTGCCGCAGCCTGCTCGACCACGGCTGCGTGGAGCCGCTTGAACTCGCCCAGGAGGCCCACACCAGCGCCGTCGCCGGCCATCCGCCCGAAGAGCTCGGTGACGCGCCGATCGACGGCCTCCTGCGTTGTGCCGAGCTCGCGAGCCATGTCGGCGTAGCCGAGGCCGCGGCTCATCATGTCCAGGACCGCCCGGTCCTCTTCGTCGGCATGTCGGCTCCCGGTCAGTCGTTCGGCGATCACCGGATCGACCGCGCTGCCGCCGGCGTGGACCTCGTGGATCGCGCGGACCAATTCGTCGCCTTGCGCGATGCGATCCTTGAGCAGGTACGCGAGGCCGCTGTGCCCGCCGCCGAGGAGCGCGATCGCGTACTCCTCGTCGTCATGGGCGGAAAGCACGACGACGCCCGTGTCGGGGTGGTCGTGACGGATCGCGTGGGCGCAGTCGATCCCCTCGAGCTGGAACGACGGCGGCATCTTGATGTCCGTGACGACGACGTCGGGGACGTGTTCGGCCGCC
>DASWDB010000197.1:0-7510 GCA_036395715.1 Actinomycetota bacterium | reverse complement strand
ACCTACGCGGCGATCGTCGACACGCTGAAGACGGATCGGGTGGCGCACCTGCAGCAGTTCACGCAGCTGTCGGAGGAGATCATCAAGGCGGTCGGCTGACGCGGACGGTCACCATCGCGGACCCTGCCCGTCACCGTGGTCGGCCGGGCCGCCGCGCCCGAGGAACCAGCCCCCCAGCAGCTGCATCGCTCCAAGGATCGCGAACACGATGACGTACCACGCGTACCTTGAGGGGTGCTGGACCACGAGCTCGCCGGTGATCCGGTTCGGCTCCGGATCCGAAGCGCCGATGAACGCGAAGAGATAGAAGAGTCCGGCGAACGCGAACCACAAGCCGACGCGTCCGGTCCGGTAGACGGCGTAGAGCAGCTGATCGCGGATCGCGGTCGATTCGAAGGGACGGCGCGCCCAGTACCAGAGCGACCGGACCCCGAACCCCGTGAGCAACAGCGCGACGCCGAACTCGAACCGTCTCACCCGACCGCCGCGAGCGCCGCGCGGACCTCGTCGTCGGTCACCTGGTCGAACCGGTCGTACCACTCGCCCACGGCCGAGAAGGCGTGGGGGGTCTGGAGCAACACCACCGCGTCGCAGACGGCGCCGAGTCGGGCCGCCGTCTCCGGCGGCCCGACCGGCGCGCCGAAGACCACCGTGGGCGCGCGCTGCGCGCGCGCCCACCGAGCGGCCGCGAGAGCCGTTCCCCCCGTCGCCACGCCGTCATCCACGATCACGGCGGTACGCCCCTCCAGTTCCACCGCCGGCCGGTCGCCCCGGTACGCCGCCGTGCGGCGCGCGATCTCGGCCTCCTGACGCGCGATCTCGCCCTCCAGGTATCCGGCGGAGACGCCCAGACGCGCGATCAACGCCTCGTCCAGCACCCTCACGCCCGGCGCGATCGCACCCAGCCCGAGTTCGGGATTGAAGGGGGCACCCACCTTCCTCGGAACGACCACGTCGAGCGGGGCGCGCAGGGCCGTCGCGACCGGCACCGCGACCAGGACGCCACCGCGCGGGATCCCGAGCACGACCGCCGAGCCCTGCACGACCCGATCGATCTCGGCCGCGAGCCTGCCGCCGGCGTCTTCCCGATCGACGTAGCGCATGCCGTGATGATGCCAGGAGCGCCTACCCGACCACGTGGATCCCGCCGGGACGTTCCGCGTTGCGCCGCTTCAGCGGCCGGGTCTAGCATGTGGCCTTCGCTGCGACAGGAGGCCCTCGACCGTGGTGAACGCGTACATCCTGATCCAAACCGAGGTTGGCAAGGCTGCATCGGTCGCGAACGCGGTACGAGCCATCGCCGGCGTCGCCGAGGCGGAGGACGTGACGGGGCCCTACGACGTCATCGTGCGCGCGGAGGCGAAGACCGTCGACGAGCTCGGCAAGCTCGTCGTTGCACGGATCCAGGCGGTGGAGGGGATCACCCGAACCCTCACATGCCCGGTCGTGCATCTATAAGAGCTCGCGGACGTTCGAGTCCTTCGCTCGCTCGGCCTCGTGGCGTTCGACCGCGAGCTCCAGGAGCCGTTCGACCAGCTCCGCGTAGGGAAGACCGCTCGCGCCCCACAGCTTCGGGTACATCGAGATCGACGTGAAGCCGGGGATCGTGTTGATCTCGTTCAGCCAGAGCTCGTCGTCCCCTCGCAGGAAGAAGTCCACCCGCGCCATCCCGGCGCACTCGATCGCGACGAACGCTCGCACGGACATCGACTGCACCCGCCCGAGGACCTCGTCGGAGATCGCGGCGGGGATCAGGAGCCGTGCGCCATCGACATCGAGGTACTTCGCCGAGTAGTCGTAGAACTCGTGCCCCTCCGGCATGATCTCGCCCGCGCGCGAGGCCACCGGGTCGTCGTTGCCGAGCACGGCGCACTCGACCTCGCGGATCGGCTCGATCCCTTTCTCCACCAGCGCCTTGCGGGCGTATCGGAACGCCTCCTCCATCCCAGCGTCCAGCTCGGCCGGGTCGTGGGCCTTCATGATCCCAACCGAGGAGCCGAGGGTCGCGGGCTTCGTGAACACGGGGAAACCCAACTCCTCGGCGCGTCCGTGGATCCCCTCGGGATCCTCGCGCCACCGCGGCTCGGTGACCACCTCGTGAGGAACGACCGGTAACCCGGCCGCGGCGAACAGCACCTTCTGGATCGCCTTGTCGAGACCCAGCGCGGAACCGAGCACCCCCGCCCCGACGTACGGGACGCCCGCGAGCTCGAGGAGCCCCTGGGTCGCACCGTCCTCGCCGAACGGCCCGTGCAGGACCGGGAAGGCCACGTCGATCGGCGCCCGGGATCCGTCCGCCAGCACGAGCTCGCGGCTCTTCCCATCCCCTTCCAAGAGCTCGGCCGCCGGACCGGAGCCGTCCGTCACCTCGGGCATCCGGCCGGTCTCGGTTGGCAGGGCCGGCGGACCGGGCAGCACGTGCCACCGCCCGTCGCGCGTGATCCCGATGGGGATGACCTCGTTCCGATCTGGATCGAGGGCGTCCATCACCGAGCGCCCGGAGATGCATGAGATCTCGTGCTCCGCCGAGCGCCCCCCGAAGAGGACCGCGACGCGTCGCTTGCGATCGGCCATCAGATCGTCTCCAACGCCCGCAGGATGTCCTCGAGCAGGTCGTCGGCGTCCTCGAGCCCGACGCTCAGCCGGACCAAGCCGTCCGCGATCCCGGCGGCTCGACGCGCCCCCGGGGCGTACTGGCGATGGGTGGTCGACGCCGCGTGGCCGACAAGCGTGTGCGTCCCCCCGAGGCTCGTCGCGATCCACGCGAGCTCGAGCGCATCGCAGAACGCCTTCCCGCCCTCGACGCCGCCGCTCACCTCGACGGCGACCATCCCGCCGGCCCCCTTCGGGACCAGTCGCATAGCCACCTCGTGATCTGGGTGCGACCGGAGCGTCGGATAGTGGACTCGCTCGACCTTGGGGTGATGTTCGATCTCCGTCGCGATCCGCAACGCGCTCGCCGAGTGGCGCTCCATCCGGAGCCCGAGCGTCATCATCCCGCGCATCGCGAGCCAGGCCTCGAACGGGGCCATCGTCCCACCCGTCTCGATCACCAGGTCGCGCAACGCTTTCCGCCCGTCATCGGTGCACGCGATCACGCCGCCGGTGTGATCGTGATGCCCTCCGAGATACTTCGTCGAGGAATGCAGCACGAAGTCGAACCCGAACCGAACCGGGTTGCAGAGCGCGGGGGACGCGAACGTGTTGTCGACCGCGGCGGGCACACCGTGCCGGCGGCAGAGCGCGCCCAACGCCTCGAGGTCTGCGACCGCCATCGTCGGGTTCGCGATGGTCTCCGTGTAGAAGAGCGACGCGCCGGGAAGCGCGCGGTCGATCGCGTCGAGGTCCCGTCCGTCGATCAGATCCACCGTCACGCCGAACCGCGGCATCACGGTCGTCGCGAGGGCGAACGCACCGCCGTACAGCGCGTTCGTCGCGACGATCCGCTCCCCGGACGCGACGTGCGACGTCCACAGCGTGTGGATCGCGGCCATGCCGCTCGCGAACGACATCGCCGCCTCGGTTCGTTCGAGCGACGCGACCAGCCCCTCGAAGGCGTCGACCGTCGGGTTCCCGTAGCCGCGGGTGTACGTGTAGCCGGGCGCGAGGAACGCGATCGTGTCCGCGTAGGCGTCGGCGTCGGCGAACCGGAACGTGGACGTCTGGTACAGGGGAACGCTGGGCGTCTGCTGGTCGATCGGCGGCAGCGACGCCCCGTGGATCGCTCGGGTCTGGAACCCGCGCTCGCTCATCCCGCCCAGCCTAGCGGGCGTCGGCCCAGCGCTTGGGGTATCGGTCGCGCAGGTCGATCGTGAGCGCCGTGAGGACGTCCATCAGGTCGGCGGTCATCCGCCGGACCGCGTCGAAGTCATGGACCGCGTCGCGATCGACACCGAGATCGATCGGGTCTCCGACCGAGACCCACACGGGCCGGCCGGGCTTCAAGGAGCCCGGACCCGACTTCTGCCACACCGCAGCGGAGCCCCAGCTCACCATGGGCGTGATCGGGACGCCGAGCGTGAGCGCGAGCCGAACGGTCCCGGTCTTGCCGGCCATCGGGAGTCCGTCGGGTCGCGTCGTCACCGTTCCCTCCGGGTAGACGACGACCACCTCGCCTGCGGCGAGCGCTCGTTCCGCCCGCGCGAGCGGCGAGCGATCGGCCCTGCCACGGCTGACGGCGATCTGCCCCGCTCCCACGAGCGCCCGCCCGACGATCGGGATGTCGAAGAGGTCGTCCTTGGCGAGGAACCGGGGTCGCCGGCCCGCCTTGACCACGGCGTAGGCGTTCGCGATCGGATCGAGATACGACGCGTGGTTGCACGCGACCAACGCGGGCCCCCGCGCCGGGATCAGCTCGAGATGCTCGAAACGCCACCGGAACCAGAGCCACGCGGGCGGGAGCGCCACCGCCTTCGCCGCTTGGAACCAGGGCTCGGCCACCTTCTCCCTTTCCCGCCCGATGCACCGCCCTGATGGGCCCGATCCAGGGCCGTGAGCCTACCGGATGACCTCGGCTAGGCTGGAGATCTGGTGCGAGCCATCGCGTTACCGGTGAAGTCGTTGGACGAGGCGAAGGGCCGGCTCGCTCCCGTCCTTTCGCCACTCGAACGCGCGGCGCTCACCCTCGCCATGCTCGAGGACGTCTTGGATGCGACATTGCTCCTCCCTGGCTGGGAAACCTGGGTCGTGTCGCCGGATGAGTCGGTCCTCGAGGTGGCGGCGGGACGCGGGGCGACCCCGATGCCCGAGGGGCAGCCCCCGCTCGCGCAGGCGATCCAGCAGGCGGAGCAGCAAGCGCTGGCGAGGGATCTGGACGCACTCGCGGTCCTGCTGCCGGACACGCCCCTCGTGACCGGCGCAGCGCTCACCCGCGCCGTCCACACGCTCGGTCCCGTCGTGCTCGCGCCCGCCGCCGACGAGACCGGGACGAACCTCCTCCTTCGTCGTCCCCCCGTGGTCATCCCGTCGACCTTCGGGAAGGACTCCTACCGTCGGCATCTCGAGGAAGCCGCGCAGCGGGACGTCCCGGTGGCTGTGATCGAACACGCCGAGCTCGCCTTCGACCTCGATCTGCCGGACGATATCCTCACGGTCCTGAACGATCCTCGAGCAGGACGCACCCGCGAGGTCTTGCGAGCGCTCGACGTGTCGACGCGCATGCGGCCGGCGACGCGCGCGAGGTAGGAGAACGACCATGCAGGGGACCATCAAGCACTACGACGAGGACTCGAACACGGGATCCGTCGTGACCGACGATCGGATCGAGATCGCGATCGATCCGCGATCCCTCGGCGACGGGTTCATCCTGACCTTGCGTCTGGGACAGCGCGTGCGGTTCGAGGTCGCGGACGAGGAGGGCCGACAGGTCGCACGCGAGCTGCGGCTGGTGACGTTCGGGGAGCGCTAGGAGCGCTGCAGGACCTGCGCCCGGAACTCCTTGCCGGGCGTGAACGACGGCAGGTCCCGCGCGGGGACCACGATGGGGACGTCGGGCTTCCGCGGATTGCGAGCGATGCGCTCGTTGCGATGTTTGCGTTCGAACGTCCCGAAGTCGGCGAGCGTCACGCGCTCACCCTTGACCACGGCGTCCCGCACCGCGTCGATCGACGCGTCGACGACACGGGCGACGTCGGCCTTCGACAAGCCTGTCCTCTTTGCCACCTCCGATACCAATCCGCCCTTGTTCATCTGCCCTCCCATGTCGTTCCCGGTTGGGTCGTCGACCCACCGTAGTCCTGCGCCGCAAGGAAGGTCAACCTCGCAGGTGGCGGCGTCGTGGTGGGACGAAGGGGCCCTTGTTAGAGTGCTCCGGCAGTGCGGTGGGGCGTGGTGTAATGGCAGCACGACAGGTTCTGGCCCTGTTAGTCGAGGTTCGAGTCCTCGCGCCCCAGCTGCGTTCGCGAACGTCCGAAGGCTGAACGTGCGCCGCTCGTCGTTACGATACGTGTCCGGCTCGATCGGACCGACAGCGAGGAGACGCACGTGATCGACCACCGAGCCCGCATCCCCGTCACCCTGATCCCCGGTGACGGGATCGGCCCCGAATGCATCGACGCCACCCGACGGATCGTGGGGGCGGCCGGGGCGCCGATCGACTGGGAGCCGGCAGATGCCGGCGCCGAGGTCTTCAAGAAGGGGATCGCCTCCGGCGTCCCGCAGGAGACGATGGACTCGATCGGCCGGACGAAGGTCGCCCTGAAGGGTCCGCTCGAGACACCGGTCGGGTTCGGCGAGAAGTCCGCCAACGTAACGCTCCGGAAGTTGTTCGAGACCTACGCGAACGTTCGGCCGGTGCGCGAGATGCCCGGGGTGAGAACGCCGTACAGCGGCCGCGGCATCGACCTCGTCGTGGTTCGTGAGAACGTCGAGGACCTCTACGCCGGGATCGAGTACATGCAGACCCCGGGGGTCGCGCAAGCGCTCAAACTGATCAGCGCGAAAGGGTCCGAACGGATCGCGCGATTCGCGTTCGAGTACGCGAGGAGCGAGGGTCGAACGAAGGTCGCCTGCGCGACGAAAGCCAACATCCTGAAATTCTCCGAAGGGGAGATGAAGCGAGCCTTCGAGAAGGTCGCCCCCGACTATCCGGAGATCGAGCCCTGGCACGTCATCGTCGACAACGCCGCCCACCAGCTCGTCAAGCGCCCGGAGCAGTTCGATGTCCTCGTGATGACGAACATGAACGGCGACATCTTGTCGGACGAATCGAGCGCCCTGATCGGAGGCCTTGGGTTCGCGCCGAGCGCGAACGTGGGGAACGAGGTCGCCATCTTCGAAGCGGTGCACGGTTCGGCGCCGAAGTACGCCGGCAAGAACGTGATCAACCCAACGGCCGTGATCCTGTCGGCGGTCCTGATGCTTCGCTACCTGGGCCTGTTCGACCAGGCCTCGGCGATCGAGCACGCGGTGTTCGTCACGCTCGAATCGGGTGTGCTCACCGGCGATGTCCTCGGGTACGACCGGGGCACCCCCACCACCGAGTACACCGACACGATCATCGGGAACCTCGGCAAGCGGACCGAGACCTGGACCGTGCGCGACGTGAAGCCGCTGGTGTTGCCGAAGCTCGATCCGGATCCCGACTACGTGAAGGCGACCTCCCGTGCGGTCGTCGGACTCGATGTCTTCGTGGAGTCGCCGCTCTCCGCGTCCGAGCTGGGCGCCTCGATGATGGAGCTCACGCACGACACGCGGCTGTCGCTCAAGATGATCTCGTCGCGTGGCACGAAGGTCTTCCCGCCCACGGGTGCGCTCACCGAGACGGGAGATCACTTCCGATGTCGGTTCATCATCAAGGAGAACCCGGGAGATCTCCCCGACGAGGATGTGAACCAGTTGCTCGCGCGGATCTCCCGTCGGCATCGGTGGATGCACATCGAGAAGCTGCAGGAGTTCGACGGCGAGCTCGGCTTGACCCGCGACCAGGGAGAGAACTGAGGGACGTGTTCGAGCGATTCACGCCTGGCGCGCGGCGCGTGATCGTGCTCGCCCAGGAGGAAGCCGTCCTCCT
>DASWDB010000196.1:0-13362 GCA_036395715.1 Actinomycetota bacterium | reverse complement strand
CGTCGATCAGGGTGTCGAAACCGGAAGTCCCCGCGCAGATCACGATCATCCCGCCACGGTCACACACGAAGTTCGACGTCGGGATCGTGTCCTCGCCGGGATGCTCGAAGACGATCCGCGGATTCGTCCTCTCGCCCGCCGCATCCCAGATCGCCTTCCCGAACGCCTTCGCACCATCCAGCCAGTCTTTCCACTCGGGAGCGTCCCATCGGGGGGGGACGCCCCAATGGCTGAAATCCTTGCGGTTGACGGAACCGACCGCACCGAGCGACCGGCAGTACTCGGCCTTCTCCTGCGAGCTGACGACCGCGATCGCCCGGCCCCCGGCGTTGGCGACGAGCTGGATCGCCAGCGATCCCAACCCGCCCGATCCACCCCACACGAGGACGAGGTCGCCAGGTTGCACCGCGTGGGGCGGCCAACCAAACAGCATCCGGTAGGCGGTGCCGCCCGTGAGCGTCGGGGCCGCGGCTTCTTCCCACGTCAGATGACCGGCCTTCGGCAGGCACTGATGCTCCTGCACCTTCGTGAACTGCGCCATGGATCCCCAGCAGGTGTCGTAGCCCCACACACGGAAGCTGGGCGCGAGCCCGGGGTCCCTGCCCGACATGACCCACGGGTCGTCGACGTTCCACTGTCCCGGATGAACGACGACCTCATCACCAACGGCGACGTCGCGCACGTCCGAGCCGACGGCGTAGACGACGCCGCTCGCATCCGAGCCGACGATGTGGAACTCGGTAGGCTCATCCCATCGCGCTTGGCCCTTGGTGACGTCGATCGGGACCCCCCGAGCGGCCCACACGTTGTTGAAGTTGACCCCTGCGGCCATCGTGGCGACCAGGACGTCGTGCGGCGCGAGCAGGGGGACGTCGATCACCTCATCCCGGATCGCCTCGCTCGGATCACCGAACCGGTCCGGTCGAACGAGCATCGCGTGCATGCGCGGCGGGACCTCGCCGAGCGGCGGGAGCTCACCGATGTCGTATACGTCCTTCACCATGCGACGGAACCCTTCGCTCGAAGCCAACCCCCAGCCAAGATGCCGAACCCTAGCGACGGCCAGCGGACCCGACAACGGATGACGACGTGGCGCCGACGGTGACGCGATGCCCGTTCACGGCTCGGTCGCGAGCAGCGCCACCCGCGACGACTCGGGTGCGGTCGAGCGGACATCGGGGTCGGCCGCAGGGCACACGTGGAGGCGAGGACACCAGCCGCACCACGGACCCGCCGTCAGCGCTGGTTCCCGGCCGTTGTGGATCGCGGCCGCGGACCGTGCGGCCTCGACGACACGATCGGCCGCATGGAACAACGTGCCTTCATCGACGTCTTCTGCCTGCCAGGTCCCGCCTTCGAGGAAGAACGACGCCACCCGGAACGGTGGGACGCCGAAACGCAGCGCGAGGACGAGCGCGTACAGCCGGTTGTCCTCGGCGTACTGCGGATAGGCGCCGCCCGTCTTCAAGTCGATCGCGATCCGGGTCGCGCGCATGGGCTCCAGCCGGTCCGGAGCCCCGAGGAGCAGATCGAGCTTGCCCGAAACGACGAGCGCTCCGCCGAGCAGCTCGGCGCGCACCGAGAGCTCCGTCGCGGGCGTGAGCTCGCGACGGAGCTCTCGGAGCGGCGGGAACGAACCTTCGAACAGGATCGTGCGACGAACGACCTCCATCTGGATGTCGTCGCGGTCGGAAGGCTGCAGCCCGGCCCAGTAGTCCGCGAAGCGCTCCTCCTTCTCCACGGTGCGTCTGACGGAGAGCTCCGCCGCGGTGTGGGGGTCGATCGGATCGCGTGCGCCGACGACCACCTCGATCGCCCGGTGTTGCAGGACACCGGTGGCGCTCGCCCGTCCGTGCTCGAACGGCGGCGCCTCGCCGGCGATCTTCGAGGAGAAGGCGCCCTCGCATCGGCCGAGATCGTTGAGTTTCTCTTTCCCGAGCCACAGCGTCTCGGGAAGGTCGAGGCTGCGTGCGGGCGCTTCGATCCGATCACGGAGCCGTTGGGCGAGATCCGCTGGGAACATGGGGCGATCGCCTGTTCCGATCAGCAGCTGCAGGGTCCGACGCTGTGGGTCCGTCAGTTGCATGCGAGCATGCTAGGGGTGGTTACCGACATATCCGGGACGCCCGGCTCCCGGCGCACACCAAACGACCGGACGCTCGCTGAGGGGTGTTCGGGGAGTCAACAGGACCACGGCGTCCTGCAACTCCCCTGCTAGGGTCCGCATCCGTGCAGCGACGAGTGCGCACGGTCCTGCTGGTTGCGGTTCTCGCGGCCTCGGCCCCGATGCTCGTCCCATCGACGGCGGCAGCGGGACGGCACCCGAACCACCCGTGCCAGCTCCCCCGCAGGGACGGAGAGGCGGTCCGGAACTACTCCAAGCGCTTGATCCGTTGCGCCGTGGGCGCCTACGGTCCCGTCACGGGCGGCACGACGCGCGCGATCTGTATCGCGCGCCGCGAGAGCGGACTCGTCCCATCGGCGAGCTCGCCGAAGGGGAAGTACCTCGGCCTCTACCAGCATGCAGCGGCCTACTGGCCGTGGCGGTTCGATCGGTACACCCAAGCGAGCTGGATGCTGTCCTCCTCCGCCCTATCCGGTCGTTCGAACTCCATAGTGACCATCCGGATGGTGCATATGCTTGGGGGCTGGAGGAGCGCAGGGTGGCCCGTGAAGGACTGCTAACGAACGCGTGGCTAGACTCCGTCCATGGCGAAGACCGAGAAGGGAGCGGCATCCCCCGTCGATCGGACGATCGAGGACCGGATCGACGAGCTCCGCAAGCGCCGCCGGTCCGCTCTCCAGCCTGGCGGGCGCGACGCGGCCCAACGACAACACGACAAGGGCAAGCTGACCGCACGCGAGCGGCTCGACATCTTGATGGACGTCGGGTCCTTCGTGGAGACCGATCCGTTCGCGGTCCATCGTTCACACGATTTCGGGATGGAGAAACGCCGGCCGGCGGGAGACGGTGCGATCACGGGCTACGGCACGGTCGACGGCCGCAAGGTGTTCGTGGCGTCGCAGGACTTCACCGTGTTCGGCGGGTCGATGGGCGAGGTACACGCGCAGAAGGTGTGCAAGGTGATGGACCTTGCCTTGCAGACGGGCGCCCCGTTCATCCAGATCAACGACTCGGGCGGAGCGCGGATCCAGGAGGGTGCCGCGAGCCTCGCAGGGTACGGCTATATCTTCGAACGCAACGTCCGAGCGTCCGGCGTGATCCCACAGATCAGCGTGATCATGGGGCCGTGTGCCGGCGGTGCCGTCTACTCGCCCGCGATCACCGACTTCACTTTCATGGTGAAGGAGACGTCGCACATGTTCATCACCGGTCCGGACGTGATCAAGACGGTGACCGGCGAGGACGTGACGATGGAGGCGCTCGGCGGCGCCATGACGCACGCGACCGAATCCGGCGTCGCCTCCTTCGTCGGCGAGGACGATGAGGACGTCCTGCAGCGCGTGCGTTACCTGCTGTCGTTCCTCCCATCGAACAACCTCGAGGATCCACCCGGGTACGCGAGCACCGACGATCCCGAGCGGCGAGCGGAGGCGCTGACGCATCTCGTTCCCGATCGCGCGCAAGAGCCGTACGACATGCACGAGGTGATCCGGTACGTGGTCGACGACGGGGACTTCCTCGAGGTCTTCCCGCTGTGGGCCGACAGCATCGTGATCGGGTTCGCGCGGCTGGACGGCCGGAGCGTCGGCGTGGTCGCCAACCAACCGAAGGTTCGAGCCGGAACGCTGGACATCGACGCCAGCGAGAAGGCGTCGCGATTCGTCCGGTTCTGCGACGCGTTCAACGTCCCGATCCTGACCTTCGTCGACGTCCCGGGATTCCTGCCGGGGACGCAACAGGAGTACAACGGCATCATCCGGCACGGAGCGAAGCTGCTGTACGCGTTCGCCGAGGCGACGGTGCCGCGGATGACGGTGATCACGCGCAAGGCGTACGGCGGTGCCTACCTGGTTATGAACTCCAAACACCTGCGCGCCGATGTCTCGTTCGCGTGGCCGACGGCCGAGATCGCGGTGATGGGGGCGGAGGGAGCCGTCAACATCGTGTTCAAGAGAGAGATCGACCGGGCCGCCGACCCCGGGCAGAAGCGCGCCGAGCTGATCCGCGAGTACCGCGACAAGTTCTCGACGCCGTACGCGGCCGCCGAGCGCGGCTTCGTCGACGACGTGATCGAGCCCGCGGAGACGAGACCCCGGCTGATCAGGGCGCTTCGCATGCTCTCCACGAAGCGCGAGTCCGTTCCCGCCCGCAAGCACGGGAACATCCCGCTGTAGGAAGAGGCATCGTGTTCGAGACCGACGACGGACGGAGGTTCGACCTTCCGGACGGGTTGTCCCCGGAGGAGGAACGCGCGGCCCTGATGGCGCTCGAGCGGTACTTCGTCGAGGACGATCCGAAGCCGGCACCGTGGGTCCTGCAGGGTCGGATCGAGGCGACCGGGTACGGGGCGCTCCAGGTGCGCCGGTTCGCACGCGAGCCCTGGCACGGGCAGTGGGTCGAATTCGCGCGCAAGGGCGTGCCGCCGATGAACGGCCGCGGCGACGTCCGTTGACATCGATCGGATGACCGACGCCGTTCACTGTCCCGACTGTGGGGCCGAGTACCGAGCCGGCTACACGATCTGCACCGACTGCGGCGGACTGCTCGAGCCCGGCCCGACCCCCGCGGGTGCCACCGATCGCGGCCACGGCACGGGCGTGACCTTCACGCACCGCTCGGACACCGACGACCCGGTCGGGATCGAGCCGGCCGCCGATCTGTTCGACCGCGAGGAACGCCCACCGAAGCGGTTGATCCTCGTCGTCATGGTCGAAGAGGATGCTTCCGGTCTGCTCGAGGCCCTCGAAGCGGAACGGATCGGGAGCCGGCTGGGCGAGCGGACGGACGACGGAGGCGTCGAGATCCTGATCCACGACACGAACCTGGCGGCGGCGCAGGCCGTGTTGGTCGGATACACGGGCGACCCCAGCTTGGTCGACGCGGTCGTTGCGGCCGATGCCGCCGACGTGCCCGGCGACGACGACCGGTTCGTGCAGGTGGCTTCCGGTGTGCTCGCAGGGATGGCGACACAGCTCGAGCGACTCCGCGACGCGGGGATCGACGTCCGCGTCGAGACCGCGGCGGTCGACGGCGATCCATCGCCGTCGACCGGCGCCCTGCTCGTGCCGAACGACGACCTCGATCGGGCTCGCGCCGTGCTCGGGATCACGCTCTGAGATGCGAGCTCGGATGACGCCCGGCGACGTGAGGGGCGACGACGCGGCGGCTGCGTTCAGGCTGGAGGGGTGCTCCGCGCCTCGGACCTCGCGCCCGGAACGAGGCACGCGGCGACCGTCGGGCCGCAGGGATGCCCGTGCGTGGAAGCGACGAAACCGCCCGACCGAAGCGCCGGGAGCGCGGGTCATCCGTAGTCGTAGAAGCCTGCGCCCGACTTCCTGCCCAGCCGGCCGGCCGAGACCATCCGTCGCAGCCTCGGCGGCGGGGCGTAGACCGGCTCCCGGAACTCCTCGAAGAGCACGTCGGCGATCTGCAGGACCGTGTCGAGCCCGATCAGGTCCGCCAGCCTGAGCGGTCCCATCGGATGGTGCAACCCGAGCTCGATCGACGCGTCGATGTCCTCACGGCTCGCGAAGCCCTCGTCGAGCAACCGGATCGCCGCGCACACGTACGGGATCAGGAGACGGTTCACGATGAACCCGGCCTCATCCTTCGCGACCACCGTCGTCTTGCCGAGTCGCTCGCCGAACGCTCGCGCGAACGAGACGGTGTCCGCGTCCGTCAGGAACGAGGGTGTGACCTCGATCAGGTCCATCACCGGCGGGGGGTTGAAGAAGTGGAGGCCGACGACCTTCTCGGGGCGTGACGTCGCCGAGGCGAGCGTGGCGATCGGGATCGACGACGTGTTCGAGGCCAGCGGCGCCTCCGGGTCGACGACGCGATCGAGCTCGCGGAAGATCGCGAGCTTCGCATCCCGATCCTCCGTCGCAGCCTCGATGACCAGCTCGACATCGGCGAGCGCCGCGACATCGGTCGTCCCACGGATCCGCCCGACGACCGCGTCGCGCTCCTCGGGTTCGAGCTTGCCTCGTTCGACCGCCCGGCCGGTGGAGGCCTCGACCCGCTCCCGTCCGCGCGCCAGGAGCTCCTCGGTGGGCTCGAGCACGGTGACGTCGATCCCAACGCGAGCGACAACCTCGGCGATCCCGGAGCCCATGAGTCCGAAACCCACCACGGCGATCCGCTTGACGTCCCCCGCCCTCACGACCTGCTCCTGTCCGACTCCGGGAGCACGTAGTCTAGGGGCGATGTCGCGGCCGCCGGTCCCTCGCAGCATCGTGTGGTCGATCGCGTTCATCGGCGTCCTCGTCGGCCACGCCCTCACGTACGCAACCCTCGCTCCGATCGCCCAGACCAGGTCGCAGCTCCTCGCCGCGACCGGACACGGGTACCTGCCGGTCGCGGTCCACGCCGCGCTCGCATCGGCCGTGATCGGGCTCGCCACGGCGTTCCTCGGACGGCTGGGTCGTGGACGCGAGGGAAGCGAGATGGCGTTCCGTGGACTCGCGTCGCGCGTCGTCTGCTTCCAGTTCCTGACGTTCACCGCGATCGAGGTCGCCGAGCGGATCGTCGTGCGCGCCCCTCTGCATGACCTGACCCACGTGCTGCCGGTCGGAGCGGTCGCGCAGCTCGCGGTCGGCATCCTGGTCGCCGCCGTCATCGAACTCGTGCTCGGCGCGGCCGACGCGGCGGCCGACCTGCTCGGGTTCCCCGCGCCGACGCCGGCGTTCGACTTCGGGTTGCTGCTCCCCCTCCCCGTCGGGGTCCCGGTCGTGACCGACCGGATAGTCCTCGGCGGACGTGGACCTCCTCGATAGGCGTCTGCGCCCCTGACCCGGGGCGGTTCCGGCCATCCATCGAAGGAGCTTGCCCATGCGTCGTTCCATCAGCATGCTCGGCGTCGTCTGTGCGCTCGCCGCCGTGACCCTCCTCGCCGGCGCCCCCGCGGCGTTCGCGCACGCACAACGCCAGGTGGGTTCGATCCACATGGAGATCGGGTTCGGGACCGAACCCGCCTACGTGGGTCAGCCCAACAGCGTTCAGTTGATCCTCACCAGCAAGGGCCGCCCGGTCGTCGACCTCGGGGACTCCTTGAAGGTGCAGGTCTCCTTCGGCGGTCAGCAGACGCAGCTGCCGCTCGAGCCCGACTTCGAGGTGGGCGGGGACGGGATCCCCGGTGACTACCGAGCGTGGTTCATCCCATCCCAGCCCGGTCCGTATACGTTCCGCTTCTCCGGGAGCGTCCACGGCACGAAGATCGACGAGTCGCTCACGTCCGGCCCGAAGACCTTCGACGAGGTGCAAGATCCCGCCGAGGCGGCCTTCCCGGCAGTGAACGTGCCGTCGAACGATGAGCTTGCGGCTCGGATCCAGCAGGATGCGGCGCGCCTCTCCGACGCGACCGCCGTGGCGGCATCGGCGAGAACGGCCGCCGACTCCGCGAAGACGATCGCCGTCGTCGGCGTGGTCGTCGGTCTGATCGGGATCGTGGTTGGCGCCGCGGGCTTCGTCACTGCTCGGAAGGCACGACGCGGGACGTGAGCCAGGGATGATCGCGCACGCGGGCGGCACCGACGAGTCCCTCGCGATCGTCATGCTGTTCGCGGCGATCTGGACAGGGTGGATCGGATGGACCAGGCTGCATGGCAACGGCTTTCCTCGCGTCCCCCTGGCCGGCGCCTACGGGTTGCTCGGCGTCGCCGGGATCCTCGTGGTGACGTCGGCGTTCGTTCCTCGGGCCCTGCTTGGCCCCAAGACGCCGACCACGGCGACCACCCGACCGTCCTCCACGGCGACGATCTCGTTCCAGCGGCCCCGTGAGCACGAGCAGGTGAGCGGCTCGGAGATGAACGTCGTCCTGGATCTGAAGGGGGGCACGATCGTGCAAGCGACGACCACCTCGATCGCTCCCGACACCGGGCACATCCATCTGCTCCTCGACGGCGCCCTCGAGTCGATGACCTTCGGGACGACGCAGGTGCTCGATCTCAGCGGGGCCGCGCCAGGACCTCACACGCTCACCGCCGAGTTCGTCGCAGCCGATCATCTGCCCTTCTCCCCCCCTGTTACGGCATCCGTCGGATTCGTGAGGGTAAGCGGATGATGAAACGGTTGTTCGCGGCGCTCGGGATCGCCAGTGTGATCGTGGTTGGCGGTGCGGGCACAGCGTCGGCGCACGCGCTCCTGGCGTCGTCGGACCCGGCCAATGGTGCGGTCCTCCCGAACGCGCCCACCTCGGTTCGGATGACCTTCACCGAAGGACCGGACCCGAGGTTGTCAACGGTCCTGGTGCTGGATGCCGGTGGCACGAAGTTGGCGGTCGGTCCCCCGACCCTCCAGCCACCCCGCACCCTCTCGGTCTCGATGCCGGCCGATATGCCCGACGGCGTCTACACGGTGAGCTGGCGCGTCGTTTCGACCGAGGACGGCCATGTAACGGCGGGCGCGTTCGCCTTCGGGGTGGGTGCCGTGAAGGGTGCGGTCACACCCGGAGCGGCCCCCCCCGCTGCCTCCTCGGGCCCGACACCCCTGACGGTCGTGGCGAAGACGGCGCTGTACGCCGGGTTGATGCTGCTGGTCGCGGTCGCCGTCGTCGGGCTCGGTCTGTTCGGCGGAGGTCCTCGTTCGCTGCGGATCGTGGGGCTCGCGAGCGCGCTCCTCGCGTTCGCCGGCGCGGCCGGGATGCTCGTCGCCGAGCAGCGGACGGTCGGCGTCCCGATGAACGACCTGGTGCGGACGGCGACCGGTCGCCCCTATCTGTGGTTGGTCGTCGCGACCCTCGCGGCGGCGGCCTTCGCCGTGCTCGCCGCCGCGCGGGAGCGTTGGCGCATCGCGCTCTGGGGCTCGGGCGCGGCCGCCGGGGTGGCGATGGCGATCCGCGCCTCCAGCGGCCACGCTGCGGCGGCCTCCGACTCACTCCTCCAGCAGGCGTACCAATGGCTGCACTTCCTGGCGGCGGGTCTGTGGATCGGTGGGCTCGTCCTCCTCCTCATGCTGCTCCGCGAACGGCTCGACGCGGGTGGGCCCCCCATGCGGGAGACCCATCGGTTCTCGAACCTCGCGCTCGGCGCGGTTGGCGTGGTCGCGGTCACCGGCGCCCTCCGCGCGCTCAGCGAGCTCGGCGGATGGTCCAACGTGCTGGATGGACTGCGCGCGGCGTACGGCGTGACCCTGCTCGTGAAGGTCGCCGTCGCGTTCGTCCTGATCGGGCTCGGCGCCACCAACCGGCTGCGCAACGTGGTGATCCTGGCTGAGGATCCGCGTCCGCTGCGTCGGTTCGTCGCGGCGGAGGCCGTGGTTGCGCTCGGCGTTCTCGTCCTCACCGGCACGCTGACGGGCTTGAGTCCGCCGGCTTCGGCCGCGTCCTCACGAACTGCGGCGACGGCGCAGATCGGTGGGTCGGCGACCGGCACCGACTTCGCCACCACCACCAGGGTCACGCTCACGTTGACCCCCGGCTCCGCCGGCCCCAACGCGTTCCGGGCGGAGGTCGCCGATTACGACACCGGCTCGCCGGTGGCGGCCGACGCCGTGACCTTGCGATTCCTGTCGGTCACGCGTCCCGACCTTCCGGCCACACAGGTCCGTCTGACGCGGGGCGCGGACGGGGCCTGGGTCGGGCAAGGCACGGCGGTCTCCGTGGAGGGGACGTGGCGCGTCACCGTGATCGTGCGCACCGGGGCGACCACCGTCGAAGTGCCCCTCACCCTGGTAACGGCCTCGGAGGGCTCGACCTCGACCGTCGCGATCCCCGGGGCGCCGGTGACGACGACGACGACGTTCCCGGATGGTGTCTCGTTGCAGTCCTTCGTGGATCCCGCGACCGCCGGGCCCAACCCCGTGCACGCCACCGCCTTCGCCCCCGACGGCAAGGAGCTCCCGCTCCATGAGGTGGTCATCGTCATCACGCCGGACGGAGGCGAACCGATGCGGCCCCCCATCAAGCGCTTCAGTGCCGGACATGTGGCCGCCAACACCACGCTCAACGCTGGGAACTACGTCGTGGACATCGTCGCCACGGCCCACGACGGCAGGAGCTATGAATCCACGTGGCGGCTGACGATCGCGCCCGCACCGACCACCTGATCTCAAGCCGGCGATCCTGGGTGCGACCGCGCGCCCCTCGTTCACCCGTGGACCGAGAACGTCACCTCGGCCTGGACTCGCGGTTGGAACGGCCCATGGTCGACCGCCACGAACTCGGCCCGCAGCTCGTGCTGTCCCGGTGAGGCGGTGACGTGCGCCTCGAGGCCGCTCGTCATCGACACCAGCGATCCGTCGAGGTACAGATGGATGTGCCCCTCGTTCGGCACCAGGCGAAGAGACGTCGTGGGAACGACCGTCCCCCCCTCAAGTCGCAGCTCCACGGCGATCGACGCCGGATCGCCTCGGATCACGTCTCCTGGGCGAGGCGAGAGGATCTCGAGCCGCGCCGTCGTCGACGGCCTGCCCAGGGATGGGCGAGCACCGAGGAAGAGGGGAAGGGTGGTCGCGATGCCGAAGCACCCGAGCGCAACTGCGCCGAGGCCGATCGACGTCGCCCGACGGAGGGGACCCGAGGGATGCGTGAACAGCAGATACGCGCCGTACGATGCGCCGGTCGCGACGAAGAAGAGTCCCGTCGCGATGAACGGTGCTGGGCCCGGGAAGCCGGCGTGGCCGATCAGGCCGGGACCGCGACCCATCACACACCCGTCGCGACCCGTACGCGTGCGATCCTCCTGATCACGTCCCGGAGGATATTCCTCAACCCGGTCGGTCAGACGCGCGAGACGCCCAACCCCCACGATGGCGCCGCTGCGGCCGGCCGCTCGGGCGGACCTAGCCGCAAGCGGCGACGAGCAACGGATACGGGTTGATCGCGGTCCCGATGACCCGGTAGCCGTAGTAGCTGACGGGCCAGTCGGCGGGGACGGGGAAGAACGGATGGAACTCGAAGTGGTCGTGAGGAGTGCCGATCGCATCGCCGGTGTCGCCGACGTACCCGATCACGTCGCCGGTCTTCACCGGACCGTTGGACTTGTCGGAGTAGTGATCGACGTGGGCGTTGTAGACGTAGCCGTCCTGCCCGGTCACGTACACGGCGTTGCCGCCGAGGGTGTTGTACGAGGTGCGCGCAACGCCATTGAAGGGCGCGTAGATCTCCTGTCCCTTCGCGGTCACGATGTCCACCCCGGCGTGCAGGTGGTAGTGCCCCGTGTACCGGGGTGCCCCGAAGCCGTCGCTGAAGTACACGGGTTTCTGGACCGGGCAGATCTTCAGGATGTGCCGATACTGCGCCGGCAACGGAACCGGATCATGGTGGCTGGTGCTCGCTGCGGCCGCCTGTGCCGCCGCTTGGATCTCCTGGGCCCGCTGCTTCTTCACCGACCGGTACTTCTGGAAGTACTGCTCCGCGATCTGGGCGGCCTGCGCCTGCAGATCCTCCTGCTGTTGGAGATCGGCCGCGATCTGGTCCTGGATCGCCTTCGCGTGTGCGACCTTGACCCGTCGCTGCGCCTGGAGATCCTCCAGCCGGGCTTCGTCGAACAGGAGTTGCTGGTGCAGATAATCGACCTGTGCAGCCAGATCGGCATCGGACTGGCTGACGGCGTCTACGAACTCCACCCGGTCCGACAGGTCCACCAGCGAGGTCGCGCCCAAGATCCAATCCAGGTTCGAGGCGGGCCCCGACATGAACGCTTGCACCGCACGATCGTTCAGCTGCACCAGGATCGCCTCGTACCTCGCTTGCGCGTCCGCGATCCGTCGCCGCGTCTCATTTAGGTCGGCGGTGATCTGCTCCAGGAGCTGCTCCTGCTTCTCGACGGCCGCGATCGCCGTCTGGAGGCGTGCTTGGATGGCCGCCACCTGATCCCTGATCGCCCGGACCCTCACCACGGCCGACCGATACGCTCGCTCGGCATGGTGCACGTCTTGCGGGCTGGTCGGCGGGTTGGCGCTCGCGCCGGGCGCGTACCAACAGAGCGCCAGGAGCGCACAGGTGGCCGCGAGCACGCGCAGCCCGACGGGGAAGGTTGCCTGACCTCTCGACATGCGGACCCTTACCGTATCGGCCGGTGAAGGCTGAGACCGAAGCGTTCCGAGAGCCTGCCTCCCCAGCCCGCACGTTTCAACCACCCGTTCCGAGGGTTCAGGCCGAGTCGACGAGTTCGGGCTCGCCCAGGGCTTGCCGCCATCCGTTGCGCTCCAGGGTATCTCGTGCGCGGTCGAGCGCTTCTTCCCCGCCGACCGTCTCAGCTCCGAACAGCGATCCCGTCCACCAGATGACGGCAGCGTGCGGGTTCGGGACGATCGGGTCCGACGACACGCGGTCCAGGGCGGCCACGGACTTGGCGAGCGCAACCTCCTTGTCGCCCTCGGTGAGCGCGAGCGCCGCCTCCGCCAGTAACAGCGACGTGCCGGCTCCGGGCTCCCCCTCGGCGATCCGGGAGAACGGATCGTCGAGGACCGCCCGCGCTGCCGCGACGTCGCCGGTGCGCCCCAGCGTCCGTGCGAGCTCTGCCGCGATCGGCGTGACCAACGCGCGATCCTTCAGTTCCCTGCACGATCCCAACGCCTCCCGAAGATCGACCACGGCGTCATCGAGCCGCCCTGCCAGGCGACCGATCACGCCGCGGTCGCCGAGCGCGCTGGCGAGCTCCCATCGGGCCCCCAGCGCGCGGAACCCCTCCACCGACGTGTCGGCATGCTCCGAGGCCTCGTCCAATCTCCCTGCGCGCCCCAGCGACGCGGCCATGAGCTGGTGAGCGACGGCGATCGTGAACGGTTGCTCGGCCCGCTCACCCACCAGGAGTGCCTCCCGACCGACCGTGATCGCGTCGTCCTCACTCCCCCGAGCCGAGATGACGCTTGCGATCCCGACCAGCGCCTGCACCTCGGCCCACGGGTCGGCGTTGGGGTCCGATCGCGCGATCTCGAGCGCCTCGCGGAACAGCGTCTCCGCCTCGTCGAGCCGGTTCTGGCGGTACGGCACCCAAGCTGCCATCAGCAACGAGCGGGCGAGCGGCCGGGTATCCCCCACGCGACGAGCCGCCTCGATCGACCGCTCGAACAGGGCCCCCGCCAGGTGATCGTCCCCGCGGATCGTAGTCGTGATGTCGGCGAGGAACCGAGCGGAGTGGGCCGTCACGCGGTCATCGCCATCGGCCAGGGCGAGCGCCTTCCGGAACCGGGCCTCGGCTTCGTCGAACTCGCCGAGCCAGTAGAGCGTCTCGCCGAGCATGGAGACGACCCATGCCTCCCGTCCGTCCCAACGATCTTCCGGTCCCGCGAGCGCC
>DASWDB010000195.1:0-7101 GCA_036395715.1 Actinomycetota bacterium | reverse complement strand
CGATCTACGGGGGCGGGCCGTCCCAGGATCCGTTCCTGTACGACCAGGAACCTGCCGACGACCGGCTCAAGGGCGTGGCGTTCCTCCTGGGGAAGGACGTAGGGAACGGGATCGATCTGCCCCGCAACACGCAGGGTCGAGCATTGATCGGAGACCCCCGGAACGATGAGAACCTGATCGTGTCCCAGCTGCACTGCGCGTTCCTCCGATTCCACAACCACATGGCTACGCGCGTCGCAGAGGAGACCTCCCTTCGTGGGCCGGACCTGTTCAGCGAGACCCAGCGTCGGGTCCGCGGGTACTACCAATGGATGCTCGTGCACGACTTCCTCCCGCGGATCGTCGGGGCTCAGCGAGTGGAGCAGCTCATCCCGGCGGCTGCGACGGCCGCCCAGGTGAGATCGAACCTCCAGTTCTTCCATTGGCAGAAGGCACCGTTCATGCCGGTCGAGTTCTCCGTTGCCGCGTACCGGTTCGGTCACTCGATGATCCGGTTCGATTACACGATCAACGACGTCGTCCAGGACGTCCCGGTCTTCTCCGACAGCACGGACCCGCTCGCGAACCTCAACGGGTTCCGGCGCCTGCCGGAGTCGTGGGGATTCCAGTGGGAGTTCTTCTTCGAGACGAAGGCGAACCACGTACCCCAGCGGTCACACCGGATCGATACGAAGCTGGCCAAGCCGCTCGTCGATCTGCCGAAAGTGATCGCCGCGCACCCGCGATCGCTGGCCCAGCGGAACCTCCTGCGGGGTCTCGCCTTCGGGCTCCCGTCCGGCCAGGAGGTCGCCCAGGCGATGAGCATCACTGCGCTGACCGATCAGGAGTTGGGGATCACCACGGTCTCGCCGGAGTTCACCGGGAGCGCGCCGCTGTGGTTCTACATCCTCAAAGAGGCGCAGGTCCAGCACCAGGGGCGTCGCCTCGGGTCCGTCGGCGGTCGCATCGTGGCGGAGGTGTTGCTTGGCCTACTCGCCGGCGATCCGCATTCGTACGTGAGCGAGCAGCCGGGCTTCACACCTCATCCGGCGCTCGCACCGAAGGGTGAGTTCGGGATGCCCCAGTTGCTCCATTTCGCCTTCGGGTGAGCACACGAGGAGGAGACATGGCACGGAAACGTCCCCTGATCGCCGTCTTGAACCTGAGCACGCTGATCGGCGACGACGAGATCGCTCCGATCGTCGCGGCCTCGCAGAAGGCGGTGGACGGCGACTTCGAGCCGGCCTGGGGCGCGAGCGCGAGGCTCCATCAGGTGCCCAAAGGGGAGACCCCTCCGCCGAACGCGTGGTGGATCGGGTTCTTCGACGACTCCGATGTTGCGAACGCGCTCGGGTACCACGACGTCACCGACGAGGACCTCCCGCTCGGCAAGGCCTTCGTCGCCACCGTCCGGCACTACGGCGCCTCGATCAGCGTCGACTTCACCCACGAGTTGTTCGAGATGCTTGCTGACCCGTACGTCATGCTCGATGTGCAGATCGACGCGCGTGGTACCAGGTACGCGCACGAGGTCTGCGACGCGGTGGAGGCCGACGAGCTCGGCTACGACGTCGACGGCGTTCGGATCAGCGACTTCGTCACGCCGGAGTGGTTCGCGCCCGGCTTCTCCGGGCCGTACGACTTCAAGGAGCACACGGAGGAGTCGCTCCAGCTCTTGCCGGGCGGCTACATCGGCGTCTGGATCCCCGGGAAAGGGTGGAGCCAGCGGTTCGCACTGGGCGCCGGCGACTTCACCGACGAGCTCGCGGATCAACCGTCGCGGCTGTGGCCGAGGGTCGGGTCGCGCCGGCATCGCCGGGGACGGGCCCACAAGCGGAGCGATCCCAAGAACCACGTCTGAGGTCGTTCGGCCGGCCGAGGACCACCTTCCGCAAGACGGTCAGGGGAGTCCTCACCGGGCCAACGCGACGGCGGGTGCCCGGCTGATCGTGCGAGGATCCTTGCGGAGGGAACCCATGGATCAGCATGATCAGGTGGTGCGGCCGTCGGCCGGTGCGGGGGTCACAACCCACCGACGTCGTCGGCCGACGGGCGCAGCCCCGCCGTTGCCCAAGCAGATCGGTTCCAGCGGTTGGGCCTGGCTGATCCTGCTGGTCGCCGTCGCCGTGACCGGCTGTCTGTGGCTCCGCATCGATCCGGGCCCGCTCGACCGGTTCGACGCGTGGATCACCGACGCGGTGATCTCGATCCGCACCGCGTGGCTCGACACGTTCGCGCGCCAGGCGCACACCATCGGTTCCCGCGTCGGGTTCGCGGCGCTGGGTCTGCTCGTCGTCGTGACGACGGCGTGGTTCCACCGCTGGCGCCATCTCGTGATCTGGATGATCTCCCTCGCCGTCGCCGGGGCCCTCCTGCAGGGGCTCGAGCTCCTCTCGCTGCGACCGCGGCCGTTCGGCGTGCAGCAGCTCGCGAGCTGGGAGGGCTACGCCACGCCGTCGATCCCGATCGGCGCGACTGCGTTCCTCTCGATCGGCCTCGCGTTCATGCTCGTGGTTCCCGGCAGGCCGCGGTTCTGGGCGAAGGTCGCCGCGGCGGGCGCGATCGCGATCATCGGCGCGCTGCGGATCTACCTCGGCGTCGACCACTTCACCGACGTCGTGTCCGGTGCGATCGTCGGGGTCGCGATCCCGCTGGCCGCGTTCCGCGCCTTCGCCGCCAACGACCTCTTCCCGGTCTCCTACGGTGCGCGCGGCAAGTCGGCACACCTCGACGTCACCGGGCGTCGGGGCGAGGCGATCCGCGCCGCGTTGCAGGACCAGCTCGGGTTCACCGTCCAGGACATCAAGCCGGTCGGGCTCGAGGGCTCCGGCGGTTCCACCCCGCTGAAGCTCACCGTGACCGACGAGGCGGGCCGCCGGCGGACGATCTTCGCGAAGCTCTACGCGAAGAGCCACGTGCGCGCGGACCGGTGGTACAAGCTCGGGCGCACGATGCTCTACGGACGGCTCGAGGACGAGACGCCGTTCACGACGGTCCGCCGGTTCGTGGAGTACGAGGACTACACCCTGCGTTTGCTCGGCGAGACCGGGTTCCCGACGCCCGCGCCGCTCGGCATCGTGGAGATCACCCCCGAGCGCGAGTACCTGATCGCGATGGACTTCTTCGACGACGCGGTCGAGATAGGTGAGGCCGAGATCGACGCGCGCGTGATCGATGAGGGACTCGCGATGATCCGGCTGATGTGGGACGTCGGGCTTGCCCACCGGGACATCAAGCCGGCCAACCTGATGGTGCAGCGCGGAGAGCTGAAGCTGATCGACGTCTTCTTCGTCCAGATCCGGCCCTCGCCGTGGCGCCAGGCCGTCGATCTCGGGAACATGATGCTGGTGCTGGCCCTTCGTTCGGATGCGCGGTCCGTGTACGACGCCGCGCTCCGGTACTTCACCCCCGACGAGCTCGCCGAGGCGTTCGCGGCGACGCGGGGCGTCGCGAGCCCGACGCAGCTGCGTCAGCAGATGAAGCAGGACGGGCGCGACCTGCTCGCCGAGTTCCGGTCGATGGCGCCTGGCCGCCGTCCGATCTCGGTGCAGCGCTGGAGCATCCGGCGGGTCGCGCTGATCGTCGTTGCGCTCGTGGTGGTCCTGCTCGCGGGACTGACGGGCATCGGGCTGTTCTTCCCCACCCGCGGCACCGTGACGGCCCCGACGTGCGGCACCGAACAGCCGATGCAGCTGATGGCGCAAGCGGTGCCGAGCGCCACCCGGCTCCCATGCGTCGCGACCTTGCCGGTCGGTTGGAGCGTCGGGACCGCCGAGACCATCCGAGGCAAGGCGATCTTCGCCGTCGGTGTCGGCGACGGCTCGAGCGAGCCCGTGACGGTGACCCTCACCGAGTCCTGCCCGGCGCCGGTCGAAGGGACCGAGCAGATCCCGATCGAGGGCGGGTGCGTGACCTACACCCCGACCATCACGGACCGGGACGTGCCGTCGTTCGCGCCGGGCGGTGGCCTCGCGTTCATCGCTCGCGCCGACCTCATCGCAGCGGTCGCCGCCGAAGACGACCAGGTGCTGTGCGGCGCGCTCGCCCCTCCGTGCCCCTAGGGACGGTCCCCTCGAGGTCCTTGCTTGTTATGGAGCAGCCCTCCATCGGCAGCAGGTGGGGGCGGAGGCGGCAGTGGCTGCGGCGGTCCCATGTGATCTGCCTCGCTACGGCGCGGGGGGATCGGTTCGTTTGGCGATGACCTCCTCCTCTGCTACATCGCGTCATCAACGAGACCATCACGACGGATGTCGGCGAACACCGCCTCCGACCGCGAGCTCAGATGCACCACGCTCTGCGTTCCCTCGTAACCCGTCGAGCCCTGGAGAGGGACGTTGTTCACGTTCGTCGACGGGATCTGCCTCGCCGCGTACGCCAACGAGATCAACTCGTCGAACGACAGGTCGGTGTCGACGTTCCGCATGAATGTGCCCAACCACGACAGGGTCGATGCGGGATCTCCCGTCGCACCACCCTGGTACTGCTTCAATGCAGCTATCAGCATCGCTCCTTGGTTCCGGGTGCGACCGAAGTCGCCTCCGGGCACGAAGTCCCGTGCCCTGGCGAAGGCGAGCGCCGAGGAGCCGTCGAGCGTTCGCAACCCCCGACGGATCGGCGGACCGCCATCGGTCGGATCGTGGATGTCGTACGGGACCCTGATCCGGAGACCGCCGATCTCGTCGACCATCGACCTCATGCCCGGGAACGACGTCACGGCGTAGTAGTCGAACCGGATGCCCGTCAGCGCTTCGACGGTCTGGATCGTGAGTTGGACACCGCCGGCCACCATCGCAGCGTTGATCTTGTTGAAGCCGTGGCCCGGGATCGGGACCCACGAGTCGCGCGGGATGTCGATCACGGACGCACGGTGGCGTCGGAAGTTGACGCCGACGATATGGATCGCATCCGACCTGGCTCGTTCGACGGCCTCGCCAGGTCTCGCGTCGCTCCCGAGCACGAGGATGAACATCGGTTCCGTGCCGTCGGGATAGGGAGCGTACGCCCCGTGCGCGTGCCCAACGACCATCGCGGGCGTCGCCGACCCGGTTGCAGCCGATCGCGGCGGTCGGGGCGGATGCGTCAGGATGCCGCGCACGACGGCGATCGACGTCAGCGCGATGGCGAGCGATACCGCGCCCGCCACGCGTCGACGCGTCCGAAGCGCCGCAGGGCGTGTCACGGATCGATCGGATGCCGTAGACGGATGCCGAACTGCCCGACGTTCGACATCGACGGATGCACCCGGCCCGCCGGCCCGCCACCGAAGACCGTGAGCAGCTTGATCGTCGCCTTCACGACGACCGGGCTGCACCAGGCGATGAGGCTTCCGCGAGGGGCGCGACCGTCACCGCATCGGAGCGCGCCGATCCAAGCGTTCGTCCCCGTATCCACCACACCCGCTCGACTCCGGGTCGTGTAGTAGGTGAGGTCGGCGTGGTCGGCATACCCGCGGCAGACCAGAGGCGAATGCGCGAGGATCTGGATCCTCCTCGGCGTCGGCGCCGATGCGTCGACCTTGTCGTACTCCAAACGCACCAGGTGCGTCAGGTGATCGCCTCCATACGTTCCCGTCCCCGCGAACAACCAGGAGGTTGGTCGCACGACGATCATGTCGGCTTGGACGGGGTTGCACTGGTACAGCCCGCCGTTGAGCGCACTCTCGGGACGCGGGACCGGCCCCGTCCTCCACTCGGACGTCACGTCGCGGTTCCGGACGCCATACAGCGGATCCTGGCGCCAGTCCGTCTTGTAGTCGATCTCGTGCCGGGCCCCACCGAGGCGGGACGCCACCAGACGGATGTGTCGATAGTCGGCGTTGGAACCGAGGAACGCCAGGTTGACCCCGTGCGCGCGAGCCCCGAGTGCCCCCGCTCGCATCTCCGACGACCAGTACTCGTCGTGCCCCAGCGTGATGAGCGCACGGTGGTGCCGCAGCAGGAGCGGACGCTGATGGAAGTCGTTGTCGGTCCAGTACGTGACATCGAACCCCTTGCGCTCCGCCAGCGCGATCAGGGGCCTGGCCCGGTCCATGAAGTCGGGCGCGCCCCGGGTCGTCGAGTAGGGCCGGTCGAACGACACGACGTGAGCACGGTTGGACGCCCCCCGGGTCCCGAAGTACAGGCTGTAGCCGCCCCACAGGTTGTAGGCCTGCCACGTCGTCGTCGGTAACTGGATCACCAGGTCCGCGCGACTGGAATCGTTCCTCACCGTCAGCGGCACGTAGCTCTTCGAACCGTCGCCCCCCACGAGCAGCAGGAGGTACACGCCCTGGACCCAAGCAGAGGTGATGCGGAACGCGAGGGAGGGCTTCCAGGCTGCCTCGACCATCCGAGTCCCCGCGACGAAGCGGGTCTTCGTCTGTCGATGGCCACCGACCCATGCGGATCTCCAGATCAGTCGAGCGCCGCGCCCGCCGTAGTAGCCGAACCGGAACGCCTCGACGTGGAAGTGGCGGGCCTTCGACGAGACGAACAACCGGACCCTGTCGCCCAGCTTCGCGCTCACGTGGTCGGCGAATCCCTCGATCTTCGACGGGGCGGACGACCGGATCCGCCAGGCCGACGTCCCCGGCTTCCGGTTCTCCACCACGACCCAACTGGGAGTCGCGCCGAGCAACGTTGCGTCGATCGGATCATCGTCGGCGGCGGCGGAGGTCCGGTTCCCGGGCCCAGCGACCGCCATCGTGCTCGCGACGAGGAGCAGAACGGCACACACGAGGATCGCAGCGAACCTGCGAGAGATGGTCGGCTTCATCGCGGCTCTCCTCCTCCGGGATCGCGTCGTGGGTCAACGACGCGACCGTAGGGAGGAGGGGTCGTGCGAAGAACCGTGACTCCACGCGTGTTCGGGGCGTGGACTACCTAGGGATGGGCGCTCTTAGGAGGCCTGGATACTTCCGTTCCAGAGACGCGGCTGACCCGCATCGCCGACGCCTTGCACCCCGAAGGCATAGACGGCGATCCCGCCGGATCCGTACGGGACGAGCGCACGGATCTCCTGCGCTCCCCGGTCGCGGAGGTCGTACGTGTCATTGCGGCTGCGCTCCAAGGACCATCCGATCCCGTTCCCCGAGAACCAGATGGCCGCGTCCTTCTGAGCTTCCGACTCGCCGTTCCAACCCCC
>DASWDB010000194.1:0-5894 GCA_036395715.1 Actinomycetota bacterium | reverse complement strand
TCTGATGTCCATCGACCTGACGAGCGCGGTGCACGCGCTCCGCGGGAACTTCGATGAGGCCCGGCGTTTGCACGACGAGGAGCTCGCCGCGGCCCGAGAGCTGCTGGGCCGGGTGCCGAGCGGTTTCTACGAAGCATCGTGGCGCTTGGAGACACTCGCGGGTGATCACGCGGCCGCCGAGATGTGGGCAGGGCGTGGCTACGACCAGCTCGCCTCGTTCGGTGATCATGCCCACGCATCGACCCAGGCCATCTTCCGCGGAGTGTCCTGCTACCTGCTCGGCCGATTCGACGAGGCGCGACGGTACGCAGCCGCGGGCCGCGAGATGTCGGCGAGCGACGACGCGATCAACCAGTACTCGTGGCGCTCCGTCGAGGCGAAGCTGTTGACGAGGGAAGGCCGCATCGACGATGCCGTCCGCTTGATCCGGGAAGCGGTCCAACTGGCGGAGACCACCGACGAGTTCTTGCTGCGATGGCTGCTGTGCTGGGACCGAGCCGACGTGGCGATCGCGGCCGGCGACCCTCGGGAGGCCCGCGCGGCGCTCGAGCAAGCGGTCGAGCGAGCGGAGCGCAAGGGCGCGGTCGTGCTGGTCGATCGCGCCCGGCAGCGTCTCGCCGAGCTGTAGCTCTTTCCTCAGGGGACTATCACGCGACGTCGTCGTCCGCAGGCATCACGCAGAACTCGTTGCCCTCCGGGTCGAGCATCACGCACCACATGCCGCCGTCGCCTTCGGCCCAGTTGCGGATCGAAGCACCCAACCCCTCGAGCCGCTCGACCTCGGCCTCAAGGTCCTCTTCGGCCTGGAGGTCGAGGTGCATCCGGTTCTTGACGACCTTCTCCTCGGGCACCTCCACCAGGAACATCACGGGCAGGTCCGAGTCGTCGGGCGGCTCGACCATCACCGTCGGATCTTCTTCCGGATCGAAGATCCCCTTCGACGCGAGACGTGCGAGCTCCTCCTCGTCGTACGGGGCGACACGCCACTTGAGCGCCGCGGCCCAGAACCGTGCCAGTGGGGCCGCGTCGCGGCAGTCCAACACGACCGCGTCGATCCTCACGCCCGCAGCCTGCCGCGACGCGGCCCCGGACGCAACCCGGCCGGCCCCGGCGGCTCAGGCGTGGACGGCGATCACGAACGCTTCGCCCACGTCGCGCAGGATCGACTGCGCCCGATTCCGGAGCGAGCTGGCGGAGTCCGACAGCTCGCGCTGCCGCGTCTTGTCGATGAACGTGATCGCGTTGATGTCGACGTTGGCGAGGGCCGACAGCGCGGCCGCGTGCAGCGCCGCAGCCGCGCTGTACGCGTCGGAAGCGGCGTTGGGGTTGCCCGAGGTGACCGCCTCCTCCGCGAGCCCCATCAGGTACACCGAGCGCCGAGCGATCTCGAGCGGGACGTCGGCCGCGTTCTCGAGCGCGTGTTGGAGCGTGTAGGTACGGACGTGCTGCTCCTCCGCCGTGTCCTTCGGGAGCTTGTACGCGGCCATCACGTCCCGATAGGCGGCCGCGTCGCGGTCGGCCAGACCGAGCAGGATGTGCCGTTCCTCGTCGCACTCCTCGGCCATGGCCGCCATCCGTCCGGCCACGTCTTCGTACCCCTTCTTCTTGAGCGTCAGGCGGGCGACCATCGAGATCAACGACGCGCCGGCCGCGGCCGACACACCGGCCCACGCTCCTCCACCGGGGGTGGGCGCGTCGGACCCCAGCTCGTCGAGGAACCGCTGGATCCGCTGCCCTCCGAGCGGGACGTCGACCCCGATCGTGGGTTGCGGCATCGCGACGCTCTTCCCGGTGGTCCAGCCGGCCGACGACCGTTCCGGCGGGGTCCCTTCATCCATGTCGCTCATCGGGCTCCCTCGATCTGCCGCTCCAGGATCTGGCGGTCCGCATCGAATCCTCGCAGGCGAACATGGGCGATGTCTCCCTCGCCCAGCGCCGACTCCGGAATCAGACCCACGATCTCCGAGTCGGTGATCCGGAGACCGCGTGCTCCGGCCTCGCTCGCGACGGCGTCGAACGCCTCGGCGATGCCCGTTACCCCATGGTCGACGAGGTTCATCGACACGGTGACACACGCGCGTTCCGGCACCAGGAACCCGATCGCTCGCAGCGCAGGAAGCCCGCCGCCCGACGTCCTGACCGCGCGGGCGATCGCCCGGGCCGCTCCCTCGTCCGTACCGTCGAGATAGATGTTGAACGCGATCAGCGGCTCGCGCGCGCCGACGGCGGTGGCGCCGGCCGCACCGAGGGTGTGGGGCCCGAAGTCGGGCAGACGCTCGCCGCGCGCGACGGCGTCGCGGAGCCCTTCGAACTCGCCCCTGCGCACCTCCGCGAGCGACGCGCGCTCGGGAACGAGCGCGGCGCGATCGTAGAGGTACACGGGGAGGTCCAACGCCGCCGCCAGCTCCTTCGCGAAGCTCCGCGCGAGCTCGACGCAGTCATCCATCGTGACCCCGCGGACCGGCATGAAGGGGATCACGTCGGCGGCGCCCATCCTCGGGTGGCCGCCCGTGTGGCGCTCCATGTCGATCAGCGCGACGGCGACTCGCGCACCGGAGAGCGCCGCACGCGCGACGGCGTCGCGATCGCCGAGCACCGTGGTGTCGAGCCGATTGTGATCCGGGTCGGCCTGACGGAAGACGAGATGGGCGCCGGGAACCTGCAGCGCCCTACAGATGGCGTCGATCACGTCGGGCCGTCGACCCTCGCTGAAGTTCGGAACGACACCGAACAGCTGCTCCCCGACCATGGCGCGACCCTCGCTTCCCGTCAGTCGCGTGGTCGCCGCTTCTGCGGATCGAGGATGGACAACGGTGCCACGGTCGCGGGCGACGTGCCGTCCCCGACCGCGACCTCCACCTTCTCACCCTCCGTGGCGACGTCCGTGTCCAGCACCGCGAGACCGATCGTCCCCACGCGCGGGCTGGAGGCCGGCGACGTGACCACGCCGACCTCGCGCCCGTCCCGGGTGACGGCCGCCCCGTGGTCGGGCGCCGCCTCTCCTTCGATCTGCAGCGTCTTGAACCGCTTCGGAGGGTTCGCACCTCGTTCGCGCAGCGCCGTCGCCCCGACGCACTCGGTGTTCGTCTTGATGAACCGATCCATCGAGAGGTCCCACGGCGACCGCTCGCCCGGGTCGTAGTCCACCGCGATGATGATCAGGCCTACCTCCGTGCGCGCGAGATCGATCGCGGTCAACCCGAACGGCACCGATCCGGCGTCGAGCAGCGCGTCCCAGACGGCCTGCGTCTCGTCGGGCCGCACGACCACCTCGTAGCCGTGCTCGCCGCTGAACCCCGTGCGGGTAACGGTGGCCGGAACGCCGGCGACCGTCACCGGCTCCGACCAGAACCGGAAGTACCCCAGCGCACCGAGGTCGCGATCGACGAGCGGCTGCAGCGTGCCCTGGGACGTCGGGCCCTGAACGGCGATCATCGCCAGATCGTCGGTGCGGTGCTCGATCCGAGCATCCAGATCGGCGCCCGTCTCGCGGAACCATCCATCGAGGTCCGCGGTGTTGATCATGACCCAGAAGCGGTCGTCGGCGAATCGATACACGTTGCCGTCGTCGATCATGGTGCCGTCCGCGTTCACGAACGCGCCGTACCGGACCTGGCCCGGCTGCATCCCGTCCACGGCGTTGGTGAAACGCCGCTGGATCAGCTTTCCCGCGTCGGGTCCGGTCGCCTCATACTTGGAGGTCGAGAAGAGATCCCAGATCCCGGTCCCGGTTCGGACCGCCTCGTATTCCTCCAGCGGGTCTCGACCCTCGTGCATCGTCCACGGGTAGCCGTCTTCCCACATCGTCTCGGCCCCGTGGGCCTCGTGCCACCGGTGCAGCGGCGAACGCTTGTCGGTCATCACGGTGTCGCCTCCAGTCGTCGACGTCGCGAGCCTCAGGCGCGCGGCTTCTCCTTGGCGGGGTCGTAGATCGCGAGCACGTCGACGGTCCCGGTGATCGTCCCACCGTCGTGCTCGACCGAGACGCGGGTACCAGGGACGGCCAGATCCGTCCGCAGCACGGCGAGCCCGATCGGTCCGAACGAGGGGCTCTGGGCCGGAGACGTCAGGACCCCGACGGCCTCGCCACCGTCGACGATGGCGGATCCGTACTCGGGAAGCTCGGCACCATCCAGCCGCACGGTCACGAATCGGTTCGGCGGATCAGCGGCCACCACGCGGAGCTTCTCCGTTCCCATGTTCAGCTCGTGGAACGTCACGAACCGGTCCAGGCCGAGGTCGAACGGGGTCCGCTGGTGCGGCTCGTAGTCGTAATCGGTCACGATCATCCCGACCTCGACCCGGATCGGTTCGATCACATCGGCGCCGTAGGGCGTGGCGCCGGCACCTTCGACCGCCTCCCAGAACGTCTCGGCGTGCTCCGGACGCAGGAAGACCTCGTACCCGAGCTCTCCGCTGAATCCCGTCCGGGAGAGCCACACGGGCACGCCACCGACCTGGACCTGCTCCGGCAGGAAGTGGAAGTACCGGAGCGCGTCCAGATCAACATCCGTGATCGTTCGCATCAACTCCCGGCTCTTCGGTCCCTGGATCTGCATGCTCGGAAGCTCCGGAGCGATGTATCGCACCTCGACGTCGAGACCCTTGGACGAGGCGCCGAAGTATTCCTCGCGCTCGTCCGAGTTGGTGCACACCCACAGATGGTCTTCGGCGAAGCGGAAGACGGTCCCGTCGTCCACCAGCAGCCCCTCTTCGTCGACGAACGGGCCGTATCGGACCTGGCCCGCACTCATGCCGACGATGTCGGCGGTGTGCATGCGCTGCGCGGCTTCGACCGCGTCCGGCCCGGTGAACTCCCACTTGTTGAGCGGGGAGAGATCCCACATCCCCACCCCCTCGCGGATCGCGCGGTACTCGACCGCAGGGTCGCCGAAGTTCGTGACCCACAACCAACCGGCCTCGTCCGAGAACCCGGCGGCGGTCTTCGACGTTATCGGATGGAACGCGGTCTCCCTCGCCATGGGCACGTTGTACCGCACGGCTGAAGCGCGATTCAAGTCTGGGCGGTCACGACGCCGGGACCGCCGAGGCCCTGAGCGCGGCGGATCGTCCGGGTCTCGGTGACGACCATGTCGACGCCGAGGTCGAAGCGCCCCTTCGGAAGCTCCGTGGCGAGGACCTGGACGTCGAAGGCGAGCGCGATCCGCGGGACGACCGGACGGGTGCGGCGGAGGAAGCGATCGTAGAACCCGCCCCCGTATCCGATCCGGTTCCCCGACCGGTCGAAGGCGACCCCCGGCGTGACGATGAGATCGAGCGCGTGCGGCTCGAGGACCGTTCCGTCGGCGGGCTCCCGAGCCCCGAAGGAGGTCTCCGTCAAGCGGTCACCGGGCTCGTACGCGACCGCGGCAAGGTCCCTCCCGCCCTCGATCCGTGGCAAGCAGAGCCGAACGCCCCGGGCATGCAGCCTGTCCAGGAGTGGCGGTGTCGAGACCTCCGATCCGAAGGACCAGAAGACCATCGCGACGCCGGCCGTCTCGACCTCGTGGAGCCCGAGGAACCGTTCGTGGATCGCGATGCTGCGCGCGGCGCGCTCGGCGTCGTCGAGGGCATCACGCGCGGCGAGCACGGCCCTCCGGATGGCTCGTTTCGCTCGCTTGAGCTCGGAGGCCTGCATCAGGCGCGGAGCGTGGCGGCGATGAGCTCGGAGCGATCAGCCGGACCTGCGGCAACGGCGACCAGCCACGTCGTTCCGACTGCCTCGATCCGGTCGCGGAACCGGCGAAGGTCGTCCCCGGTTCCTCGCCAGATGTCCATGGGAAGACCCTTCCCCGCCCGCTCCGACTCGAGCGTGGCGAGCTCGTTCGCGTCCCGGCCGACCAGCACGATCCCGGCCCACGTGGGCGGCACCTCGGCCGGGTCCCTGCCGGCGT
>DASWDB010000193.1:0-2964 GCA_036395715.1 Actinomycetota bacterium | reverse complement strand
TCCGGTCATCGCCTCGCGCAACCGCCCGTCGCCTCGGGCCCGATGGAGCTCCGTGAGATCCCAGACGTCTTCGGCGGTGACGCTCATCCCCTTCACACCGGTGCGGCGCAGTTGGCCCCACACCGCGAGCGCATACGCATGGAACACGGTCTTCGCGACCTTCGGTTGGACCGACTCGAAGACCGTCACCTCGATCGGCCCGGTGGCGTCATCGAGCGACACGAAGATGATCCGCTGACCGCTCCTGACCGCCGGCGTCTGCGAAGCGACCTTGACCCCGGCGACCATCACCCAGGCGTCTTGGCGGCAACGGTGCAGATCCTTCGCCCTCGTCACACCGAGATCCGTGAGGAGCGGCTCGAAGAAGCTCACGAGGTGTCGGGTGACATCGAGGCCGAGCACCTCGAGCTCGGCCTTCACCACCTCCGCATCCGTGTACCCGGGGAACCCATACGCCGGCGCCCCGGCATCGGCGAGCGTGAGTTGATCGCCTTCGCGCGGCGCATCCACGGTGATCGCGTCGTACAGGTGCTCACGGCGGTTCGTCCCCGATCCGGTCAGCGCATCGAACCCGCCTGCATGCGCGAGCGCCTCCGCGACCGGTCGCGTCACGGTGGTACGACGAAGGAAGTCCCCCACGTCGTGGAACGGGCGCTCCGCACGTGCCGCCATGATCGACCGGATCTCGGCGTCGCTGATCCCGTGGACGTCCTGGAGCGCGAGGCGGATGGCGTATGTGAGGTCGGGTTGCGAGTCTCGCTGCGACGACGGCGCGATCGACACATCTCGTTCGGACGGCTCAGCTGGCGCACGCCCCGCGTCGACGACGCGCGGATCGCGGCTCCTCCCCGCGCCCCGGTCGACCTCCTCCACGACGTACTCAGGTTCGCTGCGGTTCACGTCGAGCGGCAGGATCGGGATGCCATGGCGCCGGACGTCGTCCAGGATCAAACGTCGCGGATACATCCCCGGATCGTGCGTGAGCACGCCGGCAAGGAAGTGCGCGGGATGGTTCGCCTTCAGCCACGCCGAGCGGTACGTCGGGACCGCGAACGCCGCCGCGTGGGCCTTGCAGAACCCGAACGACGCGAACTGCGCAACCGCGTCCCACGTCTTCTCGGCGGCCTCCCGCGTCACCCCACGTGCGGTCGCCCGCGCGAGGAAGTCCCGCTGGAACCCTGGCAGCAGATCCTCGCGGTCGAGATGTCGACGGATGTGGTCGGCCTCGGTCAAGGAATATCCGGCGAGCGCGGCGAGCGTCCGCATCACCTGTTCGTGGTAGACGATCACGCCGAATGTCTCCTGGAGGGCCGGTCGCAGTCCCGGGTGGATGTAGCTCGGCTGTTCCAAGGTCATCCGGCGCGAGAGGTACGGACGGATCATGTCGGACTTCACTGGACCCGGGCGGAACAAGGAGATGTCGACGATCAGGTCCTCCCACCGATCGGGTTGCAGCTTCTGCAACAGCTCACGCTGACCGGGCGATTCGATCTGGAAACACCCGAGCGTGTCGGACGCGCGGATCATGTCGAAGGTGGGAGGGTCATCGAGCGCGATCCGGTCGAGATCGACCTTCTCCCCCGTGGTGCGGGCGATCTCGTCGAGCGCATGTCGCATCGACGAGAGCATCCGCACCCCGAGGATGTCGAGCTTGAGGTAGCCCAGTTCCTCGACGTCGTCCTTGTCCGCCTGGACCATCCGGTGACCGTTGGCGGAGCGCTCGAGCGGCACCCGATCAGCGAGGTCGTGGGAGGACAGGACGATCCCGCACGGGTGCAGCGCGATGTGCCGGGGGAACCCGTCGAGGCGTTCGGCGACGCTGAACAGCAGCTCCAGCTGGCGCATCGGCAGGTTGACGCCGCGCAGCTCGGGCAGGCGCTCCAGGCCTTCGCGGATGTTCCGCGCCGAGATGTGCGGGAAGGCCTTCGCGACCATCCCGATCTCGACCTCGGGCAAACCGAGCGCTTTGCCGACCTCGCGGATCGCTGCGCGTGCGCGGAACGTGTCGATCATCGCGACGCACGCAGCACGTTCCTGGCCGTGACGGGACAGGATCATGTCGTACACGTCCTCGCGACGTGCCGACTCCACGTCGATGTCGACATCGGGAAGCTCGTCACGCATCGGGTTCAGGAACCGTTCGAACGCGAGGTCGTGCCGAAGCGCGTCGACGTCGGAGATCCCGATGAGGTAGCAGACGAGCGATCCAGCCGCGCTCCCGCGGCACGCGGCCATGATCCCCATCGCTTTCACGTCCGCGACGATCTCCCCGACCGTCAGGAAGTAGGCCGCATACCCCATCTGCCGGATCATCGAGAGCTCGTGATGCAGGCGGTCGCGGAGGCGTTCGTCCTCCTTCATGCCGCGCTCGTGGACGCCACGCCAGCATCGTTCTGCGAGCACGGCATCGGCCGAACGACCACCGGGGATCGGGAAGTCCGGGAAGTGGACCTGCTTCAGACCGAGATCGAACGTGCACCGCTCGGCGATCTCGAGCGTCGCATCGCAGAGGTCGGGGCGTTCGGCGAAGAGCGCGCGCATCTCGGCCGGAGGCTTCAGCCATCCCTCCGCGTTCGTCCGACTCACGTTGCTCGATGCGACCGGCACGATCTCCCGCATGCACTCGAGCGCGTCGGCGAGGAACGCATCGTCGGGCACGAGGTATCGAACGGGGTTCGTCGCGACGGCGACGGCATCGAGCTTATCCGCGAACCGGAGCATCCTGCGGATCTCGGCGGCCGAGCCGGCCTCCAAGCGGTGCTCGACGGCGACGACGCATCGATAGCCGAACGCTTCGCGGAACGGCGCGGCCTGCCGGGCGGCGGCGTCGGCGCGGCCGGCGACGGCGAGCCGTCCCGGGTGCGACCGTGGACCCAGCAACACCGTCATCCCGGCGGCGTGCGCACAGATCTGCTCGACCGCGACCCACGGATCCCCCCGCTCCCCCAACAACTGTGCGTCGGT
>DASWDB010000192.1:0-11677 GCA_036395715.1 Actinomycetota bacterium | reverse complement strand
CGACGTGTCCCGCGACGTGTCGCTAACGACCCAGGTGTCCCTCACCGACGGGCGCAAGATGACCGCGCTCCAGCTCCAATGGGAATACCTCGAGCTGGCCCGGAAATACGTCGACCGCGAGGACGACACCGCCGAGAATCGAGAGGTCCTCGAGCGATGGGAGTCCGTCCTCCGAGGACTCGAGACCGATCCTCGAACGCTCAGCGCGCAGCTCGATTGGGTCGCCAAGCTCCGACTGCTCGAGGGATATCGAGATCGGGACGGCCTCGCATGGAGCGATGCGAAGCTGCGCGCGATCGACCTGCAGTACCACGATGTTCGGCGGGATCGCGGCCTCTACCATCGACTCGCGCATTCCGGGAAGGTCGAGCGGCTCACCACGGACGAAGAGGTACAGCGGGCCATCATGGAGCCGCCGGAGGATACCCGCGCGTTCTTCCGCGGCCGCTGCATCTCGAAATTTCCCGACGCGATCGCCGCCGCGTCCTGGGATTCGCTGATCCTGGATACCGGCCGGGATGCCTTGCAGCGCATCCCGATGCGCGAGCCGCTCCGCGGAACGAGGGCCCATGTCGAGGAGCTGCTCGACGCCTGCGAGGACGCGGCCGCCCTCGTCGACCGCCTGACGGGCTAACGCGCCGCGCGTCTGCACCCGAAGTTAGGATGTGCATCCGGGAAAGGAGAGCGTGTCGTGCCGGAGCAGGAACAGAAGAGGATCCAGAAGAAGAGCGGCGGCGAAGCCGCCGATGATGCGGGTCAGGTCACCTCGTCCTCCAAGGCCAGCGAGCTCAAGGAGGAGATGGACGACATCCTCGACGAGATCGACTCCGTGCTGGAAGAGAACGCGGAGGAGTTCGTCAAGTCGTACGTCCAGAAGGGCGGCGAGTGAGCGACCGGCCCGAGCTGTCGCTCGCCGGCAGCCCGTTCGGTGCGAGCCCGAGCTTCCTCGATCTGGTGCGCCACGAGCGACCGGAGGCCATGCCCCGCTCGGTGACGGATGCATCGGCGATCCCGGTGCCGCACGGGACGACGGTGCTCGGACTCAAGTTCGCCGACGGGATCGTCATGGCCGGCGATCGTCGTGCGACCTCCGGCAACCTGATCGCGGACGCCAAGATGCGCAAGGTGTTCGCGGCCGACGACTACAGCGCCATCGCCATCGCCGGCGCGGCGGGTCAGGCCGTCGAGCTCGTCAAGCTCTTCCAGCTCGAGCTCGAGCACTACGAGAAGATCACCGGTGATCGTCTGTCTCTGGAAGGCAAGGCCAACCGCCTCGCGCAGATGATCCGGTCGAACTTCCCGATGGCGCTGCAGGGGCTGATCGTGGTCCCGCTGTTCGGAGGTTTCGATGAGCGCCTGAACGAAGGCAGGATCTTCTACTACGACGCCACCGGCGGTCGTTGGGAGGAAGACGACTACCAGACGACCGGTTCCGGTGGGCAGTCCGCGAAGAACTCGCTCAAGAAGCGGTGGCGGCCCGGACTCTCGCTCGGCGAGGGGCTGCAGGTCGCCGCCGAGGCGCTGATCGACGCGGCCGAGGACGATGCGGCGACGGGAGGCCCGGACGCCATCCGTCGGATCTGGCCCATCGCGGTGACCGTGACCGCGACCGGCTCGCAGGACGTCCCCGAGGATCAGGTGGCCGCTGCCGTCGACGCCGTGCTGCAGGAGCGGGGTGCATCGTGAGCTTCATGCCCTACGTCGCCCCCGAGCAGCTCATGAAGGACCGGTCGGACTACGCACACAAGGGCATCGCTCGAGGTCGCTCGGTGATCGGGCTGGAGTTCACGGACGGGCTCCTTTTCATCGCCGAGAATCCCAGCGCCACGCTGCACAAGATCAGCGAGATCTACGACCGGATCGCCTTCGCCGGGGTCGGCAAGTACTCGGAGTTCGAGGAGCTCCGCATCGCGGGGATCCGGCTCGCCGATCTTCGTGGCTACCAGTACGGGCGCGAGGACGTGAAGGCGCGCGACCTCGCCAACGCCTACTCGCAGGCCCTCTCCACCATCTTCACGCAGCAGATGAAGCCCTACGAGGTCGAGATCGTGGTCGGTGAGGTGGACGGGGGGGCGGGGACGTCGGGCATCTACCACATCTTGTTCGACGGGTCGGTCTCCGACGAGCAGCGGTTCGTTGCGATCGGTGGTCACGCCGAAGAGCTGACCGAAACGCTTCGGGACGGGTTCCAGGACGGCTGGGACCTGGAGACGGCGGTGCGCACCGCGGTGCAGGCGTTGAGCACCATGCCGGAGCAGCGCCAGATCCCCAACGATCAGATCGAGGCCGGGGTGCTCGACCGGACGCGCCCTCAACGACGGAAGTTCCGCCGTCTCGCAGACGACCGGCTCTCCGAGATCCTCTCCGGGTAGCTGGCGGCGTTCGCGCTCGGGAGGAATACCCTTGCTGGGATGGATCGGCGCATCTTCGGACTGGAGAACGAATACGGGGTCACGTGCACGTTCCGCGGACAGCGGCGGCTGAGTCCGGACGAGGTCGCGCGGTATCTGTTCCGCCGCGTGGTCCACTGGGGACGTTCGTCCAACGTGTTCCTCGAGAACGGTGCGCGCCTGTACCTCGACGTCGGCTCCCACCCCGAATACGCGACCCCCGAATGCGACTCGATCAAGGAACTGGTCGCGCACGACAAGGCGGGTGAGCGGATCTTGGAGCATCTGCTCTCGGCGGCGGAGATGCGGCTGCACGAAGAAGGCATCAGCGGTGAGGTCTATCTCTTCAAGAACAACACGGACTCCGCCGGGAACTCCTACGGGTGCCACGAGAACTATCTCGTCGCACGCCACGGCGAGTTCGCGCGGATGGCCGACGTCCTGATCCCGTTCTTCGTCACACGTCAGATCTGGTGCGGCGCAGGGAAAGTGCTGCACGGCCCGCGCGGCGCCCAGTTCTGCATCGCCCAGCGAGCCGAGCACATCTGGGAGGGCGTGTCGAGCGCGACCACGCGCAGCCGGCCGATCATCAACACGCGCGACGAACCGCACGCCGATGCCGAGCGCTACCGGCGTCTGCACGTGATCGTGGGTGATTCGAACATGAGCGAGTGGACGACCCTCATGAAGGTCGGGATCACCGACCTCGTGCTCCGCATGGTCGAGGGCAACACCGTGATGCGGGACCTGACCCTCGAGAACCCGATCCGAGCGATCCGCGAGATCAGCCATGACACGACGTGCACCCGGAAGGTCAAGCTCGCGAACGGCCGGGAGCTGTCGGCGCTGGAGGTACAGACCGAGTACCTCGACAAGACCACGCGATTCGTCGAACGGCGCGGAGCCGACGAGGCGTCCACCATGCTCCTGGATGAGTGGCGCATCGCGTTGGACGCGCTCAGGGATGGAGACCCCGACCGGCTGGCTCGGAAGGTCGACTGGGTAACGAAACGGCTGATGATCGAGCGCTATATGCAGAAGCACCGCCTCCCGCTGGGCTCGCCGAAGATCGCGCTGCTCGATCTGTCCTACCACGACGTCAACCGATCCCGCGGTCTCTACTACCTGCTGGAACGGACGGGTAAGGTCGAACGGGTGGTGAGCGAGGGCGCCGTGGACCTGGCGATGCGCGAGCCTCCACAGACCACGCGGGCGAAACTTCGAGGCGACTTCATCCGACAGGCGAAGGCGAAGCGGCGCGACTACACGGTCGACTGGGTTCACCTGAAGCTGAACGACCAAGCGCAGCGAACGGTCCTCTGCAAGGATCCTTTCCGGAGCGCCGACGACCGCGTCGAGCAGCTGATCGCACACATGTGACGGAGGCCCTGCCGCCGCCTCCAGCGCGGCGGATCACGCAGGACTTCGGACCCTTCCCATGTCGCCGCTATGATGCGCGGCGATGCCGGTCGACGAGGGGATGGAGCCGCTCGAACGGCTCCTCAACCTGGTGGGTCTGCTCCTCGAGACGGAGCGCCCCATGACGTTCGAGGAGATCCGCCGCACGCTCCCGGCGTACGGCGGGGACAACCTCGATTCCGCCAAGCGCAAGTTCGAGCGCGACAAGGACATCCTCCGGGAGTACGGAGTGCCGCTCGAGATGTCGGCCACCGATGTCTGGGACGTGGAGCAGGGGTACACGATCCTGAAGGATAGGTACTACCTCCCGGAGATCGCGTTCACACCAGAGGAAGTCACCGCCCTGTTCGTCGCCGCGCAGAGCGCCTCGGAGGAGACCGTGGCCGCCCGAGGCGTTCGCAAGCTCCTCTACGGCGCCGAGGGCGGGGTCCTCGCAGGGGCGGAGAGCGGACCCCTGGTGGCCGGTTCGGACACGAGGAGCGCCCGCGTCGTCGCGGCAGCGGACGCCGCCGGTGCGCGTCGGCGGGTGCGGTTCGGCTACCGGACCTCGCAGGGCGCGGTCTCGGATCGCATCGTCGACGCGTTCGGCGTCGTGTTCCGTGGAGGCCACTGGTACCTGGTCGGTCACGACGAGGAGCGGGACGCCGTCCGGGCGTTCCGGCTGTCGAGGTGCACGACCGAGCTCGAGGATGCCGGCGAGGGATCGTCCCCGCCGGGAGGTTTCCGCGCGATCGATCACGTCGAGGCCGGGCCCTGGCAGCTCTCGGCCGAGGACCGAGCGCTCGTCGCCGCGGCACCCGGAGCCGTCGTGTTGGTGGAAAGCACGTTCCCCGGCGTCGTGCGCGAGCGGACGCGCGACGACGGCTGGGTCATCCTCGCCGTTCCCGCGGCGGATGAGCATGCGCTCGCCGCGTTGCTCCTGCAATTCGGTGCGGACGTCGAGGCCTTGGAGCCCCCGACCCTTCGTGACGAGGTGATCCGCCGGTTGAAAGCCTCCGCGGATGCCTGAGCGTCGGCGATCTGCCACGACCGCGGAGCGACTCGGGCGGATGTTGGTGATCGTCCCGTACCTCGTGCAGCACCCGGGGACGAGCCTCGAATCCTCGTCCAGGATCTTCGATGTCCCGAAGGATCAGCTGCGCCGTGATCTGGACCTGCTCTTCATGTCCGGGCTCCCTCCGTACGGGCCCGGCGATCTGATCGACGTGGACATCGACGAGGACGGCGGCGTGTGGATCTCGATGGCGGATCACTTCGCTCGCCCGCTGCGCCTGACCCGCCCGGAGGCGCTCGCCGTGTACCTGCGAGCGACCGAGCTCCTGGCGACGCCGGGGATCCCGGATGCTCCGGCGCTGGCGAGCGCGCTCGCGAAGCTCCGCGACGCTCTCGGCGCGGAAACCCTGGGCGACGCGGCGGGGATCGAGGGCGCGGTCACGGGCATGGCTCCGAAGCATCTCGATGCGCTGCGGACCGCGGCGAGCGAGCATCGCCGGATCCGCATCGAGTACACCGCCGCGAGCACGGGGGAGCGAAGCATCCGCGAGATCGAGCCCGAGGCGGTCTTCGCGAGCGCCGGCCACTGGTACGTGGTCGCATGGGACGTGGCGGCGGACGGCGAGCGGCTGTTCCGGGCCGACCGCGTCGCAGGCGTCGAGCCCACGACGGAACGCTTCGAGCCTCGTGGTCTCGAGGGCGCGGGCCGGCAGCTCTATACGCCCGGGGATCACGACCTCGCCGTTCGCCTCCTCCTCCGGCCGGCGGCACGGTGGGTGGCCGAGTACTACGTCACCGTCGAAGTCGTCGCGCGCACGGACGGCACGGTGGAAGCGACGCTCCCGGCGAAGCAGACCGGCTGGGTCGCGAAGCTCCTGCTCCGGCTGGGCCCGGACGCGGAGGTGCTGGACCCGCCCGAGCTGCGCACGGAGATCTCCGAGATCGCCGCCGCCGCACTCGACCGCTACGGCCGCTGAGGAACCTGCGGCGCAGGATGCGCCCCGGTCACACGGGTCTCAAGGGTGATGCCGCTCGGGCCGATGCTTTCGGGTGAGATGACCACCATCCGGACGACGTGTCCTCGCTGCGGCGAGGTGGACATGAGCCCCGAGGCGATCTCGCTCGCCGTGCGCTCGAACGGTCGCGAAGGGAGCTACCGGTTCACCTGCCCGAACTGCGAGGACGATGTGGAGAAGCGTGCTGATCGGAAGATCGTGGCGCTGCTCGTGTCCGCCGGCGTGGACATCAGCCGCTCGGACGTGGATACGGCGTTCGCCCCGGAGCTCTTCGACGAGCAGGACGTGGAACCCCGGGAGCCCGCGGCTCCGCGACTGACGGCGGACGACCTGATCGAGTTCCACTACCTCCTCGAGGACGACACGTACATCCGCGACTTCTTCGCGAACAGCGGCAACTGAGCGCTTCGCCTGCAGCGAGGCCCGCGTGTAGCATCGCCGGAGATGTCCACCTGGCTCGTCGTGTGGATCGTGCTCGGCGCCGTCAGCACCCTGGCCCTTGCCGCCCTCGTCGTCGCGCTCGGTCGCCATGTCCTGCTCCTAGGGCGGACGGCTCGCCGCTTCCAGGAGGAGATCGGGCCGGTCGCGGAAGAGGTTGCCCGTGAGGGGGCTCGAGCCTCGGAGCATGCGGAGCGCCTGGGTCGTGCACGCCGCGGCGGGCATTCTTAGGGCTCAGGGGTACGATGGGGCGCAGGAAGGATCCCGAACGGATGCCCCCATGCTGAACGTCGGTACCCCAGAGCTCCTCGTGATCCTCATCATCGCGTTGCTGGTGGTCGGCCCGCAGCGCCTCCCCGAGCTGTCCCGGCAGATCGGTCGCGGGTTGCGCGAGTTCCGCAAGATCCAGGACGACGTGAAGGACATGGTGAAGGTCGATCTGGACGCGCCCGAAACGCCGTCCGCCGTCCCTCCGGGCAGCCCCATGGCGCCGGGCGTCCACCGGACCCGCCGTCCGGCCGCCGTCGGTGGGTCGGACGCAGGTGCGCCCGGCGGGACGGACGGCGCCTCGCGGAACGGCCAGGCTCCGCCGACCGGGTAGGCGGAGGCGATCGACTCCATGAAGGTCATCCCTCGCCGCAAGCGCGACGACGGGCAGCGCACCGGCACGATGACCGTCGTCGAGCATCTCGAGGAGCTCCGGCACCGGATCATCGTCTGCCTCTACGCCGTCGCGATCGGATCGGTGGTCGGCTGGTTCCTGTACCCCCATTTCATGAGCCTGATCCGTGCCCCGTTCTGCAACTACATCACGGCCAATCCGGCGCTGGCGCCGCCGACCAAGTGCGACCTCGTCTACAGCGGGCCGCTCGACGGGATGCTGGTCAAGATCAAAGTGGTGGTGTTCCTCGGTCTCGGGATCGCGCTGCCGGTGGTCCTGTATCAGATCTGGGGGTTCGTCGCGCCCGGCCTGACGGCGAAGGAGAAGCGCTACTCGATCCCCTTCGTGACGTCCGCCTGCGTCCTGTTCTTCCTCGGCGCCGTCGTGGCCTACCTGATGCTGCCGAAGGGTCTCGGGTTCCTGCTTGGGTTCGCCGGCCAAGGGGTGGTGCCGCTGCTCACGATCGACCGCTACGTCGGCTTCGTGACGCTCGTGGCGCTCGCCTTCGGGGTGTCGTTCCTCTTCCCGATCTTCCTCGTATTCCTCGAGCTGGTCGGGGTCTTGAGTCCCGAGATCCTCGCGAAGTACAGGCGGTACTCGATCCTCGGGATCGCGATCTTCGCCGCCGTCATCACGCCGAGCTCGGACCCGTACACGATGCTCGCCATGATGATCCCGATGTATCTGTTCTACGAGGCCAGTATCATCATCGGCCGCTTCCTGAAACGACAGCCGAGGACGGTCTGATGGCGATCAAGAGCAAGGGAAAGACGAAGGCACGCCCTGCGTCCAAGGGTCCGCGACATGGCCCCGTCCCGGTCCCCAAGCCCTTCGCCCAACGTCGCTGGGTCCAGCTCACGGCGGTGTTCATCGCTGGCCTCCTCGCGATGATGGTGCTCGTGTGGGCCACGAACGGGCTCCGTCGCGAACGGGCAAGCAAGCAGGCGGCCACCGACCTTGCCAGTCGCCAGCAGGCCCTCTCCCGATGGAAAGCGGTCTTGGAGCCCCAGATCACGGCTGTGGGCCAGCTGCAGGGCGACACGCCGCCTACGGTCGCCTCGGACGTGACGGCGGCCGTCACCGCGCTCGCCGCTGGGAAAGACGCGAAGACGAAGCCGGCGGCGCTCACGTCCTCAGCGAAGGCCCTCGGGAAAGCGGCGGCTGCGATCGACTCGTTCGACCTCGCCGGTACGATCACCGAGCAGGGCTTCGACGTCGCGGCTTCGGGCGCCCTCACGTCGTCGAAAGCCGAGATCGTCGAGGCGCTGCGTCTGTACGAGCAGGCGGCGACGCTGGCGGTCCTGTCGCTGAGCTCACCGACGCACCTCACGACCCAGCTGGCCGAACGCGCGAAGGGCGTCTCGGATGCCGCCTTCACGCTGCTCCAGTCCGGCTGGAGCGAGTACGCGAGCACGCTCAAGCTGTCCCAGCTCTCGGCGGGAGGTTCGCCGGGCGTTGGGCTCGGTCTCCCGGGCGGCTGAGGATGAGCGTTGCCGCTCCGGTCGTGGTGATCGCCAATCCGTCGGCGGGCCACGGCAGGGCCGGTCGACGGATCGGCACGATCGAGGGGAAGCTCCGCCGGGCCGGGGTCGACCACGAGATCCGTGTGAGCACGTCCGGCGAGGACCTCGAGCGGCGAGCGCGCGAGGTGGCCGACCGAGGCGCGAAGGTGGTCGCCGTGCTCGGGGGCGACGGGTCGGTGGGTCTCGCGGCGAACGGCCTCTTGGGCACCGGCGCGGCCCTCGCCGTCCTTCCGTCGGGGACCGCCGACGACTTCGCGGCGTCCATCGGCGTTCCGAAACTGGACACCGCCGTGCGCGCCATCGCCGAGGCCAACATCGTGCAGATCGACGTCGTCAATGTCGACGCCGGAGCGACACGCCGCCACTACGTCGCGGTCGCCGGGTGCGGCTTCGATTCGGAGGTGAACGAAGCTGCGAACGCGATGCGCATCACGCTCGGCGCGACCGGGACGTACGTCGCGGCGATGGTGAAGACGTTGTCCCGGTTCACCCCGGCGGGCTTCCGGATCGAGCTCGACGACGAGGTGGTCGTGGGTCCGCACATGCTGGTGGTCGTGGGCAACTCGATCAGTTACGGGGGTGGGATGAAGGTGACCCCCGATGCGTCGCTCGTGGACGGATGGCTCGATGTGTGCCTGCTCCGTGAGATCGGCAAGTTTGCCTTCATCCGTGCGTTCCCGAAGGTGTTCCGCGGTACCCACGTCTCGCACCCAGCGGTCCGGATGGCACGCGCGACCCACGTGAGGATCGAGGCCGACCGTCGCGTGATGGTGTACGCGGACGGTGAGCGTGTGGGGCCCGCGCCGGCGTCGTTCGAGATCCTCCCGGGGGCGCTCCCGGTCGTCGTCGGCCCGAACGCGAAGGCGGTGCGCTGATGGACGGCCTCCTGTTGATCCACGCGTTCCCCCTCGACGCGCGGATGTGGAGCGCTCAGATGGACCGACGTACCGTTGTCGCCCCCGACCTGCCGGGGTTCGGCGGGAGTCCGGCGGCGGACGGCGGCGTGCTCACGATGGATCTGGGCGCACGGCGGTGCGTGGATGCCCTGGACGCCGCAGGTCTGGACCGCGTCGTCGTCTGCGGTCTCTCGATGGGCGGGTACGTGGCGTTCGAGCTGTGGCGGCAGGCGCCCCAGCGGTTCGCGGGCCTGATCCTCGCCAACACCCGTGCCGGCGCGGACACGCCGGAGGGCGCCGAGGCGCGCCGGACGCTGGCGGCGCGTCTCGGGAGCGAGGGGAACGTCCTCGCGGAGAGCCCACCTCCGCTCCTCTCCGAGGATCCACCCGAAGGACTGTGGGACGTCGTGAAAGGGTGGATCCGCGAGCAGCCGGCGGACGCGATCGCCGCTGCGGCGCTCGGGATGGCCGAACGCCCGGATTCCTCACCCGACCTCTCGACGATCGACGTTCCGACCTTGGTCATCACCTCCGAGGGCGACCTGTTGATCCCCGCGGACATCAGTGCGCCGATGGCGGACCAGATCCCCGGCGCGCAGCTCGCCGTGATCCCCGGCGCCGGACATCTGTCGAACCTGGAAGACCCGACCGGCTTCTCGAGGTTGCTCGACACGCATCTCGAACGGTGCGGCGTCGGACCGTAGCGCGCTGACCCGCCCCTACACTGGAACGGTGATCTCCCCGCAGGCCTTCTCCGAGCGCTACCCGTTCCCACTCGATGGGTTCCAGCTGCGTGCGATCGAGGCATTGCACGAGGGGCGGTCCGTCCTCGTCGCGGCGCCGACCGGGTCGGGCAAGACCGTGGTCGCGGAGTTCGCGGTCGAGCGAGCGATCGCTGCCGGGCGCAAGTGTTTCTACACGACACCGCTGAAGGCCCTGTCCAACCAGAAGTTCGGCGATCTCGTGGCGTCGTATGGGCCCCACCGAGTGGGCCTGCTGACCGGGGACAACACGATCAACGGCGAGGCGCCGATCGTCGTGATGACCACGGAAGTGCTCCGGAACATGCTGTACGAGCGGAGCGACACGCTGCATGGCCTCCAGTGGGTGGTGATGGACGAGGTCCACTACCTGCAGGATCCCTACCGGGGCGCGGTCTGGGAGGAGGTCTTGATCCACCTGCCCCGATCCGTCGGCGTCGTCTGCCTGTCCGCGACGATCTCGAACGCCGAGGAGTTCGGCGAGTGGATCCGGACGCTCCGCGGCGAGACGAGCGTCGTGATCGAGGAGAAGCGGCCCGTGCCCCTCGAGCACCACTACCTGATCGGTCGGCGGCTCCATCCGATGCACGTCGAACAGGATGGGGTGCTCCTGCCCAACCCGTACGTGGTGTCGCTGGACCAGCAGGAGATGCGCGTGCGACCGGGAGCCCATCGGGGCCGGGCGCCCACCAGGGACCGTGGGCGGGAGGGTCATCGCGGTGTCTACGCACCCCGGCGCGAGGAGGTCGTGGAGGTCCTCGCGCGGGAGGGCATGTTGCCAGCGATCTACTTCGTGTTCAGCCGCGCCGGATGCGACAAGAGCGTCCGGTGGTTGCGGCAAGCCGGGGTCCGGCTGACCACGAACGAAGAAGCCGAGCGGATCCGAGAGCGCGCGGAGACGCGAGCGTCGTGGATCGATGAGGCGGACCTGGTTGCCTTGGGGTTCGACGAGTTCCTCGACGGGTTGCAAGCGGGGGTGGCTGCGCATCACGCCGGGATGATCCCGGTCTTCAAGGAGACGGTCGAAGAGCTCTTCGAGGCCGGCCTCGTCAAGGTCGTGTTCGCCACCGAGACCCTCTCGCTGGGCATCAACATGCCGGCCAAGACCGTCGTGATCGAGGACCTTTGGAAGTTCCAGGGCGAGCGACACGAGCTCTTGACCCCTGGGGAGTACACGCAGCTCACGGGTCGGGCGGGACGGCGAGGGATCGACCAGCTCGGACACGCCGTCGTCGTCTACCAGCGTCAGGTGCCGTTCGAACGGGTGGCGGGGCTCGCCGCCACGCGTACGTACGACCTCACGTCGTCGTTCCGTCCTTCGTACAACATGGCGGTCAATCTGGTACGGAACTACACCCCGAACCAAGCCCACGAGCTCTTGAACGCTTCCTTCGCGCAGTTCCTGGCCGACCGCGGCGTCGTGGCGCTCGAACGCGCGCGCGAGCAGGATCGGGCCGTGCTCGAGGGCTACCGGCAGAACCTCCGGTGTGACCTCGGGGACTTCGACGAGTACTGGGGCCTCGTCCAACGCGCGCGCGGCCTGCGCGACGAGGATCGACGTGGTCGCGAGGCGGCGCGGG
>DASWDB010000191.1:0-12331 GCA_036395715.1 Actinomycetota bacterium | reverse complement strand
ATCGGGCTCGCGGGGTCGGCCGCCGCGGCGTTCATGCTGAACGCCGCGGCGGCCGTCCCCGCGATCACCCTGCTGATGATCGCGCAAGCGTTCTTCATGGACGCGCAGGAGCCGAACATCGACGCGATCGCCTTGGAGCACTTGGGCGAGGACAGGATGTCGGACTACGGACGGATCCGAGGATGGTCGAGCCTCACCTATGCAAGCGGGTGTCTGGTGTTCGGTGCGGTCCTGCAACGGTTCGGCATCGGATGGGCGATGCCGCTGTACGCGATCAGCACGCTCCTCGTGCTCGCCTGGAGCACGACCGTCGTCCGAGACCGTCCGCATCCCCTCGAGCGGCACGGCCGGTTGGGTTCGGTCGGGGCGGTCTTTCGGCACGCGCCTCGGTTCTGGGGGTTCCTCGTGGCAGCGGTCCTCGTGTGGACCGCGTTCAACGCCGCTTGGAACTTCATCGGCCCGCGGATCGAGGATCAGGGCGGTGGCCCGTTCCTGATCGGCTTGGGAACGGCCCTGGGCGGCGTCGCGGAGGTCCCGGTGATGCGGAGCTCCTCTCGCCTCCAACGGCGGTTCGGGCTACGGATGGTCTACATGGCCGGCTGCGTCGTGTACGGCCTGACCTTCCTGCTGTGGGGTTCGCTGTCGGATCCGACCGTCCTGTCGGTCCTCGCGGTGTTCGAGGGGATCGGCTTCAGCCTCTTGTTCACGACGGGAGTGGTGGTCGTCGGCAGGCTCCTGCCGCGCTCGCTCTATTCGACGGGGAACGCCGTCGGACAGATGGTGTCGTTCGGGATCGGCCCGATCCTCGGCGCCGGTCTCGGGGGGTTCGTGTACCAGCACCTGGGAGCCCGGACGCTCTACGTCAGCGCCTGCGTGCTCGCGCTGGGCGCGGCGCTCGTTGCATGGTTCGCGCTCGCCACGCCCGCTCTCAGTGAGCCCGACGTGGGACGGTAACGTGGCTCCGACCTGCCGATTTGCGGAAGACCCATGGCCCCTCCCACGATGGGCAGCCCACCTGGGAAAAAGGGGAACCGATGGTTAGCGCCTACATCTTGATCCAGACGGAAGTGGGCAAGGCCGGGCACGTGACCGAGATGGTTCGAGGGATCGATGGCATCGTCGCCGTCGATCCCGTCACGGGTCCGTACGACATCGTCGCGCGCGCCGAGGCGCAGGACTTGGACCTGCTGGCGAAGGGGACCGTGATGCCCATGCAGGAGCTGGATGGCATCACGCGAACGCTGACCTGCCCCGTCCTGCAGCTCTAGCGGATCGGGTGATCGAGCAGCGCGTCGTTGCGAGCGACGGGCTCACCGAGGACGAACGCGCTCGGATGCGCGAGCTGTTCGACGCCGCCTGGCCGGGCGGGTTCTCTCAGGAGGACTGGGATCACACGTTCGGCGGGCTGCACGTCCTCCGACGGGTGGACGGCGAGTTGGTCTCGCACGGAGCGGTCGCGGAGCGGACGCTCTGGCTCGACGGTGCGCCGCACCGCGTCGGCTACCTCGAGGCGGTCGCGACGTGGCCGGAGCACCAAGACCGAGGGCACGGCTCCGCCGTCGTCCGGGAGCTCGACCGGATCGTCGTACGCGACTACCAGCTCGGTGGGCTCTCGACCGGGCGGCGGTCGTTCTACGAGCGCTTCGGTTGGCGTCTCTGGAGAGGTCCGCTCGCGGTTCGAACCGCCGAGGGAGACATCCCGACCCCCGAAGAGGCCGGCGCCATCCTCGTCCTCCCGACACCGTCGCTCCCCGATCCCGACCTGGATGCAACGCTCGTGTGCGACCGGCGCGCCGGCGACCCGTGGTGATCAATCCTCGGCGAGTGCCACCGGGAAAGGAAGCGCGATCGGGTCGACGAGCGCCGACCTGCCGTCCTCGTCGAACCGGTCCATCCGAAGATCAGACGGTCGCTCGACCACCTCGGTCGTGTCATGCACCGCCAGGTCGACCGCGATCCGAGAGACGGCCGGGCCCCACATCATGCCGTGCCCACAGGCGGAAGCGATCGACGCGCCGTCGATCTCGATCCCATCGGCAACGACGAGGGGCCCGACGATCGGGAGATGGTCGGGGGTGTACTCGATCGTCGCCGCCCAGGCCTTCTTGAGCCCGAGACCACGCGTCGCCGGCATGAACCGGTGCAGGCGTCGCTCCATCGTGCGCAGGTACGGCCAGTCGATCGAACGGCCGGGGCCGGGCGACTCATCCGGGTTCGACATCCCGAAGAGCAGTCCCCCTTCCTCGGGTCGCCAGTAGAGGCCGGCGTCCAGGTCGAACGCCATCGCGGTGGTGTCGGTGTGCAGGGCGTCCGAGCGCTCCGTCACGGCGACCTGATGGCGGACGTAGCCGACCCAGGCCCGCGCGCCGGCCGCCCCGGCAACGGCCTGGAGCGCGGGACCACCGGTGAGCAGGACGCGGGGCGTCGCGATCGTCCCGGCGGTCGTCACGACCGCCGTGACCTCGCGACGCGACCGGCGCCCGGCGCGGGTACGGATCCCGACGAACCCGACCCCCTCGCGCAGCGAGACCGCGGCCCGCTGCATCGCGAGCGAGTACGCGCGGACGTTCCGCGACGGATCGATCCAGCCGTCCGTCCCGACGTACGAGCCTCCGCGATAACCGTCCCCCGCCATCGCGGGGATCAGCCTGCGCACCTCGTCGACGTCGACCCATCGCGCGTCGAGCCCGACGTCGCGCTGCATCGCGATGCGATCGCGAGCAGCGCGCTCACCGCGAGCGGTGGTCGCGAGGATGACGTACCCCCGCTGCACGAAGCCGGAGTCGGTGACGTACCGATCGCGCTGGCTCCGATAGAAGCCGATCGACCAGGAGCCCAACCGGACCGTGTCGGGGGTGCCGCCCTGGGCTCGCACCATCCCGGCAGCGCGACCCGACGCGCCCGCCCCGGCCTGTTCATGCTCCAGTACCACGACGTTCCGAAGGCCCGCCTCGGCCGCGAACACCGACGCCCATCCGCCGATCGTGCCCGCGCCGACGATCACGAGATCCGCGCTGTCGCGTGCCATGGTCGTCGCGAACCCTATCCGCTGTGCGGGCGAACCCGTACCTGATGGCCACTACCCTTCACGGGATGGAGCTCGCCCCGACGCCACGGGCGCCGGCGACACGCCGGACCCTCTACGAGGAGATCCTGGCGGTCCTTGCGATCTCGCTCCTCGCGAGCGCCGCGTACGCGATCGTCTCGCTCCTCACCGCGCCGGTGAAGGGGGAGACGATCGCCGCGGCCAACCCCGATCCCCTGTTCGCCAACCAGGTCCTCGCGTTCGTCTTCGGGTTGGCGCCGGCGCTGGTGGTCGTTCATCTCGTCCGTCGCGACGGTGAGGGGGTCGGCGTGCTCGGCCTGACGTGGGATCGTCCACGGCGGGATCTCGTCCGGGGGGTCGTGTTGTTCGTGGTGGTCGGTCTCGCCGGGCTCGGCATCTACCTCGCGGCGGTGAAGCTCGGCGTCAACCGGTTGGTGATCCCGGCGCCGCCGGCGGGACACTGGTGGACGTGGCCGGCCCTGGTGATGGACTCGACCGGAGCTGCGGTGCTCGAAGAGGTGATCGTGCTCGGGTACCTGGTGACACGGCTCCAGCAGGTCGGTTGGACCCCGATCGCGGCCGTGGTCGGCAGCGCGATCCTGCGCGGCGGCTATCACCTCTATCAGGGATGGGGCGGGTTCGTGGGCAACCTACTGATGGGGCTGCTGTTCGGGCTGCTCTTCCTCCGGTGGCGCCGGACGTGGCCCTTCGTGATCGCGCACCTGCTGCTCGACTTCGCCGCCGGCGCAGGCTATCTCTTGTTCCGGCGCCATCTTCCGGGCTTCTGAGCCGATCTGCGGTATCCTACTGGGCGAGGTACCTCATCAAGACCGGCCCCGGCCATCGCGCCGGGGTTCCGTGTTTCCGGGCGCGTCGGGGCTCCGCTCGCGCCGGAGCGGTTCTCCGTCATTGCAGATCACGCGGGATGGAGCGCTCCCAGCGACGGCGGTGGCGTTCGCGCCCGTCGTCGTCGACGACCAGGTCGATCACGACCCGGTAGTCGCCTCTGTCAGAGTCGACGCGCAGACGCGCGAACGATCGGACGGTCGCCTCCGGGTACCGGATCTCGAACTCGGCCTCGCCGTCGGCGAAGGCGCGCCCAGGATCGGCGCTGGAGACCCCCACCATGCCCTCGTACCGCTCCCGGAACGCCGGCCCGTGTCCGTCGCGGGGATAGTCGCCGCCGTAGCCGGTCTCCGCCCGAAGCTCACCGGCCGCCTCGTGGATGTCGCGGCGCCACCAGCCTCCCTCACCTTGCTCGTTCGGATCCCGCTGTGCCACGTTCGACGGAACCAACGCGGGAACATCGGTGATCGGAGCCGGCCCCTCGAGCACCGGGAGGTGGAGGACGCCCGAGTCGCGATCGATTGACATGACCCCGGGCTCCGGCGGCGCCCAGGCGTTCGGCCAGTCGGCTGCGGCGAGGTCCAGCCTGATCCGGTGTCCTTCCTCGAAGGTCCACGAACAGGCCTCGAGTTCCAGCTCGATCTCCTCGATCGCACCCGGCGTCAGCGCTACCGGCTTCTCCGGGCCGCGGCGGTGGGTGAGGTTGAGCAGCCCACGCACCACGAGCGATGAGCTCCCGTCGGGGAACACGTCGCAGACCTTCGCCGAGAGGTAGGTCACAGGGACGCTGGAGGTGACCCGCACCCGCAGCAGCGGATGCCCGAGGATCTCGAGCTCCGTCTCCAGGGGTTCCCAGGTGTAGGTGAGCGACCGCTCCTCGTCCGGGCGCTGATCGTCGGGCTGGACCCACGGCATCACGCCCGCGCAGGAGATCCACGCGGTCGCGCCGACATCGCCGCGGATCGCGAGCTCGTCCGGGCCGTCGGCGAACGCGAGGCCGCCGGGTTCCGCCTTCACCAGCGCGAGCTCCGTCGGGACCGAGCGCGCCGGCGGCCACGCCGGCTCCGATCGCCACGTCCCTCGCACCTCGCGTCGGAGGGGATGCGGCAGCGTGGAACGCTGCGCGAACAGGATGATCGGCGGCTCGCGGTCGACACCGTTGTCGATCCCCTTCAACCATCGGTCGAACCAACGCACGAGCTCGGGGGTGAGACGGATGTTGGGCCCCGGGAGCGATGTCTCCGTCGCGGCATGGGCCCACGGCCCGATCAGCAGGCGAACCGGGGCGCGGAACCGCGGGAACGACCGGAACCCGATGTTCGTGTACCCGTCGGCCCATCCGCCGACGATCAAGGTGGCGGCCTCGATGTCCTCGATCGACTCGCGGGCCGAACCCCATCGCCAGTACGCGTCGCGTCGCTGGTGTTCGATCCAGCGGAGCACCCACGGTTCCAGCTGCTCGACGCGGCGATCCCATTCCGCCCGCCATCCCTCACCCCAGATCTGCGGAACGGGCGGCAGCGCGTTCATCGCGATCATGTAGGTCGGGTAGTCCACGAGATCGAGCTGCTTGAGCACGCCCCCGAAGTGGTGGACGTCGTCCCCGTATCGGTCGTCGCTCGCGAAGATGGGGATGATGGCCTTGAGCGCCGGCGGGCGTTCGAGCGCGACCTGCAACGAGGTGAACCCGCCATAGCTGGTCCCGAACATCCCGACCGTGCCGGCCGACCAGTCTCGGGTCGCGAGCCAATCCACGACCGCCACCAGATCGCGACGCTCCGCTTCGGAGTACTCGTCGGTCGCGAGCCCGCCCGAGGAGCCGGTCCCCCGGATGTCGAGCCAGCACACGACGTAGCCGGCGTCTGCCAGCTCCGCGTAGCCGGGCCGGTAGATGGCCGTGAGATCGTCCTTGCGATACGGCAGCGCCTCCATCACGGCCGGCCACGGCCCGTCGCCAGCTGGGAAGAAGAGCGTGGCCGACAGCTCGACGCCGTCGGCCACGGGGATCGCCACGAGCTCTCGGCGGGTCATCGTGGCGCGAAGGGTACGCTCAGATCCACGCGTTGAACCACACGATCGTATGCCAATGCAGAAGGCTGATGCGACCCGCGGTCAGCACCGGCCAGAACCAGAGGAAGATCGCGACGGCCGCGATCACGTAGGCGACGACGAACGGTCGATAGACGTACGCCCTCGAGATCGCCGGCTCACCCGTTTCCGGGTTGACGGCGACGTCACGCGTCTCGCGATCTCGGACCACGATCGTCGCGTCGGATGCCTGCCGGCAGACGTAGGTGATCCCGAGCACCATGAACGGGGTGAGCGGCAAGACGTAGAAGAAGAAGGTTGGCCGGGTCACCAAGAACCAGGGGAGGTACTGACCGGCGAAGGCGACGAAGATGAAGCCCGCGCGCCAGTCGCGGAGCCGGTACCACATCAAGGCGACCCAGGGGATCACGATCACGCTGGCCCAGAAGATGATCGGATTGCCGATCGCAAGGACCTGCTCGATGTTCAGGTGTGGGTCGTCGTTCTGGACGAAGAACGACGTCGGCCGCAGGTCGGGGATCCACTTCCACGCTCGGGCGTAGTACGGATGCGTCGGCGTGTACAACCCGGTCTGCGGGTCGAGCGCCGTCCAATCGATGCCGCTCCGGTGGAAGCGCGCCGAGTCGACCTGGTTCTTCCACCACGCGCCCATGTCCCAGCCGAAGTGGTGGAGCCACGGGATCCAGGTGATCATGTATACGGCGACCGGCACGAACAGGAAGGCGATGACGATCCCGAAGGACTCGCGGGCGATCGCTCGGCCCAGGGCGCCGGCCCACGAGCGATCCTCTCGGTGGCGCCGCGACGTTTCCCACACGAGCGCAACGATCACGGCTGCGAATAACGCCATCGCGCCGGACCACTTCACGGAGGCCGCCGCGCCGAGGGCGGCTCCCGCAGCCAGACGCCAGGGCCGGAGGATCGGCGAGTAGACCGGGGGTGGTGGCGGTGGCCACATCGCGCCCTCGCCGGTGTCTGCGCCCGCCACCGCGACCTGCTCCTCGGTGGCCCGTTGGCGTCGCTCCAACCATCGGCGATCGAGCAACAAGAAGAGGAATCCGAGCACGACCCAGAGCTCGAGGTGCACGTCGAGCAGCGCCGTCCGGGACATCACCACGTTGAGGTGCTCGGTGGCCATCAACAGACCGGCGACGAACGTCCATACGGGCTTGCCGAAGAGCAGTTGAGCGATCACAGCCGTGAAGAGCACGACGAGCGTCCCCGCCAGCGCGGAGGTGAACCGCCATCCCCAGGGGTTCATCCCGAAGGCCTTGATGCCGACGGCGATCTCCCATTTCCCCAGGGGCGGGTGCACCCACGAACCGACGTCCCACTTCTGGGCGCGCCAGTACTTCTCGTCGCTCGAGTCCACGCGGCAGACCTGATCCGACCATCCCACGAGGATGCACGCGGCCTTCGGGTAATAGACCTCATCGAAGACGAAGTCGGGCGGTTGCTGGAGATGGATGAATCGAAGGAAGCCTGCCAATGCCGTCACGGCGATCACGGCCACGATGGGCCTGTTCAGCCGCGACAGGAGAGGCATCGGCTCAGGGTACCCGGGCATCCGTGGCTGGACGCCACCGAGCGACGTCGCGGTTCCCGTCAGGCGCGCCGGTCGCGCACGCGGACGACGAACTGCAGCCCCTGGTACGTCTCGATGATCGACGCGCTCTTGTTGTCGACGAGACCGGCGTCGAGCCCGATCCGCTGGACCGCGTCGAAGTCCAGGTCGGTGTCGATGCCCGCGGCCTTCTTCGGCCATGCGATCCACAGGCGCCCCGACGGTGCGATCGAGCGGGAGAGCGCGGCGAAGCGCGCAGCGAGATCCGATCGACTCGTGACGAACGCGATCGCGATGTCCACGTCGCGTCCGGGGCGACGGAGGAACTCGACGCCGTCCGGGAGCGGCGAGAGTCGCTGCAGCTCGTCGACGAACCCCTCGGGTGCGCGCGTGCAGAGCACGCGCGCACCCTCCTTGATGCCGAGCTTCCGCCAGAGCGGGGTGCTCGAGTAGTCCTTGTGGTCGCTCACGCGGGGTCCATCTCGATGCGGCCGTCTCGATCCGGGCTACGCCTTCGGAGCGTAGCCCGGATGGTCAACCGCATGGGACCATCGGACCGATGGACGCTGCGCTCTACCTCGTCGGAACGCCGATCGGCAACCTGGGGGACATCTCGGCGCGCGTGCGCGACACGCTCGGCTCGGTCGACTTCGTCGCGGCCGAAGACACGCGGCGCACGGGGCGTCTGCTCCAGAGCTTCGGGGTCAAGACCCGGCTGGTCTCGCTCTTCGACGCGAACGAGAAGGAGCGGACGGGCGAGCTCCTCCGTCAGCTCCGACAGGGGCGATCGGTCGCCATCGTCTCGGACGGGGGCATGCCCCTCGTCTCGGACCCCGGGTACCGGGTGGTCACGGCGTGCATCGCGGAGGGGATCGACGTGCGGGTGATCCCGGGACCATCGGCGGTCATCGCGGCGCTCGTGGTCAGCGGACTCCCGCCCGACCGATTCACGTTCGAGGGCTTCCCATCGAAGAAGCCGGGCGAGCGGATGCGGCGGTTGGAGACGCTCCCGCACGATCCTCGGACCCTCGTGTTCTTCGAGTCACCGCTCCGTGTCCACACGCTGCTGCGCGACATGCTCGTCGCCTTCGGCGATCGAAGGGTCGCGGTGTGCCGGGAGCTGACCAAGCTCCACGAGGAGGTCATCCGCGGGCGGATCTCGGAGGTCCTCGCCGAGCTCGGCGACGACGAGCTCAAGGGCGAGGTCGTCGTGGTGCTCGAAGGTGAACGGGTGGCGGGGTCGCCGCCCCTCGACCAGGTCGTCGAGGAGGCTCGCGAGCTCGTGCTCGACGGCATGCGCAAGCGCGAGGCCGCACGCGCCGTCGCGGAACGCCACGGGATCCCCGCCAACGACGTCTATCGGGTGCTCGTGTCCGACCCGTAGGTTCGGTCCACGACGACCGCCGCGAAAGCCGCGGGTAGCATGTCCGCGCCATGGGCCGCGACGTTTTCTACATCACGACGCCGATCTATTACCCCAACGACGTGCCGCACATCGGGCACGCCTACAACGCCGTGGCGACCGACTTCATCGCGCGCTACCACCGCCTCCGCGGCGAGGAGGTCTTCCATCTCACGGGGACGGACGAGCACGGGCTGAAGCTCCAGAGGGCGGCCGAGGCGGCCGGCATGACGCCGCAGGCGTGGGTCGACGCCATGGAGCCGAGGTGGCGCGAGGTCTGGGCACGGCTCGACATCGCGTACGACGTGTACATCCGGACCACGGAACCACGGCATGAGGAGGCGGTCAGGAAGATCCTGCTCGCCGTGTACGAGAACGGCAGGGACGACATCTACCTTGGTCACTACGAGGGGCTCTACTGCGTCTCGTGCGAGCTCTACTACGACGAGGCCGACCTGCTCCCCGGTGAGCTCTGTCCGATCCACGAGATCCCGGTCGAGTTCCTCCGGGAGGACAACTACTTCTTCCGGCTCTCCGCCTATACGGACCGCCTGCTCGAGCACTACGAGCGGACCCCGTCGGCGGTCGAGCCGGAGACCCGGCGGAACGAGGTGCTGTCGGTGATCCGCGGCGGCCTCCAGGACTTCTCGATCAGCCGGACCACCTTCGACTGGGGCGTGCCGTTGCCTTGGGACGAAACCCACATCAACTACGTGTGGTTCGACGCGCTGACGAACTACATCACCGCGGCGGGGTACGCCGAAGATGCCGAACGTTTCGCACGTGTGTGGCCCGCGAACATCCACTCGATCGGGAAGGACATCCTGCGGCAGCATGCGATCTACTGGCCGGCGATGTTGATGGCCGCGGGCGTCGAGCCGCCGATGCAGGTCTGGGCGCACGGTTTCCTCACGGTCGGCGGCAGGAAGATGTCGAAGACGAACGCGACCGGGATCCACCCGTTCGAGCTGATCGACCGGTTCGGCGCGGATTCGTACCGCTGGTTCTTCATGCGCGAGGTCCAGTACGGCCAGGACGGGAGCTTCTCGTACGAGGCCATGGTCGACCGCCACAACGCGGATCTGGCGAACGGCCTCGGGAACCTCGCAAGCCGCGTGCTCGCGATGCTCGGGACGAACTACGACGGGATCGTCCCCGAGCCGACCGCGGGCGGGTGGGAGGCCGATCTCCCCGAGGTGATCGCCCAGGCGGTCGAACGCTACGACCAGCACCTCCTGGCGGTGCGGCTCACGGCAGGCCTCGCCGCGATCTGGGACATCGTCTCCAGGGCGAACCAGTACCTGGTCGAGAAGGCGCCGTGGCAGCTCGCCAAGGACCCCGCGCGCAGCGATGAGCTGGCGGGCGTGCTTTACGCCTCGGCCGAGACGCTCCGGATCCTCGCGGTCGTGATCCAGCCGATCATGCCGGCCGCCGCCCAGCGGCTGTGGGAACAGCTCGGCGTGGGCGGGGCGGTGGAAGACCGGCGGGTACCCGCCGACGTCGCATGGGGTGGACTGAAGCCCGGGACCGTGACCAGCAAGGGAGACGCCCTCTTCCCACGCATCGAAGCGGAGTGACGGACCGTTTCCCGCGGTGAACGACGGTGAGCGTTCTTCCACCAACGTTTCACGTGAAGCTCCCGCTGTTCACCCGAAGTTGAGACCGGGTATGTTCCTCGCCCGATGAGGGACAAGAACCCTGAACTGTCGGTCCAGTCAGGGGCGGTGGATACCCACTGCCACCTGTTCCTCATGGAGGTCGAACCTGCACTCGCGGTCGAGACCGCGAAAGCCTCGGGCGTCGAGCGGCTGATCTGCGTCGGTGTGGACGTCGAAACGAGCCGTCGGTCCCTCGAGATCGCGGATTCGCTCGAGGGTGTGTTCGCGACCGCGGGGGTCCATCCCCACGATGCGCGCGAGTTCGACCCCGCTGCTTCGGCCCGGATCGAAGAGCTGCTGCACGACCCCCGTGTGGTCGCCGTGGGGGAGTGCGGCCTGGACTGGTTCCGGATGCTCTCGCCGCGGGACGATCAGCTCCGTGCGTTCCGGACGCACATCGCGCTCTCGAACGAAACGGGCAAGCCATTGGTCGTCCACGTCCGGGAAGCGTGGACGGACGTCATGCAGATCCTCGACGAGGGCTCGGCCGAGCGCGTCGTTATCCACTGCTTCAGTGGAGACGCGGCGCTCGCGCGCGAGTGCGCAGCCCGCGGCTACTGGACGTCGTTCGCAGGCAACGTGACCTATCCGAAGAACCAGCATCTGCGTGCTGCCGCCGCCGCTGTGCCGCTGGATCGACTCCTGGTCGAGACCGACGCGCCGTTTCTCGCGCCGCAGAAGCTCCGAGGCACCGACAACGCGCCGGAAAACGTGCTCCTCACGCTCGGAACGCTCGCCGAGTTGCGTGCGCTCGCGCTCGAAGATCTCGTCGCGGCGACCGCGGACAACGCGAGGGCGGCGTTCCAGGGGCTCAGATAGCGGGAACGGCGCGTTCGCTCTCAAGGTTGCAGTGAGGGTTGAGGGTTCGGTAGGGTGGGCACTCATGCGACCGGAGGCTTCCGCCCGGCCCGGCAGTTTTCCACCGAGCCGCTTCCCCCAGAGGCCCTCCCCGAGCGATCGGAGGAAGGGTGGTTCGGCCCTCGCGGCTCAGGCGGCTGCGCATCCAACGCGCGCTGCAGGTCGCCGTTCTGGCGACCGGGACGTTGCTTGTGGGAACCGCGCTCTCGCTCGCGTGGCACAAGAACGTGACGCTCGTCGTGGCCGGGACACCGCAGTCGGTGCGGACGACCTCATCGAACGTCGGAGATCTTCTGCGGTCCGAGGGTGTTCCGCTATCGCTCGGGTTGCAGGTACAGCCTCCGCCGGGCACCGCCCTGGCGGACGGGATGACCGTCATGGTGAGCCAGCCGCCGGGGATGCCGGCGGACTCGTTCGCGGCGGCGGTCGGACCCCACGGTGTGGGGGTCTGGGTGGTGGAGCAATCGGGCGAGGGACTGTTTGGGAAGGCGGCCCCTCCGCTCGGCCAAGCGGCGTCGATGGAAGCCGTCGGTACTCCGTCCGTCTCCGTTCGAGCCGTCGTGTCGGGGAAGGTGCACGACGTCTCGACGAACGCGAGCACGGTCGGGGCGCTCCTCTCGGCCATGGGGATCGAACCCGACGCTGACGATCGCGTCACCCCACCACCCAGTACCCCCCTTCAATCCGGGATGTCGGTGCGGTACGACCGGGTCGAGGTGACCGACATCCGGCAGCTCCACGTCACGCCGTTCCGTGTCCACACCGGATACACGAGCACGATGACGCCCGGTACGTCTTTCCTCCTCCAGGCCGGGGTCCCCGGCTTCGTCGACCGTGTGGTGCGAGTCACGATCATCAACGGCCGGGTGGCGTCGAAGGACGTGCTCTCGCGCGCGGTGTACGTCCGA
>DASWDB010000190.1:0-6573 GCA_036395715.1 Actinomycetota bacterium | reverse complement strand
GTGCGGTGGAGCTGCTCCTCGGCTGCGGCGATCAGCGACGGGTCCCCGTGGCCTACCCCGACGACGATCGCCCCGCCGGAACCGTCCAGGTACCGGCGTCCTTCGGCATCCACGATCCACGCGCCCTCGGCGGAGACCGCCGTCGGGAGGGTGCGCGTCACGACCCGTGGGAACACGTGGCTCATGGCGCGCTCAGGGGGTCCTTCCCTTCGGGTTCCTCCAGCCGGTCGGCCAGCCGCTTGCCGCGCTCGGCCCGGAGCCGGCGGATCTCCTCGGCCCAGTCCGGTTCCGGCTCGTCGTCGGCAGGGATCGGCGCGTCGTCGGAGGGGTCCACGCGGTCCGGCATCGTCCTACCTCGTGTAGGTCCCGGTCGGATCGAGCTCTTCGCGGATCAGCCCGAGCTCCAGCGGCGTCGGCTCCGGCGTCTCGCCGAGATCGGGCGAAACCTTCGGCTCCCAGCCCATGTTCGCCCGAACGTCGTTCAGGGTCATGCCCGGGTGCAGCGTCGCGAGCGTCATCTCGCCGGTCGCGCCATCGAACCCGTAGGTCCCGAGGTCGGTCACGACCGACGTCGGCCCGCTTCCGTGCCAGCCGCGCGCGGCGTCGTGGGCCGGATCCCCGCTGTGTCCGGGCGAGGTCCGGAAATCCAGACGGTCCACGAACGAACGACTCGCCTGCCGCATGATCACCAGGATGTGCCGCGCGTGGATCGCGATCTCGCAGGCTCCGCCGCTGCCGGGGAGCCGCACCTTCGGTGTTTCGTACCGGCCGATCACGGTCGTGTTGAGGTTCCCGAACCGATCGATCTGCGCTCCGCCCAAGAAGGCCACATCGATCAACCCGGCCTGCAGGTAGAACGCGAAGAGCTCGAACATGCTGGTGATCGCCGTGGCCCCGGTCGCGAGCGTGGGATCGCCGATCGACAAGGGCAGGCGTTCGGGCCTTGCGCCGAACACGCCCGATTCGTAGACGAGCTGCAGGTCGCGTGCGACCGTCCGCTGTGCGAGGTTGCACACGATGTTCGGCAGACCAACACCGACGAAGCAGTTCTTCGCTCCTTTTAGCCCCCGAGCGGATGCCGCGATCATCATCTCGGTCTTCGAATACCCGAGATCGGGCGCGGCCGAGACGCTCACGCGTACCTCCCGTAGTTGACCTCGCCCGACATCGCGTCGCCCGGCCGCAGGGCGTCCCAGTGCGCGGCGCCCCATTTCTCCCGGTAGTCGGCGTGGGTCCCGAGATCGAAGACCCATCCTTTCAGCCAGGTCGCCAGCGTCTCCGGATCGCGGGCGATGCGGTCCCACTCGAGGTAGAAGGCATTGTCCCGGTCGTAGTACCCCTGGGCGAAGCTGGGATGACAGGCGAATGGCTCCTCGACGACCGCGTCGACCACGACCCCCGGGATCACGGTCCGGTTCGGATCCTGACGGATCACCGACTCCTCCACGATCTCCTCGCACACCACGATGACCCGCTCGCCGGCGAACGCCGCCTCCTTCTGACACCCGAGCAGCCCCCAGATCTGCGCGTCGCCGCTCGCGTCGGCGCGTTGCGCGTGGACGATCGAGACGTCGGGGCGGAGCGGCGGGACGACGTACACCTCGGTCGCGTCGTCGTAGGGCGACGTCATCGGGACGATCTTCGGGTTCACCGTGGGGATGTCGGACTCGTGATAGCTGCGGATCGGGAAGAAGGGCAGGTTCGACGCCCCCGCGACGTACCGGCAGACCATGCCGAAATGCGAGTACTCCTCGATCTCGAGCGGGCCCGGGTCGTGGTCCTCGATCCGGCGTCGGATCGCGTGGAGCGATCCGACGCCGGGGTTGCCGAGCCAGCTGAAGATCAGCTTGCTCGCAACCCCGCCCGCCACCATCTGGTCGTAGATCACGTCCGGGGTCATCCGGGCAAGCGTCAGATCGCGCTTGCGCTGCCGGATGATCTCGTGGCCCGCCGCGAAGCAGATCAGATGGGTGAACCCCTCGATCGCGACCGTGTCGCCGTCGCGGACGAGGTCCGCGACGGCGTCCCGCATCGTCGTCTGTTTAGAGCTCATCGGGCGACCAGCCGTCGTCCGGCCCGCGCAGGACGCAGAACTCGTTCCCCTCGGGATCGCGCATCTGCGTCCAGAAGCTGCCTTCGACCTCGATGAAACCGCGCTGGGTCGCGCCGAGAGCTTCGACGCGTGCGACCTCCGCCGCCATCGAATCATCGGGCCGAACGTCCAGATGGATCCTGTTCTTCACGGTCTTGGGCTCGGGGACGTGGACGAGCGACATCATCGGGTCGCCGTCGCGCGACCCGATGATCTCCGCCCCGCTGGTGCCCGCCCCGAGCTCCCGGTACCCCAAGGCGGCCATCCAGAAGTCGGCGACCATCCGCCAGTCGTCGCAGTCGATCACCAGGGAGTCGAAACCGGGTCGGTCGCGCTTGGCGCCCTCACCGACTCCGCGCAGGACGCAGAACTCGTTGCCCTCCGGGTCGCCCATGACGGGCCAGGACCCGTGACCCTCGTCGACGAACCGGATCTCGTGTGCGCCGAGCTCGCGCATCCGCTCGACCTCCGCCGCCATGGTGGTCGGCGCGCGGAGATCCAGATGCACGCGGTTCTTGACGATCTTCGGCTCCGGGACGGGCTGGAAGAAGAGTCCTCGCGAGCGTCCCGTCGGATCGAGCACGAACGTGCCGCCGGGGTCCGGATCCTCGAGCTTGAAGTCGAGCGACGCGGCCCAGAACGTCGCGACCCGGACCGGGTCGGCGGTGTCGAACGTCAGGGTGTCGGGGGTGAGCGCCACTCAGGCCCCCACCGACTCGACCTCGGCGACGACCTCCTCGAAGATCCGCAGAGCCTCACCCGCCTGATCCTCCCGGAAGACGAGCGGTGGCGAGACCCGGATGGCATCGTCGCCGCACGAGAGCATCAACAGCCCGCGCCGGAACGCGACGTGCTCGATCGCCTCGGCCACCTCGTGGTCGGCGAAGCCGAGCCCGATCCAGAGGGCCTTCCCCCGCACCTCCCGGATCAGGGGATGCCGCGTCTGCATGGCGCGGAGCCCGTCGAGCAAGAAGGATCCCACGCGCTCCGCGTTCCCGAGGAGGTCCTCGTCACGGATCACGTCGAAGGTCGCGAGCGCGGCGGCACACGACAGCGGGCTGCCGCCGTACGTCGACCCGTGCGCCCCCAGGTCCCAGACCATCAGGTCCTCGCGAGCGATCATCGCCCCGAGGGGCAGACCGCTGGCGATGCCCTTCCCCGAGATCAGGATGTCCGGCTCGACCCCTTCATGCTCGATCGCCCACATCGTGCCGCTGCGACCCATACCGCTCTGCACCTCGTCGCAGACGAGCAGGATCCCGTGACGATCGCAGAGCTCACGGAGGTACGCGAACCAGCCGTCCGGAGGCAGGACGTAGCCGCCCTCGCCGAGCCACGACTCCACGACGATCGCGGCGACCTCGGTCGGCGAGACGAGCCGCTTGAAGACCACCTCCTCGAGGTAGTCGAAGTCGCCGTAGAACGTGTGGTACACGCTCGGCAACATCGGTCCGAAGTTGGTGCGGTACTTCGCCTTCGACGCCGTCAGCGTGACGCTCCCCATCGAGCGTCCGTGGAAGGACTGGAACATGCCCACGAGGTACTGACGGCCGGTCGCGAAGCGGGCGAGCTTGATCGCGGCTTCCACAGCTTCGGTCCCCGAGTTCGTCAGGAACGATCGTGCCGGCCGGCCGCCGAACGGCGCCATCCGATCGAGCCGCTCGCACACCTCGGCGTAGACCGGAAGGAAGAAGTCGCTCGCCGAGTAATGCAGGAGCTCGGCCGCCTGGCGGTCGATGGCCCCGACCACCGTCGGGTGACAGTGCCCGGTCGACGTCACCGCGATCCCCGCGTTCAGGTCCAGGAAGATGTTCCCGTCGACGTCTTCGACGATGGAGCCCGCTCCCCGCTTCGGAACGAACGGGTACGCGCGCGGCAGGGACGGCGAGGTGACCTTGCGGTCCCGCTCGACCCACGCCATGGCCTCGGGTCCGGGGACCTCGGTGATCAGCTTCGGGCCGGCGAACGCGGCGAGGCCGTCATAGGCGAGCCGGGACTCCCCGGCGCTCACTCCGCGATCACCGTCCGGGACTGCTCGCGCAGGTACTGCATCACGTAGTACGGCCCACCGCCCGCCTTGCCCGTCGTCCCGGATCCCTTCCAGCCACCGAACGGCTGCACACCCGGCCACGCGCCGGTCGTCGATCCCGCGCGACGGTTGACGTAGATCACGCCGGCCTGGATCCGGTCGAGCCATTCATCGATCTCGGCGGGGTCCTCGCTGAAAAACCCGGCGGTCAGTCCGTACTCGGTGTCGTTGGCCTTCTGGATCGCGTCGTCCAATCGATCGAACGGCGCCACCGCGACGAACGGGACGAAGAGCTCCCTCTTCCAGATCCAACTGTCGTCCGGCACCTCGACCACCGTTGGCTCGACGAACAGACCCCTGCCGAGCTCGCCCTCGGTGATCCGCTGCCCGCCGGTGACGATGTTGCCGTTCTTCCGTGCCTCCTCGGCCGCCTCCTCGAACGTGTCGAGCGCCGTCTCGTTGATGATGGGACCGAGGTATACGTCGCGCTCCAAGGGGTCGCCGACCTTGATCTTCTCGGTCTTCGTCTTGAGCTGCGTCAGGAAGTCGTCGTAGACCGGGCGTTCGACGAAGACGCGCGAGCATGCAGAGCACTTCTGTCCGCCGAAGCCGAACGCGCTCCGCAGGACCCCGTCGGTCGCCTTGTCCAGGTCCGCGTTCTTCGTCACGATCGTCGGGTTCTTGCCGCCCATCTCGCAGATCACGGGCTTGGGAACGTTCACCGCGAAGTTCTTGTAGATGTCCATCCCGACGTTGTACGAGCCGGTGAAGGTGATGCCGCCGACGTCGGGATGCTTCCAGAGCGCCTCACCGGCGACGACGCCTCGGCCGACCACCAGGTGGAACGCCCCGGCGGGCACGCCGCCGTCGCGGTAGCACTCGTAGAGCTTGTACCCGAGCAACGCCCCCTGGTTCGACGGCTTGAGGACCACGCAGTTGCCCGCGACGAGCGCGCCGGAGGACGGTCCCCCGGAGAGCGCCATGGGGAAGTTGAACGGGCTGATCACGGCCCACACGCCGTACGGCCGCATCACGTCGTAATAGTCGCCCGGCGCACCGAGGCCGCTCATCGGGGTCCGGAAGCCGTCGTGCTTCTCCACCTCATCGCAGTTCCAGCGGATCAGCTCGGCGGTCTCCTGCACGTCTCCGAGCGCCTCGAGACGGCTCTTCCCGACCTCGTACGCCATCAGCGCCGCCAGATCGAACAGGCGCTCCTCCATGACGTCGGCGACGTTGCGCAGGATACGGACCCGCTCCTTCCAGCCCATCCGGTCCCACTCGAGCGAGAAATCCTTCGCGGCTCGAACGGCTTCGTCCACGTCCTCCGCCGTGGCCTGCGAGAAGCTGCCGATCACGAGGGTTTCGTCGATCGGCGATGGCTCGACGTAGCGATCGTCCCGCCAGCGCTCCTCACCGTTGACGATGACGGGGTACTCCTTGCCGAGCTCGGCCTTCACGCGCTCGGCGGCCTCGTCATAGCTGCGCTGCAGGTCCTCGTTGTCTGCGGACAGGGTCGCGTAGGTGATGCGGAACTTCTGTGCCATGGGAAGCGGCCTCCTTCGGTACGGATCGGCCTGCCGGCCGCCCGGAATCGTAGCCGTTCCCTGAGAACGACGCCCATGCGACATGTGACGGATGGATCTGTGGAAAACCGGCGTGTCCTGCGTGATTCATCCGGCCGGCGGGCGTACGCTTCGGCTCCCACTGATGAGGCTCGTCACCTACGACCGCGGGGGGCAGCGGCGACTGGGAGCGATCCTCGAGGGTGAGGTGGTCGATCTGCCCGACGCGGTCGGGCATCCGGCCTTCCCCGCCACGCTCGAGGGATTCGTCACGAGCAGCCGAGGCACCGTCATGGACGCCGCCGGCGCGGCGCTCGAGCGAGACGACGCCCATGCCTGGGACGTTCCGAAGCCGAGGATCCTCACGCCTCTGTTCCCGAGGTCGTTGATCTCGCCCGGGTCGATGGAGATCGTGCGGATGACGGTGGGACCCGAGCACGAGGTCCCGTGGCCCTCGGACGCGGCCTGGCTCGAGTACGAGCCGAAGGTCGCGGCCGTGCTGGGGCGTGAGGCTCGCGGGATCACGGTGCACGAGGTGACGGACCACGTCTTCGGCTACACCCTGGTGAACGACTGGCGCGCCCGCGACGCGAGCGGCGCTCCGGTGGAGACCTCGGCTGGCCTCCCGCTGTCCATCGGCCCGTGCGTCGTCACCGCGGACGAGGTCGATCCGCAGACGATGTTCCTGCAGGTGAAGCTCGACGGAGACGAGGTCGCGAAGGGCAATCTCAACGGTGGAGCGTGGAACCTCGCACGGATGATCGCGGGCGCATCGGAGCTGGTGGAGCTGGAGCGAGGCGATGCGTTCGCGCTGGGCCCGTTCGCCCGTCCCGCGCCCGAGCCCGGGCGTCAGCTGTGGCCCGGAGCGCTCGTCGAGCTCGCCGCGGAGG
>DASWDB010000189.1:0-9130 GCA_036395715.1 Actinomycetota bacterium | reverse complement strand
CCGCAGCCGCGTACGCAAAGCGGTGAACGTCGACCGAGACATCCACGACCGCGTGAACTACGCGGTCGAGCAGAGCTTCCTGCGGGTAGACTCCGACGCCCGCACGGTCAGCCTCGAGCTGACGATCGACACCACCATCAGCCAGGTCATGGAGTACTTCGAGATCTTCCTCGGACGCATGCAGATGTGCCGCTTCGCGGCCGAAGCGGTCGACGCGCGGTTCCGCCTGGTGATCAACGGACAGGAGCTGTTGGCGTGAAGCGCAGCCGCGGTCTGTGGATCTCCGTGATCTTCGTCGCCATCCTGGTCGTTGGGTCCGCGTTCTCGTTCGCCTTCGGACTGTTCAAACCGGTGCTCGGGCTCGACCTGGAGGGCGGCCTGGCGGTGATCCTGTCGGCGCCGGCGGGTACCGACCAGGGCACCATGAACCAAGCCCTCGAGAACATCCGGAACCGCGTCGACGCCTTCGGGGTCGGCGAGCCGGAGATCTTCCTGTCGGGCAACACGATCGAGGTCCAGATCCCGGGTCTGTCGAACAGCACCCAGAAACAGCAGGCCGCGGACGTCTACTGCATCGAGGACCCCAAGCAGAACAGCTACGGGTGCTCGGCCGACCAGTCGGTAACTCAGGACGCGCTCGGGGGATTCACCGTGGGGTCGCAGGCCACCCAGGTCTGCCTGCTGGACGGGAACGGTGACCAACTCCAGTGCTACGCCTCGCAGCAAGAGGCCGATACCGCGAAAAGCGGGATCACCGTGGCTCCGAAACAGAGCGCATCGCCATCGGCGAGCGCGTCCGCCTCGGCCTCGGCATCGCCCACGGCATCCGGATCGGCATCGCCGACCGTCGGACCGCCGCCCGGCGCAACGCAGTACTGCCTGACGGACCTCGGGAACACCGCGTTGAAGTGCTATCCGTCGCGCGCCGATGCCGTCACCGCGCAGAAAGGCATCACGTCGAAGGTCACGAAGACGTCGTGGTGCGTCCAGGCCCCGGCATCGTCGTCGAACCCGAGCGCGACGCCGACGCCGAGCGCATCGGCATCGCCGTCGAAGAAGGCGAAGGCGAGCGCGTCCGCCAGCGTATCGCCCAGCGCGTCGGCGTCGCCCGACCCCGCCGCCGCCTACACCAAGCTCGACGTGAGCGGCGCCCAGCCCCTCCCGTGCGGGTTCGCATCGCAGCAGGCGGCGCAGACGGCGCTCGCGGCCTATACGACGCCGCACGTGACCACCCAATACTGCGTGTACAGCTCGCAGAACCAGAACCTCGGCTGTTACACCACACAGTCGGCAGCCGCCCAGCGGCAACGCGAGACGGGGATCCAGTCGATCCTCGACCTCATCGGGAAGACCGCACGGCTCGAGGAACGCCCGACCCTCTCGGTCGTAACGCCGACCGACCCCAGCTACGCGTCGATCCAACTGACGTGCTCCACTCCACAGGAACAAGCCACCAAGGCCTGCCAAGGAAGCGCGCAGGATCAGAACGACGTCTGGTACCTCTCGCAGGCCTCCGGATCCGCTCCCGGCTCGAAGATGCATCTCGGTCCGGTCGTGATCATCGGGAGCAACATCACGAAAGCCTCGGCCCAGTTGACGGGTGGCGGGACCCAGAACCTCTCGGTCCCCGAGTGGGCCGTGGCGTTCACCCTCGACGGGCCGGGTGCGAGCAAGTTCGCGACCGCAACCACGGCCGCCGCGCCGACGCACAGCCAGATCGCGATCGCCGTCGACCGGACGGTCATCTCCAACCCCCAGGTGAACGAGCCGATCACGGCGGGGAACGGCATCATCACTGGGAACTTCACCGAGCAGGGGGCCAAGGACCTCGCATCCCTGCTGAACGCGGGTGCCCTCCCGGTCGAGCTCACGCGGCAATCCGTCACGACGATCAGCCCGACGCTCGGGTCGGAGTCTCTCAAGCAGGGGATCATCGCCGGCGTCGCCGGGTTGATCCTGCTCTTCGTCTACCTCCTCCTCTATTACCGGCTGTTGGGGATCGTGGCGTGGTTCGGGATGACGATCTGGGCGATCCTCGCGCTCGCCCTCATCTCGATCGCCGGCAAGAGCTTCGGGTACTCACTAACGCTCGCCGGCGTCGCGGGCCTCGTGATCTCACTCGGGGTCACGGCGGACTCCTACATCGTGTTCTTCGAGCGATTGAAGGACGAGGTGCGGAACGGTCGATCGCCGAGGACCGCGGTCCAGCCGGCATTCAAGCGGGCGTTCCGCACGATCGTGGCCGCGGACATCGTCACGGGGATCGCGGCGGCGGTCCTGTACCTCACGGCCGTGAGCTCGGTGCGCGGGTTCGCCCTGACCCTGGGGGTTGCGACGGGGCTGGACCTGTTCGTCGTGTACTTCTTCAAACGCCCGACCGTGTTCCTGATCTCCAAGACAACGAGGCTCGTAGAGATGCCCGGCTTCGGGTTGACGTCCGCCGCCGCCGCGGACCACACGGCGCTGGACACCACGATGGAGCCCGACGCATGACGTTCCGGGAGTTCTTCGACGTCTACCGCGGGTACCGGATCCCTCGGTTCAAGCTGATCGAGCATCGGAACTGGTGGTTCACCTTCTCCGGCATCCTGATCGTCCTGTCGCTGATCGGGATCGCGGTCCGCGGGTTCAACTATTCGATCGACTTCAAGGGTGGCGCCCAGCTGGCATACCCGTTGCACACCGACGCCTCGGTTCAGGACATCCAGGCGACCCTGGCGAACTACGGACTGACAGGCTCGGTCCAGGTCGTGAACGGCGATGCCGTCGCCATCCGCACGCAAACGCTCACGGGGCTCCAGAACTCGACGAAACTGCTGAACGACCTCGCCGTGCAAGCCGGAGTGGCGTACCAGGACATCAACGTCCAGGACATCGGGCCAACATGGGGGGCCGAGATCTCGAAGAAGGCGCTCCGGGGGCTGATCCTCGTCTTGGTCGCGATCACGCTCTACATCGCCTTCCGTTTCGAATGGACGATGGCCGCGGGCGCCATGATCGCTTTGGTCCACGACGTCACGATCACTGCCGGCATCTACGCCTTGACCGGGCGTGTGGTCACCCCCGAGACGGTGATCGCGATCCTGACGATCTTGGGGTTCAGTCTGTACGACACCGTCGTGATCTACGACAAGGTCCAGGAGAACACCGAATCCGCGGCACTGCTCGCGCGCATGGGCTACACGAAGGTCGTCGATCTGTCGCTCAACCAGACCGTGATGCGGTCCGTGAACACCTCGCTCGTCGTGTTGCTCCCGATCCTGTCGCTGCTGCTGTTCGGCGGCGAGACCCTGAAGAACTTCGCGTTCGCGATGTTCGTCGGGGTCGCGATCGGCGCGTACTCCTCGATCTTCATCGCGGCGCCGGTGCTCGTGATCCTCAAGAGCCGCCAGATGGCGAAGCGGGTGCCGCAGCGGGTCCCGGGCCGGCCGGGCGCGCCGCGACCACGGCCGGCCCGCGTTCCGGCTGGCGACGGGGCTCAGGTCGCGGTCGCGTCCGACGCCGCGGCTCGCAGCGCGACCGCGAAGCAGGGGGGAGGCGGGGGGGCGCGCCCTCGCGCAGGTCAGAAGCGACGCCCGCCGGCCAAGCGCAAACGGAGGTAGGCCGTGGAGATCGACCAGATCAAGGCCCTGGTCCGCGACGTGCCCGACTTCCCCGAGTCGGGCATCGTCTTCAAGGACATCACGCCGGTGCTCGCCGACCCGATCGCATTCTCGACCATCGTCGACCTGATCGTCGTCCACTTCGGCCGCGGCAACGTGGACAAGGTCGTCGGGATCGAGGCGCGCGGCTTCATCCTCGCCGCCCCGGTCGCCTATCACTTCGGGGCGGGGATCATCCCGGTCCGGAAGAAGGGCAAGCTCCCCTCCGAGACGATCGGCCAGGAGTACGCCCTGGAGTACGGCACGGCATCCCTCGAGATCCACAAGGATGCGGTCCGTCCGGGCGAGCGCGTCCTCGTGGTGGACGACGTGCTCGCGACCGGGGGGACCGCCCGAGCGGCAGCCTCCCTCGTGGAAGCGATCGGCGGGAAGGTCTGTGGCATCGCCTGTTTGATCGAGCTCGACTTCCTTCACGGACGGGACAAGGTGCGGGATTACGACCTCCTGACGTTGATCCGCTTCTGACCGCTACGGATCCGCCGCGGACGCTCGCCGTACACTGGCGGTGTCCGTGGACAGCAAGGAAGACCTCCAGCTCGAGACACCGCCGTCGCCTCCGCCGCAGAAGCGAAGCGGACGGCTTCCCATCCCGCGCCTCCGTCGCGGCGAGACGGCGCCTCCGGCCGGTCTCCCCACCCTGCTGAAGAGCGTCCGCTCGTACAACCCGAAGGGAGACATGCGGGTGCTCGAGCAGGCCTACCGCGTCGCCGAGGAGGCGCACGAGGGCCAAGCCCGGAAGTCGGGCGAGCCCTTCATCGAACATCCCTTGGCGGTCGCCGAGATCCTTGCCGACCTCCGGCTGGACACCACCACCCTGGCCGCCGCGTTGTTGCACGACACGGTTGAGGACACGGAGATCACGCTCACACGGATCCGGGATGAGTTCGGCGAGGACGTTGCGCGCATCGTCGACGGGTTGACCAAGCTCGACCGGCTCGAGTTCCGAACCCGGGAGCTGGCGCAGGCCGAGAACGTGCGCAAGATGATCGTTGCGATGGCGGGTGACATCCGCGTCCTGTTGATCAAGCTCGCCGACCGCCTCCACAACATGCGCACCGTCGATGCCCTTTCCACCGGGAAGCAGCGACGGATGGCCACCGAAACGCTCGAGATCTATGCGCCCCTTGCGAACCGGCTCGGGGTGCAGGAAGTGAAGTGGGAGCTCGAGGATCTGTCGTTCAAGACGCTGCATCCCGGGCCGTACAAGGAGATCGCCCGGCTGGTCGAGGCCCGCCGTGACGAACGACGCGCGCTGATCGACGAGCTCACCGGCTCGATCCGCCAGAAGCTGAAGGAGCTCGGCGTCAAGGCGGACGTCGAGGGTCGTCCGAAGCACTTGTACTCGATCTACGAGAAGATGGTGATCCGCGGCAAGGAGTTCGAGGACATCTACGACCTGGTCGGGATCCGGATCCTCGCCAGCTCGCTCCGGGATTGCTACGCGGCCCTCGGTGCGGTCCATTCGTTGTGGAAGCCGATCCCCGGGCGGTTCAAGGATTACGTCGCGATGCCCAAGTCGAACATGTACCAGTCGTTGCACACCACGGTCGTCGGACCGAACGGGACGCCGCTCGAGATCCAGATCCGCACCCTGGACATGCACCGCACCGCGCAGTACGGCATCGCTGCACACTGGCGGTACAAGGAAGGCGGGAAGCAATCGAAGGACACCGCCGACCTCGCGTGGCTCGGACAGATGATGGACTGGCTCAAGGACATGGCCGATCCGCGGGAGTTCATGGAGGGCCTGCGGATCGACCTGTCCGGTGGACGGGTCTTCGTTTTCACGCCGAAGGGCGACGTCGTCAACCTGCCCCAGGGTGCGACGCCGGTCGACTTCTCGTACACGATCCACACCGAGGTCGGGCACCGGACGATCGGCGCGAAGGTGAACGGCAAGCTCGTCCCGCTCGACTACGAGCTTCGGACCGGCGACTCGGTGGACATCCTCACCTCGAGGGCGCAAGGGGAGGGGCCGTCGCAAGATTGGCTGCAGTTCGTGGCGACCCCGCGCGCTCGGAACAAGATCCGGCAATGGTTCGCACGGGGGCGGCGCGAGGACGCGCTCGACCAGGGGAAGGACCTCCTCCAGCGGCAGATGCGCAAGCAGAACCTCTCGTTCAAGCGGCTGACCACCGAGGAGGCGCTCGAGCAGGTCGCCGCCGATCTGAAACAGCCCGACCTCGATGCGCTGTACGTCGCGGTCGGGGAAGGGCGCGTGTCGCCGCAATCGGTCGTCGCCCGGTTGTCGCGACAGCTCAGTGGCAGCGCGGAGGAAGACGTCACCGATGTTCCGCTCGCGCGGCCCGTCCGTATCAGGCAGCCCGATGTCGCGAAGGGCGTCATGGTCAAGGGGCTTGGCGACGTCTGGGTGCGGCTCGGTCGGTGCTGCACGCCGGTGCCGGGCGATCAGATCGTCGGATTCGTGACGCGAGGACAGGGTGTTTCGGTCCACCGCGCCGACTGCCCGAACGTCAAGACCCTCCGGCGTGAACCGGAGCGGATGATCGAGGTCTCGTGGGCGGAGGGGAAGTCCACGTCGTTCGTCGTGGCGATCCAGGTCGAGGCGCTCGACCGCACCCGCCTCCTGTCCGACATCGCCACGATGCTCTCGGATCAACACGTGAACATCCTGTCGGCCAACTCCACGACCGGACGCGACCGCATCACGAGGCTCCGGTTCAGTTTCGAGCTCGCGGACATCACGCACCTGTCCTCCTTGCTCGCGTCGGTCAAGCGCGTCGAGAGCGTCTACGACGCGTACCGCGTGGTCCCGAGCTAGATGCGCGTCTTGGTGCAGCGGGTCGCTCGCGCTGCGGTCTCGGTCGACGGCGAGGTGACGTCCTCGATCGGTATCGGGTACCTCCTGCTCGTGGGCGTTGGGCGTGGGGACGAGGCGTCGCAGATCGAGCGGCTCGCGGACAAGATCGTCGGCCTGAGGATCTTCCGCGACGCCGACGGCAAGACCAACCTGTCGATCGCGGATGTGGACGGCGAGGCCCTCGTCGTATCCCAGTTCACGCTGTACGCCGATCCCCGCAAGGGTCGGCGGCCGTCATTCGTCAACGCTGCCGATCCGTCCGAGGCGGCCGAGCTCGTGGAGGCGTTCGCGGGGGCGCTGGAGGCGCGTGGCCTGAAGGTCGGTCGCGGCGTGTTCGGGGCCGAGATGGAGGTGGAGCTGGTGAACGACGGGCCCTTCACGATGTGGTTCGATGCGGAGGCGTCGTGACGGAGGATGACCGGCGGCGCGTCTCATCGGGTTCTCCGTACGAAGCGACGATCGGGTTCAGCCGCGCCGTCCGGGTCGGCGATCGCGTGGTGGTGTCGGGCACCGCGCCGATCATGCCGGACGGCAGCGTCGACCCCGATCCGGCGGCGCAGGCGCGCCGGTGCTTCGAGATCGTCGCCCGAGCGCTGGCCGAGGCCGGCGCGACGGTTCCGGACGTCGTGCGGACGAGGATGTACCTCGTCGACGTCGCCGACGCCGGAGCGATCGGTGCGGTCCACGGGTCGGTCTTCGGGGACGTGCGCCCAGCGTCGACGATGATCGTCGTCGCCGGCTTCCTCGATCCGCGCTGGAAGGTGGAGGTCGAGGTCGAGGCCGTCGTGCACTGAGCGCGGCCCGCGGACCGCGCTGACCCCTCCGGTAGCATGACCACCCAATGTACCTCGACGTCTTCGATCGCAACCCCTACGGGACGGACTGCTGGCTCCTCGCCGCCGACGACACCGACCGAGCCATCGTCGTCGACCCGGGCTTCGAACCGGACGCGGTGCACACGCTGCTGGCCGCGGCGGACAAGACGCCCGTCGCCGTGCTGCTCACGCACGCGCACCTGGACCACGCGGGAGCCGCCGGCACCTTCGCCGGAGACGACATCCCGGTGTTCTGCCACCCGGCGGACGCCCTCGCGTTCACGGATCCCGCGGCATGGCGGCGGGATGCGTCCCCCAACCCGTTGGAGCCCGTCAAGGATCTCCGTTCGTTCGAAGACGGCGACGTCCTCGGGCTCGGGGGCATCGACGTCGAGGTCTGGCACACACCCGGCCACACGCCGGGTCACTGCATCTTCCGCGTGGACGGCGATGCACTGGTGTTCTCGGGCGATCTGGTCTTCGCGGGTTCGATCGGACGGTCGGACTTCGCGAACTCGGATCCGGCGCAGATGCGGCGGAGCCTCGCGCGCTTCCTCACCCTTCCCGACGGTCTGCGTGTCCTTCCCGGTCACGGTCCCGAGACGACCGTCGGTCGTGAGCGTGCGACCAACCCCTACCTGCGGGAGCCGGGCTGATGTCGTTCCAGCCGCCCCGCGGCACGCAGGATGTCCTGCTCGACGATGCCGATCGGTTGCTGGCCCTGTACGACGCCTCCCACGCGACGGCGCGTCTGTTCGGGTTCCGCTACCTCGAGACGCCGACCTTCGAGCACACGGAGCTCTACGCGCGCACCTCCGGGGACACGTCCGACGTCGTCACGAAGGAGATGTACACGTTCCAGGACAAGGGCGGGCGGTCGGTCACGCTCCGGCCGGAGAGCACGGCCGGGGTCGTGCGGGCCTACCTCGCGCACGCACACGACCTCCCGACACCGTTCAAGACCTACTACGTCGGGCGCCATTTCCGCCACGGCCGGCCGCAGGCGGGGCGGTTGCGGGAGTTCCGCCAGTTCGGGATCGAGATCGTCGGTGTCGCCGGCCCTGAAGCCGACGTCGAGGTCGTGATGCTCGGCGAGCGGTTCGCTCGGGAGCGTGGGCTCCAGGAGTACGAGCTGCACCTGAATTCGATCGGGGACTCGCAGTGCCGACCCGCCTACCGCGAGGAGTTGATCCGCTACTTCGAGCCGTACCTCGATCAGCTCGACGAGGATTGCCGCGTGCGGCTCGGGAAGAATCCGCTCCGCGTCTTCGACTGCAAGGTGGACGGCCGGAAGGACTTCGTCCTCGCCGCACCGACGATCGCGGATCGGTTGTGCGGGCCGTGTGCGGAGCACTTCGGCGCTGTTCGGGCCGGGCTCGACGGGGCGGGCGTTCCCTACCGGCTCGATCCGCGGCTCGTCCGCGGCCTCGACTACTACACCCGCACCGCGTTCGAGTGGATCTCGACGAACGAGGCGTCCGTGCAGGCGGCGGCGTTCAACGCGGGCGGCCGGTACGACGGGCTGGCCGAGACCCTCGGCGGTCCGCCGGCTCCCGGCGTCGGGTTCGCCCTCGGTCTCGATCGCGTCGCACTGGCGATGGACCGCGAGGGTGTCCCGCGGCCGCCCGCCCGTGCGTCACGGTGCTTCGTGGTCGCGGTGGGGGAGGGCGACGCGCGCGCGGCGGCCCGCCGGTTGGTCGACGAGCTCCGTGACGCCGGCGTGCCGGCGGAGCGTTCGTACGAGGATCGGCCGCTGAAGGCGCAGCTCAAGATGGCCGATCATGCAGGGGCGGCGTTCGCGGCGATCGTGGGGGAGCGCGAGCTCGCGGGCG
>DASWDB010000188.1:0-7879 GCA_036395715.1 Actinomycetota bacterium | reverse complement strand
TTCCGCCAGGGCTCCGGTCGAGCGGTGGCCGCCCTGATCCGCGTCACGGGCGACTTCGATCTCGCGGAGGAAGCGGTCCAGGACGCCTTCGAGGTCGCTCTGCGTACCTGGCCGAGCCGTGGTGTGCCGGACAACCCCGAGGCCTGGATCGTGACGACGGCCCGCAACCGCGCGATCGACAAGCTCCGGCGGGAGCGCGTCGGCCGGGCGAAGACCGAATCGGCCACGCAGATCGCCGAGCTCGAGTCGATCGGAGTGGACGTGCACGAGATCCCGGACGACCGTCTCCGACTCCTGTTCACCTGCTGCCACCCGGCGCTCGCGATGGAGGCGCGCGTCGCGCTCACGCTCCGGACGGTCGCCGGGTTGTCGACCCGCGAGATCGCGCGCGCGTTCTTGGTCCCGGAGCCGACCCTCGGGCAACGACTCACCCGTGCGAAGCGCAAGATCCGCGACGCCGCGATCCCCTACCGCGTGCCGCCCCGTGAGCTCCTGCCGGAGCGTCTCGACGGCGTGCTCGCGGTGCTGTACCTGGTGTTCAACGAGGGGTACGCGGCGACCGAGGGCGAACTGCTCCGGGCGGAGATGGGCGACGAGGCGATCAGGTTGGCGCGGCTCGTCGACCGGCTCCTCCCAGGGGATGAAGACGTCCGCGCCCTGCTCGCCCTCATGCTGCTCCAGCACGCGCGTCGTGCCGCCCGAACGGACGACATGGGCGACATCGTCTTGCTCGAGGACCAGGATCGCTCCCGGTGGGATCACACCATGATCGACGAAGGGCTGTCCGTACTGTCCGAGGGGCCGCGGCGCCCGGGCGCATATCGCCTGCAGGCCGAGATCGCCGCGTGCCATGCCCGCGCGCCGCGGCCCGAAGACACGGACTGGCCCGAGATCGCAAACCTCTACGGTCGGTTGGCGACCCTCCAGCCATCACCGGTGATCGAGCTCAACCGAGCCGCGGCCGTCGCGATGGCCGACGGTCCGGACAGCGGCCTTCGGATGCTCGAGCCGCTGCAGCCGGACCTGGATCGCTACCACCTGTTCCATTCCGCGAAGGCCGACCTCCTCCGGCGTGCCGGTCGAACCGACGACGCGGTCGAGGCGTACCGACGCGCTCTGGACCTGGCGACGAACGACGCGGAACGTCGCTTCTTGGAACGACGCCTGACTGCGCTGCAGCGAGCCTGAGCTTCGCCCACGCTCCGGTCCGCGTCCGAGGCGTGGCGTAGCATCCGGGTCGCGATGCTCTTCCCCACGACGGACTTCGCGATCTTCTTCTGCCTGGTCTTCCTGGGCCACTGGTGGCTGAACCACAACCCCCGGATGTGGAAGCCGTTCATGATCGCGGCGAGCTACGTCTTCTACGGCTGGTGGAACTGGCGGTACGTCTTCCTCCTTGCGGCCGTGTCCCTCATCACGCAGGTCTCGGCGATCGCCGTGGATCAGCAACGCCGGCCGAGACGTCGCAACGTCGCCCTGGCGCTCGGCGTCGCAGCAACGATCGCGCCCCTCCTGTACTTCAAGTACTACGGCTTCTTCACCGTCAACGCCACGAACGCCGCCACCACCCTCGGGCTCCACGTCGCTCCGCCCCTGATCCAGGTCGTGTTGCCGGTGGGGGTCTCCTTCTACACGTTCATGGCGATCGCCTACGTCGTCGACATCTACCGCGGCGACTTCGAGGTCGCGAGCTGGATCGATCTGTTCCTCTACCTCTCCTTCTTCCCCCACCTCGTGGCCGGCCCGATCGTGCGCCCGAACGAGCTCATCCCCCAGATCGATGTTCGGCGCGACCCCCGACACATCGACGTCGCAGGCGCGATGTGGCTGATCCTCGGTGGCTTGTTCAAGAAGGTGGTGATCGCCAACTACCTCGCGGGGGCCATCGTCGATCCCGTCTTCGGCGATCCTTCTCGGCATAGCTCGCCCGAGGCGATCATCGGGATCGTGGCCTACGCGGTCCAGATCTACTGCGACTTCAGCGGGTACACGGATATCGCGATCGGGGTCGCGAAGCTGCTCGGCTTCCGGTTCCCCCAGAACTTCGACCGTCCGTACAGCGCGCGTTCCGTGCAGGAGTTCTGGCGGCGCTGGCACATGACGCTGTCGCGATGGCTCCGCGACTACCTCTACATCCCGCTCGGCGGCAGCCGGAAGGGGACGACGCGCACGTACGTGAACCTGATGATCACGATGCTCCTCGGCGGACTCTGGCACGGCGCGGCATGGCACTTCGTCGTGTGGGGCGGTCTGCACGGGGCCTATCTGGCGGTGGGGCATTGGAAGGAAGGCAAACGCGAGGCCGGGCAGCTCGCCGAGGCGCCGGACACGGCCGTCGTCCATTGGATGCAGCGGCTCGCGACCTTCACGCTCGTCTGCGTCGCCTGGACGCTCTTCCGTGCGGACTCGGTCGCGACCGCGCTCGCGTTGTTGGCGCGCACCGTGACCGCCTGGGGGCTCCCGTCGCCTCTCGTCACGACTCCCGTCCTGCTCGCGATCTTCGCCGGGCTCGTGACCCAGTTCGTCCCTCATCGGCCGGCCGAACGCCTCAAGGCGTCCCTCTCCCGGCTTCGCCCGGTCCCGCTGGGCGTCACGGTCGCGGTCGTACTCTTCCTGATAACGACGCTCGGACCCCGCGGCGTCGCGCCCTTCATCTACTTCCAGTTCTGAGATGACCACCGATATCCAGGAACGCACGGCGCCGAAGCACGAGCGACCGGACGACCCGACCGACCGGCCGCCTCCGGGCCGCCGCGGCATGCCCGCGGGGCGGGTCCTCGTGGCGCTCCTCGTCGGCATCGTCCTGTGGGGCCTGCTGTATGCGCCCGAGCTGAAGCGATCGTCCGAGGCGCAGCCGGCGGGTCTCCGGCGGACGGTCTCGCTCGCCGTCTTGGACCCCATCGTTTGGGTGGAAGACCGCGTGGGGCTCACCCGCTTGATCGACAACGCGACGCAGGCACTCGGTCGCCAGCCGAACGAGGCGGTCGGAGGCGGCAGCGACGTGGACCCGTTGCCGAGCGTTCCCGCACCGGTACATCCTCGGCACCCGCGGCGAGACACGGACATCCGCGTGCCCACCTCCGCCAAGCCCCTGCGCGTGGTCGTCGTCGGGGACTCGTTGGCCCAGGGGGTTGGGTCCTTCGCCGAACGCGTGTTCAAGCCGTCCCTCGTCGACGTCGTCAAGCAAGGCCGGATCTCAACAGGGCTCGCTCGCCCCGACTACTTCAACTGGCCCGCGCAGATGCGGCTCATCGTCGACCGTTCCCGTCCCGATCTGACGATCGTGATGCTGGGCGAGAACGACGCCCAGTCCCTGGTGACGCCCGGTGGCCAGCTGGTTGCCCAGGTCGGAACCGGCGACTTCCCTCCCGCATACGAACAGCGCGTCCGCTCGTTCGCCAGGCTCGCGACGTCCGCCGGCGGACATGTGATCTGGGTCGGGCTGCCGAACCCGCGCGACACCAGGCGCTGGGACTTCATCGAGCGACAGAACGGAGCGTTCCAAGCGGTCGCCGACGAGCTCCCGAACGTGGCCTACTTCGACACGTGGGACACGTTCGCCGCGCCGGGGGGTGGTTATACCGCCTATTACCGCGACGGCAAACAGCTCACGCTCGTCCGTGCGGATGACGGCGTGCATTTCAACGCGGACGGGTACACGATCTTGATGCGCTCGATCGCCCAGTTCGCCACGCAGCAGTTCCGGCTGGATCCGAGAACCTACGAGGGCTAACCGTGTGGCAGCACTCGGGGAGCTCTTTCACCAGGTACGTGCATACCCCCGCGACGGGGAGCGCCTCGCCATCATCCGTCTCGAGCCGGGCCGCCTGGACGAATGGTCCGTGCGCGAACACGTACCCGAGCCGTTCATAGAGCGAACGGGCCGCGGCGTAGTCGTCGTCCATGCCAACACCCAACCCCAACCGGGCGAAGCCCGCCGAGCGCGTCTCGCGCTCGGCGGCCGCGACGAGCGCCGTCGCGATCCCGCGACGGCGCCACGCCGGTGCGACACCGAGGTCACGCACCTCGGGACATCCCTCGCGATATGCCGACGGTGACCACTCCGGATGACCGGGAAACACCACCATCGCGCGGCCGGCCGGCTGGGTGCCCACCCAGGCCACGAGCTGGACGGCGAGACCGCGCTCCTGAAACCCGATCCGCCCGGCGTACTCATGGGCGTTCCACGCCGGCATCGCGGCCTGGAACGCTCCGAGGTCCGCCGGCGCGAGCCGGCGGACCTCCACCAGATCGCCCTTCCCCACAGGGATCACGTCAGCCGTTCGACGAACCTCGTGAGCTCCGGGGCATGGTCCTCGAGGTGCTTGTACGCGGATTCCGAAAACCACTCCTCGACCGGTGCAGAGACCTCGGGCGCCGCGGCCATCTCGGCGAGGACCCGCTCCCGCGACGCGAGCCACTCGGCTCGGACGGTCGCCAGGTCGGTGGCCCGGCCTTCGGTCAGGAACCGTTCGTTCTTCTCCTCGGTGCCCCAGTCACCGTCTTCGTAGGTGCCCACACGGACCTGCTCCAACGCGCGGGTGGCTTCTCGGTCCCAGGACGCCATGTGCCAGAGCAAGTCCTTCAGCGACCAGCCGTCGCTATTCAGCGTCGGCTCCTCGAAGCGGTCGGACGGGACGCGACCGACGAGATCGGAGAACGCGATCCAGCGTTCCCGCTCGATCCGGAGCAGCTCCTCCTTGCGGTCCATCACCCGCCGAGCGAGGGCGCGTCGGGAAGCCCGGCGAGCGCTGCGTCCTCCGCTGCCGGATCGAACTCGAAGTCCGGCAGCCGGCCGTTGAGGTAGTCGTCATATGCCTGCATGTCGAAGTACCCGTGTCCCGACAGGTTCACCAGGATCACGCGCTCCTCGTCGGCCTCGCGCGCGGCGTCGGCCTCCTCGATCACGGCCTTCAGCCCGTGGGCGGACTCGGGCGCGGGGATGATGCCCTCGGCGTGCGCGAACCGGACCGCGGCATCGAACACCTCGTTCTGCGTGTAGGCACGAGCCTCCATGTGCCCGTGCTTCACCAACAACGAGAGCGAGGGCGAATCGCCGTGGTACCGGAGGCCTCCGGCGTGCACCGGCTCCGGCACGAACGTGTGACCGAGCGTGTACATCGGCAGCAGCGGCGTCATCCCGGCCGCGTCGGCGAGGTCGTACGCGAACCGCCCCTTCGTCAGGGTCGGACAGGCCGCCGGCTCGGTCGCGATGAACCTCGTCTGCGTCCGCCCGGCGAGCCGGTCCGCGATGAACGGATAGGCGAGCCCCGCGTAACTCGAGCCGCCGCCGACGCACCCGATCACGACGTGCGGATCGCTCTCGCCCGCGAGCTTCATCTGCTCCTTCGCCTCGAGGCCGATCACGGTCTGGTGCAGCAGGACGTGGTTCAGCACCGAACCGAGCGAGTACTTCACCGCGCCGTTGGAGGTGGCCGCCACCTCGACCGCTTCGCTGATCGCGATGCCGAGCGACCCGGTCGAGTCGGGGTGCGCCTCGAGGATCGCCTTGCCGGCCTGGGTGGTGGGCGATGGGGACGGGATCACCTCGGCCCCGAAGGTCTCCATGAAGATCCGGCGGTACGGCTTCTGCTCGTACGAGGCCCTCACCATGAAGACCTGGCACCCGATCCCGAAGAACGAGCACGCCATCGAGAGGGCAGAGCCCCACTGCCCGGCGCCCGTCTCGGTGGCGATCCGCTTCGTGCCGGCCTCCTTGTTGTAGAAGGCCTGGGCGACCGCGGTGTTCGGCTTGTGCGACCCGGCCGGCGAGACCCCCTCGTACTTGTAGTAGATCCGTGCCGGCGTCTGGAGCACCTGCTCCAGACGGACGGCCCGATGCAACGGCGAAGGCCGCCAGAGCCGGTAGACGTCGAGGATGCCGCCGGGGATGTCGATCCACTCGTCGGTCGCGACCTCCTGCATGATCAGCGCCTCGGGAAACAGCGGCGCCAGCAGGTCCGGTGTGACGGGCTCCTTCGTTCCGGGGTGCAGGGGCGGCAACGGTTGGACCCCGGCCTGGACGAGCGAGGGCATGATGTTGAACCACGCGGTCGGCAGGCGATCCTGCGAAAGGTCGAACCGGGTGGGCTCCAACATGGGGTGACCTCCTGTGGGGGACGACGCCGAGCCTACCGCCCCGCCCGTCGGCGAGGGAAGTCGACCTAGCCGGCCGGCTCGGCCGAGATCTCGACCCAGCCGTCGACCTCGCGAGCCGTGAAGACCGCCAGCGGATCACGGGCCGGGCCCTCTAGGGGCTCGCCGGTCTCGGCGTCGAACACGCTCTCGCACGCGCCGCAGAGGAGCCGGTCCGAGCGATCGTCGAACGTGCCGTCGGCGAGCGCGCACCCGTGGCCCGTACACATCTCGCTGACCGCGAACAAGCGTCGCTCGTCGTGCGTCACCACGACGCGGCCGGCGGGGACGTCGTATGCGCGCAGCTCGCCCTCCGGGATCTCCGCGAGCGCGCCGACCCGGACGAACTCGGTCATCAGGCGCCTCGGAGCGCGGAGAAGACGCGCTGGATGACCGTCACCGTCCCGAGGACGGAAAGGAGCACGAGGACCGGCAGCATCGCCCCGGGGATCAGTAACCCGACGATCAGCGCCAGCACCCGTTCGAGCCGCTGGAACAGCCCCTCGCTCAGCAGCACACCGGCCGCCTCGGCCTCCGCGCGGATGTGGCTGACCACGAGGCTCACGACAAGCGTGACCAGCGCGAGCGCCGCTTCGAGGCCGTTCCCGTCGGCTGCCAGACGCCAGAACAGGCACGAGAACAGGATCATGTCGGACACCCGGTCGAGGACGGAGTCCATGAAGGCGCCCGCCCGCTTCGCCTCGCCGCGGTGTCGGGCGACGGAGCCGTCGAAGACGTCGCAGGCCCCGGCGAAGACGAGGACACCACCTGCCGCGAACCACTCGCCGGCGACGATCAGCACACCCGTGACGACGTTGAGCGCGAGGGAAAGCAAGGTCAGCTGCCACGGGCGCACCCCCGTCCAGATGAGGAACGCAAGGATGCCCCGGTACGGCCACGCGAAGACGCGCTGCATGGCGCCCCCGGCCGCGCTCTCGTTCTTCCTCGGCGCGGGCATGTCCCGCACGCGAGGCGCCTCCCGGACCTGCTGCCCGCGATCTCGTCCGTGAACCGTCATGACCGGCTCAGCCGGAGACGGGCTCGAACGAGACGACCCGGTAGCGGAACGTTCCTCCCGGGGCCTCGTAGGCGACCTCGTCCCCTTCGGACGCGCCCATGAGGGCAGATCCGAACGGGGACGATGTCGTGACGGTTCGAGCCCCCGACGCCTTCTCCTCGGCGTGTTCCGCGAGCAGGTAGGTCTCGTCCTCTTCCTCGAGGTCGAGCGGCTTGACGGTGACGAGCATCCCGGGACCGACCTCGTCGGCGGACGACGGCGCCTCGACGATCTCGGGATCGCGCAGCATCGCTTGGATGCTGCGGATGCGCGCCTCCATGAGCCCCTGCTCGTTCTTCGCGGCGTCATACTCGGCGTTCTCGCGGATGTCGCCATGCTCCCGCGCGGCCTTGATGCGCTCCGCGATCGCCTCGCGTCCCGAGGTCGTTAGCTCGTCCAGCTCCGCGCGGAGCCGGGTATACGCATCCAAGGTGAGCGTCGCCGTCGGCTCCTGGCCGGTGGGCCGGGGCGGGCGATTGCGCAGCTCCTCCGGGAGTTCGGCCATCCACCAGAGTCTAGCCAGGTGCGAAGAGTGCCTCCTGCGGCTCCGGAGCGATCCCCGACGGGAGCCAGACCAGGAACGATGCGCCGCCGCCCTCTCGCTCCTCGGCCCAAGCCCTGCCCCCATGCAGCTCCGCGAACCGCGCCACGAGGGTGAGCCCGATCCCGGATCCGGGGGCGTGCGTG
>DASWDB010000187.1:0-8969 GCA_036395715.1 Actinomycetota bacterium | reverse complement strand
ATCCTGCGGCGAGCAGGTCGAGGAGCTGCGGAACCTCGCCCTCGACCCGCCGGGCTCGTCGTCGGGTCGCTCGACGTCCCCGGTCGGCTGGACCTCGGGCGTCGTCTACCGGGATCATCGCAACCGATCTGCGCCTCGGCCGGAACGCACCGAAGATCGAGAGCACGGCGGCAGCCGCCAGTGCACCGGCAACGACCGGCATGTCACGTCACCTCCAGCAATGCACGGATCCAGAAGAACGCTCCGACCTCCAGTCCGAGCCCCAGGAGTACGGACGCGAGACCGGCAGGGGTCCCGAGCGCGCCCTCGATGTCGTGTCGCGACGTCAGCCAGAGGAAGCCGAAGAAGCCGATCGGCAGCACCCCGAGGATCCACCCAGAGAGGCGCGCCTGGGCCGTGAGCGCGCGGACCTCTCGTCCGACCGCGACGCGCTCCCGGATCGTCGCCGCCACCTGATCGAGGACGGCGGGAAGATCGCCCCCGCTCCGACGATGAAGATCCAACGCGCCGGCTACGAGCTGGACGTCGGGACTCTGGCTCCGTTCGGCCCACGCGTCGATCGCCTCACTGAGCGGGACCCCGACCTCGATGTCGGCGACCACCCGCGTCAGCTCTTCCGCGATGGCCGATCCGGCCTCGCGCATCGCATACGCGATCGCCTGCGGCACGGACATGCCCGAGCGAACGGCCGCCGTCAACGCGCCGATCGCGTCGGCGAGCTGTTCGTCCCGACGATCCACGAGGCTCCTTCGGCTTCGACGCCCCCGGATCCGGAGAGCGGCGAGGGTCCCAGCCAACCCGATGAGCCCGCCGAGGGGGCCGGCCACCACGGATCCGGCACACCCGATCACGAGCATGGGAACGGCCGTGCGCGCCTCGATATGGATCCCCGTCAGGCGGTCACGGGGGGATGCGCTCAGTCGGTGGGCACGACCCAGGATCTCGCCGCGGCTCGCGGCGCGGGCGGCCCGATCCGCGCAGAGCGCCGCGACACCGAGGATCCCGACCGCCAAGCCGTTCACCGGGCGTCCTCTCCAACGGCGAACAGCTCATCCTCGACGTCCTCGCCGCGCTGACGCAGGACGTCGACGATCGCCGGAATCATCCCGCTCGCGCTGAAGCGCCCGGCACCGCCCTCGCGAGGACGGAACCGGAAGACGGGCTCCACCACCGGCTCACCGCGACGCGTTCCCTCGACGACCGCCACTTCCCAGACGACGCGTCGCCCATCACGGAGACGGGCGAGCTGGACGATGACGTCGATCGCCCCCGCCACCTGCGAGCGGATGTGCGCGGCAGGCAAGGCGACATCGGACATCATCGCCATCGTTTCGAGGCGCCACAGCAGGTGGCGCGACGAGTTCGCGTGCGCCGTGCTGAGGCTGCCTTCGTGGCCCGTGTTCATCGCTTGGAGCATGTCGAGAGCCTCGCCACCGCGGACCTCTCCGACGATGATCCGGTCGGGACGCATGCGAAGCGCGTTGCGCACCAGATGACGGACGGTGATCTCACCACGACCCTCGACGTTCGCCGGGCGTGCCTCCAGCGAGACAACATGCGGCTTCGCGAGTCGGAGCTCAGCGGCATCCTCGATCGTGATCAACCGCTCCTCGTCGGGGATGAAGCCCGACAACACGCCGAGGAACGTCGTCTTGCCGCTCCCCGCGCCACCGCTGATCACCATGGTGGCGCGGCCCCGGACACACGCCGCGAGGAACCGAAGCGCGCGTGGCCCGACGCTGCAGGTGCTCAGGAGATCCCGCGCCTCGATCGCCACTTGCGAGAACCGGCGGATCGTCAGCACGGGACCGCGGAGCGAGAGAGGCGGAACGATCGCATGGACCCGGGAACCATCCGGAAGTCGCGCGTCCACCCAAGGTGACGCTTGGTCGACCCGAAGACCCAGCGGCCCGACGATACGCTCGATCAGATGAAGGACCGGCTCCTCCCCCTCGAATAACCGATCCGGCATCCTCTCGATCCGCCCCTCCCGCTCCACGAATACGTCGTCCGGTCCGTTGACCATCACCTCGGTCACCGACGGATCCTTCAACAGGAACTCGATGGGTCCGAACCCGACGACGTCATCGGAAACCTCGTTCACCACACGCGCGAGGTCGCGTGCCGGCAGGATCGCGCCGCGTTCGCGCAGCACGGACATCGCTTCCTCGCGGACACGCAACCGCCGCTCGGTCGGCGGCGCGGCCGCGAGCCCGCGTGCATCGACCCGTTGCCGGAGCTGGTCCCGGAGCTCGCGGCGCACCAGCGTCAACGTGTCCCGGTTCATGAGGCGACCTCGACGGCCTCGGTGGGTGTCTCCAGAACGTGTCCCGCGAGTCGGTCGAACGCGCGACCGATGCGGCCGCGTGGAGGCGACAGACGGCCGTGGTCCTGGAGACGAGCAACGGCGCCGTCGAACGGAACGACCACGAGCGGTTCACGATCGAACACACGACGCACGTCGCTGGGCGTGATCTCGCTCCGAGCGGCACGGTTGACGACGACGCCGACACGACGGTCTACGCCGAGCGGAGACAGAACCTCGAGCGCGCGCGACGTGGCGCGGAACGAGAGAACGTCGAGCGACACGACTTCGATCACGTGATCGGATTGCTCCACGCACCACCGCGTGAGCGACGAGAGCTGGCGAGGGACGTGCGCGATCACGACATCCGCCGAGGCCGCCGCCAGACCGACGGCGATCCGCAGGAGGCCGGTCTCCACGGCATCCACCTGCGTCGCCTCGCAGCCGAGCACGGCGTCGAACCCTGCATCGTGATGGACGCGGATCCCATCGAGGTGCTCGACCGTGAGCTCGTCGCCGACCGGAACGAGATCTGCGAGGGTGCGCACGTCCTCGTCGGCGAACCCGAGCGCTTGCGTCAGATCGGCGAACACCGGGTCGCATTCCATGAGCAGACATGTAGCGCCGCGCCGCACGACGGCCTGGGCGAGATGCGTGGCGACGAAGGTGCACCCGGCGCCGCCGCGCGCCGCGTGCACGGCCACGACGATCGCGCGGCGCTCGGGCACGCGGCGCGCGGCGGCGAGCGCGAGCACCCGTTGCAGGAGCGCCTGACGCTCCTGCGGCCACACGAAGAACCCTTGAGCCCCCGCGCCGATCGCGGCGCGGAGCGACGCGACCGACTCACGGGTCGCGAGGGCGAGGAGCGCGGCGCTCCCCACGCCGGCCGCTGCGATCGCCGGTTCCGCGACCACGGCGTCCGGCTCGAGCTGCCGGACCGCCTCCGCGAGCTGCCGGCCGTCCGCAGCGGTCGCGACGACGCGCGCGCGACCGCTGCGATCGAGGAGATGGAGCACCTCCTCGGCGACCTCCTGCGAGCCGATCGCAAGGATCACCCGTGCGACGTCGTCCATCGCCGTTCCTTTCGCGTGCGAGCCAGCCACGTACTAGGGGAAGGAACGAGGGGGATCGTCGGGAGGAGGAGAGAAGGGCGTTCGCTCCGACCACGCAACCCTATCCTCGGAACCGAGGCCGGAACCATCCCCAGACCGGCCCATCCGCCGGTCTTGTCGGGGGATTAGCGCTAGCGATAGACGCCGTTGTGGCCGAGGCTGAACCGACCCGGTTGCGGGAAGTACGCGAGCCCGTGCGGATCGCCTCCGACCTCGATCCGCCGGATCACGTGGCCATCAGTGGTGGAGATCGCCTCGACCGTCGTGCCGTAGCGGTTGGAGACCCACAGCTGCGACCCGTTCGGACTGACCTGCACCATGTCCGGGCTTCCGCCGACGTTCCACGTGTGCACCACCTTCCGCGTGGAGAAGTCGATCACCGAGATCGTTCCGGCGAGCCGGTTCGTCACGTAGAGCTTGGTCGTGTCCCGGCTGACGGCCATCCCGTGGGCGCCGTTCCCCGTCGGGATGAAGCCGCGCACCTTCATCGTTACGGGGTCGACGACCGAGACGCCGCCGAACCCCTGGTTCGCGACGAAGAAGACCTTCCCGTTCGGCGAGAGCTTGACGTCGACGGGGAGGCCGCCCACATGGATCGTTCCCACGACCTTCATGGTCTTGAGGGCGACCTTCACGACCGTTCCGTCGAACTCGCAACCGATCAACAGGTACGAACCATCCGCCGAGAAGTCCAGGTGGTCCGGTCCGTTGCACGGCATCGTGAGCGGCTTGATCAGCTTCCACGTGTGGGGATCCATGAAGTCCAGACGGTCGTAGTACTCCGCGACGTCGATCGCCTTCGAGCCGTCGGGCGTGAAGTACAGGTTGTACGGGTGCTCGACCCCGTGGATGATCCGCACCAGCTTGCCCGTGCGGGGGTCGATCACCGCCAGCTCGCTGGTCCCGTCGACGTCAACGTAGAGCCAGCGCATGTTCCACGAGGGCGTTACGTGTTCGGGGAACGACCGGTACCCAAGATCGATCGTCCGCACGATGCGGAAGGTCTTCGGGTCGATCACCTCGACCGTCCCCGGCACGCCGTTCGGCACGTAGACGAAGGAGGGATCGTTCTTCACGGAAGGACGCAACCCCTTCGTGATCGCCGCGTAGACGTTGCCGTCGGTCCGGGGCGGGGCCGACGCACCGTGTCCCGACGACGTTGCCGTCGCGGTCTCGGCGCGCAGGGACGCGAGGAGCACCTTGCTCGACGTCGAGGTGTTCCAGCCGCCGATCAACAAGGTGCGGCGGCCGGCCGCGACCGCGGCGTCGGCGACGGGCTGCCCCAACGGGGGCTCCGCCTCGACGTGCCCCGTGCTCGGGTCGACCTCGCTCGCCTTCGCGAGCGCCGTGTCGGACGCGTCTCGCCCGCCGACCACGTAGATCCTCCCGCCGAGGGTGAACGCCGCCGCGTGGGCGACGGGAGCCGGAAGATGAGCCATCAACGTGGTCGTTCCGGAGGCCGGGTCGAAGGTGTACACGTCGTTAACCGGGCCCTTCCATGCCAGTCCCCCGGCGATCACCAGCCGTCCGCCGACCTCGGTCACCGCCGGATAGCGAAGTCCGACCGGGAGGTGTCCGATCGTCGAGAACGTCGTTCCGTCCGTGGTGGCATAGATCTCGGAACGTGGCTTTGTGCCGTCGTACCCGCCGACCAGGTAGGTGACGTTCCCTATCTGGGTGGCGCCCAGATCCGAAAGGGCAACGGGCAGGTGGCCGACGACCATACCCGTTCCGGTAGCAGGATCGAAGGCCTGCACCGTGTCGGTGCCGGCACCCGCGCCGCCGGCGAAGACGTAGAGCTTGCCCGAGATCATGGCGGCCGCGGCATCGTGCACCGGCTGCGCGAGGGAACCCAGTGGGATCAGCCGTCCCGAGGTCGGGTTCATCGAGAAGACGCCACCCACGGTGGTATCGGCAGCGTCGAGTCCACCGGCGATGTAGATGGTGTTGCCGTCCCAGACCGCGACGCTCCGTTGGATGGGTGCGACCAGACCGTACCCAGCCGACCTGACCGCGAGCGCGGCGGCCTCCGGCGCCACGCTCGACGCGGGCCCCGGAGGCGTGGACGCGACCGCGATCGGACCGTCCAAGGTCCGGGATGCGGGCCCCGTACATGCGACGCCGACCGCCGTCATCACCGCTATGAGCGACCGATGAGACGCTCGAACGCGCAACCACGAGGAACCTGCAGGATCGATGACGCGGATGATAGTGGGCACGTCCATGCGCAGTCGCGGCCCTTCTGGCAGGTCACGAAACCCCCACAGGGAACAAACCATGTCCAAACACTTCTCGGAGCCCGGGCCCGACCCCACCCCTTGTCCGAAACCGTGACCCTTCGTAGGGTCGAGGGAACTCCATGACCCCCGAGGGAGGGGAGACCATGTCGATCATGCGTGCGCGGTCCGTCCCTGGTCTGGCTTCGTTGATCGCAGGATCCTTGCTCGTCGTCACGATGGGCGCCGTCCAGGCACGAGCGCAGACCACCGTCCACGTCCTCGTGTCGTTCGACGAGTCGGCCGGCCAGAACACGGAAGGCATGGCGGTCGACCGCGTCGGCGGGATCTACGTCAGCGTCTCGCCGCTCGGGGATCTCTGGAGGATCCCGCCGGCGTCGACGCAGCCGCAGCCGTTCGGACACGTCGACGGGATCGTGCCGGGTCGTGACTTCGGGATGCTCGGGCTCGCGATCGACGTGTTCGGCAACGTCTACGCGGCCGTGCAATCGGCGAACCCCGACGCGGCCGGGGTGTGGCGCTTCGATCGCGGAACCGGGAACGCGACCCGTCTCCCCGGCACCGAGTCGATCGCGTTGCCGAACGGCCTCGCCTTCGACAAACAGGAAAACCTCTACGTCACCGACTCCTCCACGGGCGCCATCTGGCGGATCCCCTGGGGCGGGAGCGCGCAGGTGTGGTTACAGGACCCGATGTTGACCGGTGACGGCAGCCTCGGGCTCTTCCTCGGGGCGAACGGGATCGCGTACCGCCACGGCGTCTTCACGGTGACCAACACCGAACGTCGAACCGTGTTGCAGGTCCCGAAGATCGGCGGCCAGCCCGGTCCGATCAGGCTCCTCACGAACCTTCCGCCGGGCGACAACCCGGACGGGGTCGCGATGGACGTCCACGGGGACGCGTTCATCGCGATGAACCTCCAGAACGCGATCGAGGAGGTGCATCCTGATGGGTCGAGCGATGTCGTCGCGAGCGGGGATCCGCTGGACTTCCCCTCGAGCGTCGCGTTCGGCACGGCTCGTGGCGGGCGAACGAAACTCTTCGGGGTGAACTTCTCGATCGGGGAGCTCTTCGGGCTGCCGCCCGGCTCGGGACCCGGCGTCTTCTGGCTCGATGCGGGTGTGCCGGGGGCGCCGGTGCCGTAGGACCGGCCGTCAGCCGGCCCGCGCGCGGCTGACGAGTCGTAGCCTCATAGCCCGATGACACGGGTCACCCGCGCACAGGCTCGACGCCGGCGGGCGTTCACGGCGGCGATGAGCGTCTCCGTCTTGGCGCTCATCCTGGTTCTCTGGCCCAGGGGCGCCGAGACCGCCGCGCCGCCGCGGCCAACCTTCCACGCGACGACGACGCGTTCGGCCGGTTCGCCGGCGGCCTCGACGCAGCCGGTCCCCGCATGGCTCGCCTGGATGACCGGCGGGTTCCCGAAGGGGTTCGGAGACCAGATCCGGAGCGCGGACGGGCTCACCCGGACGGTCGTTGTCGCCGGCGACACGAGATGGATGACCGCCTCCCAAGACGAGAACGGCGCTGTCGTCGACCAGCCGACGCCTCCGTACGAGATCCCGCTCGACTCCTTCGCGGTCGACCCGACGGGATACGCTCCGTTCCTCCCTCGGGCCCAACGCGATGCGATCGTGACGGCGCTCGACAAGGGCGAAGCCGTCCTGGGCCGGACCTCGTCGGAGCTCCGCAGGCTCGGTCCGGGTGGTTCGATCTCCTTCGGCGGCGTCACCCTCCAGGTCGGCGCGGTCGCTCCGGATGACGTGGTCGGTTGGTCGGAGATGCTCGTGAACCGCGACGTCGGAAGGCGCCTGGGGATCACGGACGAACGCTACCTCCTGGCGTTCGCCGAACCGGGCATGACGCTCGCGCATTTCACGAACGACGTTCGATCGCTGTTGCCGCCGGACAGCTACCTGCGCACGGTGCCTCCGGGTGGGACGCGGTTCGTGCGGGTGGCGTCGGGCGTGAACCCACCGGTCCTCATGAAGAAGGTCTTCGGCGAGTTCGACGCGTACCCACGAAGCGACGACCCCGCGTACCTGAACATGGATCCCGCCTGGTACGACGCGCACATCCAGACGCGGACCGTCCCCCTCCTCGGCGCGGTCACCTGCAACGAGCAGCTGTTCCCCGCATTGATCGGTGCCCTCACCGACGTCGAGGCGGCGGGGCTGGGAGGAGCGATCCACGTCTACTCTGGCTGCTACGCGGCCCGGACCGTCGCGCGGTCGACGACCGCCCCGCCGTCGAACCACGCGTACGGGGCCGCGATCGATATCAACGCGCCCGAGAACCCCTACGGTTCGAGGCCCACGATGAACCGCGGGGTCGTGAAGATCTTCGAGCACTGGGGATTCGGATGGGGCGGGAGGTTCCTGATCCCGGACGGGATGCATTTCGAGTACCGGACGCCGCCGCCCCTGAACGCATGACGGCGGCTCGCGATAGGCTCGTGGCGATGCCCGTCGTCATCCTGCGCGCACCGCTGAAGGACCTCGCGGGAGGGAACCACGAGCTCAGGCTCGAGGGGGCAGACGTCCGCGCGGTGATCCGATCGCTCGAGTCGTCCTGGCCCAAGATGGCCGGGTGGGTCCTCGATGACCAGGGCCGGGTGCGTCAGCATGTCAACGTCTTCCTCAACGGAGAACGGGTGCGGGAAGACGCCACGGTCGGTGCGGACGACACGATCCACGTCCTCGCATCCATCACAGGGGGGTCCTGAGGCATGCGCGAGCTGTTGGTGGGAACGAAGAAGGGGCTGTTCGTGCTCCGCGGCGACGAACCGGATACGTTCGCGGTCGCGACGCGGGCGTTCGAGGGCGACGTCGTCGAGTTCGCCATCCGCGACCCCCGAACCGGTCGCTACTTCGCGAGCGTGACGAGCGGCTTCTTCGGGCCGCGGGTGATGTGGACCGACGATCCGCTCGGCGAGTGGCAGGCCGCGAAGGGCCCCGCGTTCCCGGAGGGCACGGATACCTCAGTCGATCGGATCTGGGTCATCACGCCGGGAGAGGCCGACGGGGTGTTGTACGCCGGCGTCGCCCCGGCAGCGCTCTTCGTGAGCACGGACGGAGGCGCCTCCTGGAGCCTGAACGAACCGCTGTGGAAGGAGCGGATCGCCGGCGACTGGCAGCCGGGGTTCGGTGGGCTCGCCTTGCATTCGATCTGCCCGTGGCCGGGCGACCCGCAGCGTTTGGCGATCGGGGTGTCCGCGGCCGGCGTTTGGATGACGGAGGATGGCGGCGCCTCGTGGACGACGGGCTTCACGGGGCTCGTTCCCCGGTACCTGCCCGAGGACGCTCGCGCAGAGAC
>DASWDB010000186.1:0-8590 GCA_036395715.1 Actinomycetota bacterium | reverse complement strand
GGTGAGGTTCCCGCCTCGTGGCCGATGCAGGCGATGGAAGCCCAGGCGGTCGCCGCGCGATCCTACGCGGTCTACGCGATCCGTCAGCGCGGGATCCGGGCCGACTGCAACTGCCATCTCACCGACGGTTCGGGGGATCAGACCTACATCGGGTACGACCGGGAGTCCGGAACCGACGGGCATCGATGGGTCGCCGCCGTCTCGGCGTCGCGAGGCGAGATCGTCACCTACCGAGGCGCCGTGATCCAGGCCTTCTACGCGTCGTCGGACGGCGGCCACTCGGACAGCGTGCAGGACGTGTGGCACGGGGGCAACCCCGCGTATGCGATCCCGTGGCTGACCGGGGTGTGCGACCCCGGCGAGTGGACTACTGCGAATCCGTGGAAGGAATGGACCGTGACCATCGACACGGCGACGCTGACCGATCGTCTCCGTCCGTACACCGGGTCGATCGGCAGCGTCACGACGCTCTCGCACATCGCGCGCGCGGACGGGGGGCGGATCATGACCGCCCTCGCGGTCGGAACCAGCGGGTCGGACACGGTCACCGGCGCCGAGCTCCGGGCAGCGCTCGGGTTGCCGGACGATCGGATGTGGATCAACAGCGACCGCATCGTCACGGGTGGGATCCGGACGGCGTACGACGGGCTCATGTGCGCGCCGGGCCTCCCCGCGTCGCCACGGACCGCGGTTCCGGGTGGGGCGGAGCAACGGTTCCAGAGGGGAGGGCTCTACCGGAACGGCCATCTGAACCTGACCGTGTGGCTCCGAGGGGTCATGGACGATGAGTACCGGGCGGTCGGATCGGGCGATGGTGTGCTCGGCGTGCCGGTGACCCACGTGCTCGTCCTCGGGAGCGGTTCGAAAGGAGCGTCGACGCTCTCGACCGGGTCGATGTCGTGCGCGTGCAAGCGCATCGGCTTCGCCGGCGGTCGCGTCTATTGGAAACAGGGACTGGGCGCGCACGCGCTCTGGGGCCCGGTCCTCGCGACCTATCTCGGCGCCGGTGGAGCGGCAGGGTCGCTGGGATTCCCGACGACTCGCGTGCTGCCTCGCACCGGCGGCGGCGAACGTGCGGTGTTCGAGCACGGTCGCGTCGTCTGTCCCGCCGGCGACCCGTGCGACGTCGTGCCGACCTGATCCGTGCTAGCAGCTCCCGCTCGACTTGGGCTCCGGGGCGTTCGACGTACACGCGAACGCGGTCGAGAAGCCGGTCACGATCGTCGCCGCCTGTGTGGGCGTGAGGTTCGGCGGACACGTCTGGAGTTGGTTCCACGCGGCCAGGGCAAGACCCTCCTTCGCGGGGAGTGTCGGGTACGGGATCAGGAACGTGTTCTGAAGCGTCGGCACGAGCTGCGTCAGACGATCGACCACCGGCTGACCGAGCCCGTTGTCGACGTTGTAATACACGATGACCGCAGCGTGTTCGAGTGAATGGACCGCCATCGTCTCGTCGACCGGGCTGGTGAGGACCTTCGGCTGATCGGGAAGCGGGCTGGGGTTGTGCGGGCCCGCGGTCGTCGGGTGTTCCGTGTAGCCGGGGTCCTCGCCCGCGGTGAGATGGACGCGGCTCGGATGGTCGAACTGTTTGGAAACGCCCGAGCATCCGGCGGCCGACGCCGCAGCGACCGCGTCCGCGGGGATCGGCCGGGCCCCCGGGGCACGCTGGATCAACCAGAGCACGAGGAGCAGCACCAGCCCTGCGGCACCGAAGATCAGCGCCCGACGGAACGCGGCCCGGCGCGCATCCCGCTTCCGCTCGGCCTCGCGGGCCCGACGGGCTTCCTCCTTGCGCTCGCGGCGCTCGGGGTTGGCGCCTCCTCCGGCGGAGGGGGTCGCGGCCGCCCGCTTCGCGGGCGGCCGCGACCGCTTCTTCTTCGTCGCCATCACGCCGGAGGTACGAAGCTGGATGGAACGGGGTTCGGGAGCTGGTCCGACGAGCCGAACGCGAGGACGATTACCGACTGATCGTCGAGCGGGATCTGCGTGGGGTCGCCCGTCCACTCGACGCCGTTGACGTAGGCACGCAGGGTCGATCCGCCTGCGGCGCACTTGTCACCGAGACAGTCGCTCGTGAGGTAGACGCCCCACACATCGAAGAACTGCCCCAGCACCGGCTGGAAGCTCGTGTCGGAGGACTCGATGTGGATCACGCCGTCCGTGTTGTGCGTGTGCAGCGGTGAGAACACGTTGGCGTTCGGGTTGTACCCGATCCCGGCTGCGACGGTGGCCTGCTGCCCGTCGACGTAGATCAGGAGGTTCGCGTGATGGTGCAGCGTCGTGCCGGCCTGCGGCAGGCCGAGCGCCGCGAGTCGCTCGTTCGCCTGGGCGATGTTGTCCGACCACGGCGGAGCGGTCCGGAGCATCCCGGGCAACGTAGCGGGATCGGGCAGCTTGACGGTCACCGACGGGGTGATGGTGCTGTCCGCCGTGCTCGGCCCGCCCCCTTGCGACACCGCGAACAGAACGACCCCGACGACCGCAGCCACGACGACTCCGAGGACGACGACCCGACGCCGGGTTCGGTTCCTGCGGGCGATCTTGCGCTCGAGCTCGATGCGCTCGCGGCGCGCCTGCTCCTTGCGTTCCGCCTTCGTCTGTCGGCGGTCCTGGTCGTGCTGCGACACTCGGATCCTCTCGGTCTACGCCCACACCCGGCGATGGTCCCAAAGGGTATCGGACGCCGCGCCGAGCAGCGCCCGAGAGGTGTTCGGTGTTGCGTGCCACCCCCCAGGTTCCTATGCTCGCACCGCCTTCCCCCGTCCAACGTCGGCACACGCAGCCGGCCCGGTCATGAGGGGGTGTTCCATGGCGGATACGGAGCAAGGCCGCATGGTGCGGGTGCTCGAGGCGCCACGCGGGCGCGGCCTCGACGGCTACTTCGGGATCTCGGAACGGGGATCGTCGGTCCGCACGGAGATCGCCGCCGGCGTCACCACGTGGCTGACGATGGCCTACATCTTGTTCGTCAACCCGGCGATCCTCGGGGCGGTCAAGGACACCCAGGGCGTGAGCCTCACGTTCCCGGAGGTCCTCACGGTCACCGCCCTCGTGGCGGGGGTGATGACGCTCGCGATGGGGGTCTACGGCAGGTACCCCTTCGCGATCGCCGCGGGGCTCGGCCTGAACGCGTTCGTCGCGTTCTCCCTGGTCGGGACACTCGGCCTCACCTGGCCGCAGGCGATGGGCGTGATCGTTGCCGAGGGGATCCTGATCACGATCTTCGTGTTGACCGGCCTTCGGGAGCTGATCCTCAACGCGATCCCGATGGACCTGAAGCGCGCGATCGGGATCGGCATCGGGCTGTTCATCGCGTTCATCGGTCTCGTGAATGCCGGCGTCGTGGTGCAGGCGAAGCCCGGGCCAGTGCCGCCCGTCACCATCGTCGCCGACTTCCGCTCGTGGTCGCTCGCGCTCTTCGTCTTCGGGCTGCTCCTGACGAGCGCGCTCGTGGCGCGACGCGTCAAGGGGGCGCTGCTGATCGGGATCGTCGCGACGACGATCGTCGCCACGATCGTGAACGAGGTGAAGCACCTCGGCGTGTTCACCGACGGATCCGCGGCCTGGCCCGGCTTCGCGCATCTGACCGCGTCGCCGAACTTCTCGCTGGTCGGGAAGTTCAGCTTCGGTTTCTTCAGCTCGCTCGGCTTCTGGACCGCGGCGGCCGTCGTGATCTCCGTGATGCTTTCGGACTTCTTCGACACGATCGGCACGGTGATCGGGATCGGCGGCGAGGCGAAGATGCTGGACGCCGACGGGCGTCTCCCGGGCATCAAGCGCGTGCTCCTGGTCGACTCGCTGGCCGCGGTGGCGGGCGGTGCCGCCTCGGCTTCGTCGAACACCACCTACATCGAGAGCGCTTCGGGTGTCTCGCAGGGAGGCCGCACGGGGCTCACCGCGGTCGTCGTGGGCGTCCTGTTCCTGCTGTGCATGTTCTTCTCGCCGATCGCGGGCATCGTCCCTTCGGTGGCGACGGCGCCGATCCTCGTGATCGTCGGGTACTACATGATGACGCTGGTGAAGGACATCGATTGGGGCGACCCGGGGATGGGGATCCCGGTCCTGCTCACGATCGCGTTGATGCCGTTCACGTATTCGATCACGAACGGGGTCGGTGCCGGATTCCTGTCCTACACGGTGATCGCGGTCCTTCGGGGCAAGGCGAGGGAGGTCAATCCGCTGATGTACGCGGTGTCGGCGATCTTCGCCTGGTACTTCATCCACGGCGTCGTCGGCTAGTTCGGCTCGTCGAAGCGGGCGACCGCGCTCAGATCGATCGGAGGGCGGGGCCGAGAGGCTTCGCCCTCCGGCATGCGCCCGCACGCGACGGTGCCCAGGGCGAACCACCGGTCGTCCATGTCGAGCACCGCGCGCGTTTCCTCCTGACAGAAGAGCGTCGAGCTGATCCAACACGATGCGAGTCCCTGGGCATGCAGCGCGAGCAGCAGGTTCTGGATCGCCGCACCGCCGGAGAGCAGGAACATCTCTCGCTCCGCGCCGGACCGCTCGGGATCGCCGTAGGGATGCGATCCGGCGAACGAGACCCACGGGACGATCAGGACGGGGGCCTGCCCGAGGACCGCGTCGCTGTTCGCGACCCGCCGCTCGATCACGTCCTCCGGGGTCGCGTCGCCCCGGAGATCCGCGCGCCACGCGTCGGCGATCGCGGCGAGGAGGCCGCGTCGCGCGGGGGGGCCGGTCAGGACGGAGAAGCACCACGGACGGGTGTGGTGCGGAGCCGGCGCCGTGCAGGCAGCACGGACGGCCTCCTCGAGCGACTCGCGGGGGATCGGTCCCGGCGCGAACGACCTGATCGTCCGACGCGCGTGCAACGCTTGCAACGGCGATTCCCGGAAGAGGTCGTCCTGAGGCCTCCGGACGAGGTCCGCCCCGCTCCCGGCGCGCGCGCCGCTCGTCGCAACCCCTCGGATCAACGCGGCTGGCACATGCGCGGCCTTGCGCATGACCAGACCGCTCGCGGCGGCGATCTCGTCGGCGAGGGCGACGATCGTGGCCTCGAGCTCGCGTCCCGTGTGGTCGGGGGCGCCACGAAGATCGATCAGCGCAGGGATCCCGGCGACCCCGATCGCGACGTTGATCACGCCCTCGCGCCATGCGCGACCGAAGGTGTCCGTGATCACGACCCCGACCCCGTCGATGTCGAGCGATCGAGCAAGGGCTCTGCGGATCCGTTCCGCCGAGCCGTCCGGGTCAACCGGCAGCAGGGTGAGCCCACCCCCGTCGACGTTGGATGCGTCCACGCCGGCGTTGGCGCACACGAAGCCGTGGCGCGTCGCGGCGATCGTGAGATCGCCGCGACGCGCCACCACGCGCTCCGTCTCACGCTCGACCCAGGCGGCTCGGTCGTCATCGGGCACGATCCTTCCCTCGGCCTTCGAGACGATCTTCTGCGTCACGACGACCACGTCGCCGCTGCGCGCGCGCAGCGCGCGCAGCGGCTCCTCGAGCATCGAGGCGAGGTCGTCGCCGGGTCGCACCTCGGGCAGCCCCCCGATGGGGAGCACCTCCACGCTCACTCGAGCTCCCTCACGTCAGCAGAGCGAGGGCGGCGCGTGCCACCGACTCCGCTCGATCGTCGTCGACCATGATCGTGTCGGTCGCGGCACAGCGGATCCCGAGCGACTCGACCCGCGGAACGAGGTCTCGGTCGACGTCGTCGAGCAGCCACGCCGACACCAGCTCGCGGTAGTGATCGGCGACGCCTGCCGCTGTCACCTCGATCCCCGCGGCCGGCATCAGCTTGTCGGCCATACCAGAGACGGGGCCGCCGCCGACGATCCCGCTGATCCCGACCGCGGACCCGCGACGCGCTGCCACGGCCTCGCGGATGCCCGGGATCGCGAGGATCGGGCCGATCGAAACGACCGGGTTCGATGGGCAGAACACGACGACGTCGGCTTCGGCGATCGCCGCAAGAACACCGGGAGCGGGGGCGGCGGTGGGGGCGCCGTCGTACCGGACCCCCTTCACCGGATCGCGCGCCGCCCGACGGACCCAGTACTCCTGGAAGTGGAGGTCGAGCGGTTCGCCGGTCACCTGATCGAGGCAGCCGATCCTGGTCTCGACGCGGTCGTCGGTCGCCGGCACGAGGCGAGCCTCGACGCCGAACCGGCGGGCGATCCGCGCGGTCACCTCCGAGAGGGATGCGCCGGCCGCCAACCACCCGGTCCGGAACAGGTGGGTGCCCAGGTCGAGGTCTCCCAGCCCGAACCACGCGGTGTCGGGATCGATCGCCCGCAGCTCCTCCGTCGCGCGGAAGGACTCGTTCCGGCGTCCCCATCCCCGGTCGCGGTCGAACACGTCGCCGAGCCAGTAGGTGACGGAGTCAGGGTCGGGGGAGACGTGAAGACCGTGCACGACGATGTCGTCGGCCACGTTGACGATCACCGTTAGGTCGGGACCGGGCACTGCCCGCGTCAGACCGCGCAGGAACTTCCCCGCGCCGATGCCTCCGGCGAGCGCCGTGACCTTCACGTGGCTCCCGTGGTCACCGTCATGGGAAACCTAGGGTAGTAGGCTCGCCCACTATGGCCGACGGGACGGGGCTCGCCCATACCCGCCGACGCGCGCTCGCGCGAGCGGAGCAGGGCAAGGCCCTTTCCCTCGACGAGGTCGAGGCACTGCTTACGGCGCGGGCCGCCGATCTGGAGCGCTCGATGGCATCGGCCCGCCATCTGCGGGACCTCGGGTGGGGTGACACGGTCACGTATTCGCGCAAGGTGTTCATCCCGCTCACGATGCTCTGTCGCGATCATTGTCATTACTGCACCTTCGCGAAGCCGCCGGCGAAGCTCGATCATCCGTACCTCAACCTGGAGGAGGTCGTGGCGATCGCCGAGGGCGGCCGGGCGCTCGGGTGCAAGGAGGCGCTGTTCACGCTTGGCGATCGTCCCGAGGAGCGATACTCCGTGGCGCGCGAATGGCTGGAGGACCGTGGTTACCGCACGACCCTCGAGTACGTGCGCGCGGCGGCCGTTCGCGTGCTCGAGGAGACCGGGCTGCTGCCGCACCTCAATCCCGGCGTCATGTCCTACGAGGAGCTCGCGAGACTCAAGCACGTGAGTGCCTCGATGGGGCTGATGCTCGAGACGTCTTCCGACCGACTCTCGGGGAAGGGCGGGCCGCACGTCGGATCGCCCGACAAGGTCCCGTCGGTCCGTCTGCGAACGATCGAAGACGCCGGCCGGCTGGCGATCCCGTTCACGACCGGGATCCTGGTGGGGATCGGGGAGACGCCGCGCGAACGCGGCGAGAGCCTGTTCGCGATCCGCGACCTCCATCGGCGGTACCGCCACGTCCAGGAGGTCATCGTCCAGAACTTCCGCGCGAAGGCGGGTACCGCGATGCGCGACGCGCCCGAACCGGAGCACGAGGAGTTCCTCGCCACGATCGCGACCGCGCGACTCGTCCTCGGGCCTCACGTGAGCGTGCAGGCGCCGCCGAACCTCTCGGATCCGGCGCAACGGCTCCGTCTCCTCGATGCAGGCATCAACGACTGGGGCGGGGTGTCGCCGCTCACGCCCGATCACGTGAACCCCGAGCGTCCGTGGCCGAGCGTCGAGGCGCTCGCCGCGACGACCGCCGCCCGAGGCAAGCAGCTCCGCGAGCGGCTGGCGATCTACCCGTCGTACGCCGCCCGTCCCGACGCGTGGGTCGCGGCCAGGATGCGTGCGCCGGTGTCGGCGTTGCTCGGTCCGCAGGGGCTCGGCGTGGACGGGCAGCGTCCCGATCCGATCCCGTGGCAGGACCCGGAGGTCTCGTGGCGGCCGCGGACGATCGCGTTGACGTTCGCGAAACAGGAGGGCGCCGGGCTCCGCGCCGACGCCGAGATCGTGTACGGGGACCTGGACTCGGTCGACAACGACGTCACACGAGCATGGGCGGCGGCCCGCGTCGGTCCGGCGCGGCTGGAAGCGGACGTCCGTTCGGCGCTCTCGAAGGCGGCCGAGCACCGGCCCATCACCGATGCGGAAGCGCTCGCTTTGTTCCGGGCCGACGGCCCGGCGCTCGATTCGCTGTGCCGGGTCGCCGACGGGCTCCGCGCCGAAGCCGTCGGCCCCGAGGTGACTTACGTCGTGAACCGGAACATCAACTTCACGAACGTCTGCTACGTCGGATGCCGCTTCTGCGCCTTCGCTCAGCGCGAGGTCGACCCGGAGTCATACACGCTCACGCTGACCGAGGTCGCGGACAGAGCCGAGGAGGCGTGGCAGCGCGGAGCGACCGAGATCTGCATGCAGGGCGGGATCCATCCCGATCTTCCGGGCAGCTTCTACTTCGATCTCGTCCGTGCGGTGAAGGAGCGCGTCCCCGGGATCCACGTGCACGCGTTCAGCCCGATGGAGATCCTCAACGGCGCGACCAAGCTCGGCGTTTCCTTCCACGACTTCCTCACCGAGGCGAAGGCCAACGGCCTGGACACCATCCCGGGAACGGCGGCGGAGATCTTGGACGACGACATCCGATGGTCCCTGACGAAAGGCAAGCTCCCGGCCGACACCTGGGAGGAGATCGTTCGCACCGCACATGCTCTGGGCATACGCAGCTCGAGCACGATCATGTTCGGCCA
>DASWDB010000185.1:0-5667 GCA_036395715.1 Actinomycetota bacterium | reverse complement strand
TACTTCACGCTCTTCCGCTAGTCACCTTCCGCTAGTCTCCGGCGATGCTCGAGGCGTACTGCTGGCCGAGGTCGGTCGAGCCCGGGGAGACCGTCGCGATCCACGCGTCCACCGACCACGGCGGGTTCGACCTCGAGGTCGCGCGCGACGGCGCGAACCGCGACGAGGTGTGGTCCGGCCGAGGTGCAGCCGGCCATCATGCCGTGCCTGAGGATGCGAGCTCGATGGGCTGCAAGTGGCCCGCCGCGCTCGAGGTCCAGGTCGGCGAAGGCTGGCGCTCCGGGTACTACGCCGTGACCCTGACGTCAGGCGACGAGCGCGCCGACGCGTTCTTCGTGGTCCGATCGCGGCCGCGGCAACCGGCGCCGATCCTCCTGGTGCTCTCCACCACGACGTGGGACGCGTACAACGACTGGGGAGGCGGGTCGCTCTACAGGGGCGGAACGAAGGTGTCATTCGAACGGCCCATGGCCCCGGGCTTCCTCGTGAAGCCGGAACCGCATCGCCGGAAGATGCAGCCGCTGCCGGACCGGGAGGGACTCTGGTTCTTCGAGTGGGCGGAGCGGCTCGGACTCTCGGTCTGGAGCGGAGGCGCCGGATGGTGGAACTGGGAGCGGCCGTTCCTGCACTGGGCCGAGCGGCACGGGTTCGACGTCGATCTCGCGATGTCTGCAGACCTGGACGCTGATCCCAACCTCCTGGACGGACGCCGGCTCTTCGTGTCGGTGGGGCATGATGAGTACTGGTCGTGGGGGATGCGCGACCGGCTCGATGCGTTCACCGCCGCCGGGGGGAACGCCGCGATCTTCGGGGGGAACACCTGTTGCTGGCAGATCCGCCTCGATGCCGAGCGCCGCTCGATGACATCCTTCAAATACCGAGCGGATGAGGACCCGGTGCTCGGGACGGCCGAGGAGCGGTCCCTGACCGGCCTGTGGTCGGACCGGCGCATCGGACGGCCCGAGACTTCGTCGATCGGGTTGACCTTCACGCGCGGCGGGTACTCGCGCTACGGACTCGGCGTCCCACGCGCTTCTGGCGCCTACACCATCGCCCGGTCCACCCATTGGATCTTCGAAGGGACGCGGCTCCGGTACGGAGACGCGCTCGGCCTCGCCGATTCGATCGTGGCGTACGAGGTCGACGGCTGCGAGCTGACGATGGGCGAGGACGGGCTACCGGTCCCGACGCACGCGGACGGCGCTCCCGAGACCCTCGAGGTGCTCGCGACCGCGCCGGCTCGACTGTGGAAACGCGACGAACAGCCAGCGCGGTACGCGAACGAACCCGGGGAGTTGGAGCACGCGGCTGCCGCGGTGTTCGGCGACGGGTGGGAAACGAGCGCCTATCGCCTGGAGCACAACCACGCGGTCCTCGGTGCCTTCACCACGCCGGGCGGCGGGACGGTCGTCAACGCGGGGGTGACGGACTGGGCCTACGGGCTGGGTGACGGCACGGTCGAACAGATAACCGAGAACGTCTTACGGCGCCTCTCGCGCTGAGGCGCCGTCCCGCAGGTGACGGTCCAGGAACTCCAGCACGATCTCGAAGCGCTGGACGCGATGGGTCGGGCTCCCCGACCGCGTGAGCTCGTGACTTTCCGCGGGGAACCGAACGAGCTCCACGTCGCGCCGCATGCTCCGAAGCACCGTGAACAGCTGCTCACCCTGGTTGATCGGACAGCGCAGATCCTCCTCGGAGTGCAGGATCAGCAGGGGGGTGGTCATCTCCGCCGCGTACGAAAGGGGTGAGATCCGCGCGTACGCCCCCGGCTCTTCCCACGCGGCGGCTCCGACGAAGCCTCGGAGGAACCCGGCGAGGTCGGAGGTGCCGTCCTCCGAGGCCATGTCGTTCACCGCCCGCTCCGAGATGGCGCAGCGGAACCGATCCGTGTGCCCGATGATCCACGACGTCATGTAGCCGCCGTAGGACCCTCCCATCACCGCGAGCCGATCGGGGTCGATGAAGGGGTACCGCTTCACGGCTTCGTCGACGACCGCCATCAGGTCGTCGTAGTCGACCGATCCCCACCCGGGGCCGCCCTCGACCGGTCCACGGATCGCTCGTCCCCATCCCTCCGCGTAGCCCGAGGATCCGCGCGGGTTCGCGTAGACGACGACGCATCCTGCGCCCGCCTCGACCTGGAACTCGTCGAAGAATCGCTGCCCGTATTGCGTGAACGGTCCCCCGTGGATGTTGAGCACGGTGGGATAGGACAGCTCCTCATCGAAGTCGACGGGTCGCATCACCCAGGCGTCGATCAGCGCCCCGTCGGGCGCGCTCGCGACGAAGGGCTCCGGCTCCGACAGCGCGAGATCGGTCCGGAAGGAAGCCGATGCGTCCGTGAGCCGCCGTTCACCGGCGAAGACCTCCGGAGGAAAGATCGGGGTCGTGACGCAATGCACGAGCGTGCCGGAGACGAGGTCGAAGCCCGTGACCCACCCATCCGGTTCGAGGAGGGGTCGCGGCTGCGACGAGCCGTCCACGGACACCCGGTACAGCGGCACCCTGCCGGCGTCTTCGATCGCGAAGATCAGCTCGTCGTCGTCCCAGAGCGGTTCGCGGACGGGTGGGTACGGCAAGCAGTTCCGGTCGAGGGTCTCGGTGAGCACCGAGCGCTCGCCCCCGGCGGCGTCGAGCACGGCCACCCTGGCGTGCCGCGGCTCATCGAACTCCCCGGGCACGAAGAACGCGGCGATCCGACTCCCCTCGGGCGACCACGAAGGTCGGGCGTAGGCGCCGTCCGTCGCGGTCAGCCGTTCCGGTTCGCCCCCCGTCGAGGGGACGACGTAAACATCTGACGTCGTCGTGATGTCCCAGTCTTCGTGGCGCGCCGACACGAAGGCGATCCGGGAACCGTCGGGTGCCCACGTTGGATCCAGATCCTCGAAATCACCCGAGGTGAGCTGCTCCGGTCCGGCGCCTTCCTGCATGCCGACGGTCCATACATGGTGCGTGCGCCGTGCCGTCCAGCCCTCCTTGTCCAGACGGTACTGGAGCCGACTGATCCGTCTCGGCGGCCGGCTCGCGGGCTGGCCGACGTCATCGTCCGGATCGTGGTCGCGCGCCGTGAACGCGATGCGCGACCCGTCGGGCGCCCACACGGGCGCCTGCACGTCTTCCTTGAGATCGGTCAGGCGGCGTGCCTCGCCGGGGGCACCGACCGGCGAGACGTAGAGCTGCGCGACGTCGCCGTCTCGCACCGAGGTGAACGCGAGCCAGTGCCCGTCGGGGGACCACCGAGGTGTCGCGTCACGCTTCGGCCCGAACGTGAGACGACGTGGCTCGGTCGACCCATCGACCCGCACCTCCCAGATGGCGCTCCGTGGTTCTCGGTTCTCCTCATCCACCCACGCGACGACGTATGCGACGGTCGCCCCATCCGGCGACACGCGAGGGTCGCCCGCAGACGTGAGGCGGAAGACGTCCTGCGGCTGCATGCCCGCCATCGTGCTCCTCCTATCCCACCTTCGTCAGTGGGGCGTAGGCGAGCAGGACGCGCTTCTCCCCGACCTCGGCGAAACGGATCGTGGCTTCGGCATCTTCCCCGGAGCCGGTCATCTGGACGATCACGCCCTCCCCCCAACGCTCGTGCATCACCGTGTCGCCTTCCCTGACCGCCGGCGTCTCGCGCTGGGGGATCGGCGGCACCGAGGGTGCCTTCCACCCGCGCTCGACCGCGACCTCGCCGCTCCGCCCCGGGAGTCCGACGACGGTGTACCCGCCACCCGTCCCGCCGTTCCGCTCCTGCCGACCGTATCGCGACCGGGAGCGCTGTTGGAGGCGCGTCTCAGATTCCTTCGCTTCCACGAGGTGCTCGGGGATCTCCCCTAGGAAGCGCGAGGGTGGGTTGTAGCTGGTCTGTCCGAACAGGGTCCGGCTCCACGCGTGCGTGAGGTACAAGCGCTCCTGCGCGCGTGTGATCCCTACGTACGCCAGCCTCCGCTCCTCCTCGAGCTCCGCCTGGTCGGTCATCGAACGGAAGTGCGGGAAGATCCCGTCCTCCATGCCCACGACGAACACGACCGGGAACTCGAGGCCTTTCGCGATGTGCAACGTCATGAGCGTGACGCTCGAGTCCTCCTCCTCGTACTCGTCCTGTTCCCCCACCAGCGACACCTGCTCCAGGAAGCCGGCGAGACCGCCCTCGGGGTCGCGCGCCGCGGTCTCCATCGCAGCGCCCGAGAGCTCCTGGATGTTCTCGATCCGCCCTTGGGCCTCGATCGTCCGCTCCCCTTCAAGCTCGGCGACGTACCCGGACTCCTGTGCCGCGAGCTCGACCATCCTCGCGGCAGTGGCACCGTCGGCCAGATGTCCCTCGAGCGCGATCATCACCTGGTTGAATCCCGCGACCGCGCCTTTCGCCCGCGCGTTCAGCATCGAGATCTCATCGACACGCCGGCAGGCTTCGATCACGTCGATCTCCTCATCGCGCGCGAACGCCTCGATCGCCGCCATCGTCTGGTCGCCGATCCCCCTCTTCGGCATGTTGACGACGCGACGGAAGCTGATCACGTCCTGGGGATTGAGCAGGAGCCGGAGGTAGCCGAGCACGTCCTTGACCTCGCGTCGCTGGAAGAATCGGACGCCGCCGAACACGCGGTAGGGCATCCCGACGCGCATGAAGATGTCCTCGATCACTCGGGATTGGGCGTTGGTCCGGTAGAAGACGGCCACGTCCCGGTAGCGATGCCCTTCCTCGTCGCGGAGCCGCTGGATCTCCGAGGCGACGAACAGCGCCTCCTCGTGCTCGTCGTTCGCTCGGAAGGTCACCACCAGCTCCCCCGCCGCCGAGTCCGTCCACAAGGTCTTCGGCTTGCGCTGCGTGTTGTGTTCGATCAGCGCGTTCGCGACCGCGAGGATGTTGCCGGTGGAGCGGTAGTTCTGCTCCATCAGGAAGACCTGGGCGTCCGGATAGTCCCGTTCGAAGTCGAGGATGTTCTGGATCGTCGCGCCTCGCCACGAGTAGACGCCCTGATCGGCGTCGCCCACGACGCACACGTTCCGGTACAGGTTGGCCAGCTGGTTGACTAGCTCGTATTGGGCCCTCGACGTGTCCTGATACTCGTCCACGAGGATGTACCGGAACCGCTCCTGGTAGTGACGGAGCACGTCGGGGTGATCGCGGAAGAGTCGAACCGTCTCGCTGATCAAGTCGTCGAAGTCCAGCGCGCCGGCGTCATGCTTGCGCGCCTCGTACGCCACGTACACCTTCGCCACGATCTCCTCGTAGAAGTTCGATGCCATCTGCGCGAACGTGTCGGGTGCGATCACGCGGTCCTTCGCTTTGGAGATCGCCGCGGCCATCGCCTTCGGGGAGAATCGCTTCGGATCGACGTCGAGCTCCTTCAGGATGCCTGCGATCAGCCGTTCGGTGTCGCCGTCGTCGTAGATCGTGAAGCTCGAAGGCACGCCCAGGTGTGTGTGCTCGCGGCGAAGGATCCGGGCACACGTCGCGTGGAACGTCAGGATCCACATGCTCCGGGCCACGCCCGAGCCCACGAGCCGCTCGACCCGTTCGGCCATCTCCCGCGCTGCCTTGTTCGTGAACGTGATGGCGAGGATCTGGTACGGGCTCACGCCGTGCTCACGGATCAGGTAGGCGATCCGATGGGTGAGCGCTCGGGTCTTGCCGCTGCCCGCGCCGGCGACGATCAGGACGGGGCC
>DASWDB010000184.1:0-7227 GCA_036395715.1 Actinomycetota bacterium | reverse complement strand
CCATGGCGGGGCCGACACCCGTGTCGGCCCTGATCCACGCCGCGACCATGGTCGCGGCCGGGATCTACCTGGTTGCGCGGACGTTCCAGGTCTTCGTGAGCGCGGATCCGATCGCGCTGCACGTCGTCGCGATCATCGGGGCGATCACGTTGCTGTTGGCGGCGTTCCTCGCGCTGGTGCAGGACGACATCAAGAAGGTGCTCGCGTACTCGACGATCTCACAACTCGCGTACATGGTGGCCGCGCTGGGCGTGGGTCCCGACGGCTACCCGGCGGCGATGTTCCATCTGTTCACCCACGCGTTCTTCAAGGCGCTGCTCTTTCTGGGCGCCGGCTCCGTGATCCATGCGGTGCACTCGAACAACATGAGCGAGATGGGCGGGCTCCGGAAGGATATGAGGGTGACCTTCTGGACGTTCCTTATCGGGTCCGCCGCGCTCGCGGGGGTGCCGCCGTTCTCGGGGTTCTTCTCGAAGGACGAGCTCATCTTGGCGGCGAAGGACTCGCACACCTACTGGCTCGCGGTGGTGCTCTTGGTCGGCGCCATCCTGACCGCCTTCTATACGACGCGGATGGTCCTGCTCACGTTCTTCGGGGACTACCGGGGTCACGCACATACGCACGAGTCGCCCCGCGTGATGACCGTACCGCTGATCCTGCTCGCGGGTGCGACCTGCCTCGTCGGCCTGCTCGGCTTCGCGCCCCTGGGCGCGCCGTTCCTCGATTGGGTCTACTTCGGCGGCGAGCCGATCCCCGCCGTGTTCAGTCCGCTCGTCGCGATCCTCTCGATCGTGGCGGTCACCGTCGGGATCTGGACCGGGTACGTCGTGTACCGGCGCTGGCGCACGCCGGATCCGATCACGAGGCTCGGGCCCGCGTACGACCTGCTCGAGCACAAGTACTACCTGGACGACCTCTACTGGAACGGGATCGTCAGGCCGATCCGGGACCCGATCGCCGCCGGCGTCTACTGGACGAACCAGCACGTGATCGACGGCGCCGTGAACGGCACGGCCACGCTGGCCTATGCGTTCTCGGCGGTGGTCGCGTGGTTCGACCGGTCGGTGATCGACGGCGTCGTGAACGGCGCCGGGAGCGCGATGGAGCTCTTCGGTCGGGGGCTCCGCACGATCCAGACGGGGAAGGTTCAGTGGTACGCCGTCGGGTTGTTCGCCGGCGTGATCTTGTTGACCGTGTTCATCATCAGGCCGTAAGCGAGGAGCGAGGGGACCGATGACCTGGCAGAACTCCGCCATCACGATCACGACGCTGCTGCCCATCGTCGGCGCCTTGGGCGTCCTGCTGGTGCCCAGGGGCGACGACCGGCTGGTCAAGGGGATCGGCATCGGGGTCACGGGCGTGTGCCTCGCCCTCGCGATCGCGATCGCCGCGACCTACGACTATTCGGCGAGCTGTGCGGCGCCGCCGTGTCTACAGTTCGTCCTCAACGTCGCATGGATCCCGGTGATCGGCGCCCGCTATCACGTGGGGATCGACGGGATCTCGATGCCGTTGTACGTGTTGACGTTCCTGCTCGGGTTCCTCTGCGCGATCTACACCGGCCGATACGTGCCCGAGCCGGGGCGGATCAAGGCGTTCGTCGCGTTGACACTGCTCCTCATCACCGGCATGGCGGGAACGTTCATCGCGTTCGACCTGATCCTGTTCTTCGTCTTCTGGGAGCTCGTGCTCGTTCCCATGTACTTCCTGATCGGCGTGTGGGGCTCGGCGAACCGGCAGTATGCGTCGATCAAGTTCTTCCTGTACACGCTGTTCGGGTCGGTCTTCATGCTGCTGGGCTTCCTGGCTCTCTACTTCAGCGGTCCGGTCGACGCGCTGGGCAAGCACACGTTCGACCTCGCCGCGCTCAGCGCCTTCGGTGCGAGCGGCGGCTATACCCACCTGTTCCAGCTGGTCGTGTTCGGGGCGATCGCGCTCGGCTTCGCGGTGAAGGTCCCGATGTGGCCGTTCCACACGTGGCTCCCGGACGCGCACACCGAGGCCCCCACGATCGGTTCGGTCCTGCTCGCCGGGGTCATGCTGAAGATGGGGACCTACGGCTTCGTCCGGATCGCCCTTCCGGTCCTACCGCAGGGAGCCGTCGCCTACGCCCCGTGGATCGGTGGGCTCGCGGCGATCGCCATCGTGTACGCCGCGCTCGCGTGTCTGGCGCAGAAGGATCTGAAGCGGCTGATCGCGTTCTCCTCGGTCGGGCATATGGGGTTCGTGATGCTCGGCATCGCGACGCTCACGACGATCGGCATCCAGGCGGCCATCTTCGGGATGGTGGCGCACGGCGTGATCACGGGCATGCTGTTCTTCTGCGTCGGATCGATCTACGACCGATACCACACGCGACAGATCGCGGACATCGGCGGCGGGATGGCGGAGATCATGCCGAGGATGTCGGGGATCTTCGCGTTCGTGGCGATCGCGTCGCTCGGTCTCCCGGGTCTCGCGGGGTTCTGGGGCGAGGTGATGGCGTTGCTCGGCTCCTTCAGTCCCAACACCAGCACCGTGGCCGGGCTGAACGTGGGGCTGTTCCGTGGCTTCATGATCCTCGGTGGGATCGGAACGATCCTCACCGCCGGCTACTTCCTATGGATGCTGCAGCGCGTCAACATGGGGCTCGCACCCGAGCGATGGAAGGACCACGGCTTCCGGGACATCCTCACCGTCGAGTGGGTGTCTTGGGTGCCGTTGCTCGCGCTGATCCTGGTCCTCGGCTTGATCCCGAGCATCGTGCTCAACAGCACGGAACAAGGGGTCAACATGATCGTCAAGATCTTCGGGGGATGAACACGCGGTGACGATCGACTACCACGCGATCCTGCCGGTGCTGATCCTCTCGGGCACGATCGTGATCGTGCTCGTCACCGACCTGTTCCTCTCGCCCGGGCACAAGTCGGCGACGATGTGGGTCGCGCTCGTCGGCGTGCTCGCGACGCTCGTCGCCGTGCTGTCGCTGATCGGGAAAGGTGACCGGCCGGACTCGTTCGGCGGGTCGTACCAGGTGGATGCCTTCACGATCGTCTTCCAGGCGTTCTTCATGTCCGCCGCGGCCGTCGTGCTCCTGATCTCGTACCGCTACTTCCGCGAGGGGGGCTTCTACCAGGGCGAGTACTACTTCTTGCTCCTCACGTCGTTCCTCGGGTGCCTGCTGATGCCGGCCTCGCGTGACCTGCTGATGCTGTTCCTGTCGCTCGAGCTCGTGTCCGCTCCGGGCTTCCTGATGGCGGCCTTCCGCAAGTCCGACGTCAAGGGGAACGAGGGGGGGCTGAAGTTCTTCCTGATCGGCGTGTTGTCCACGGCCGTGATGCTCTACGGGATGAGCCTGATCTACGGGCTCACCGGGCACCTCCAGCTCGCGGCGGTGAGCGCGGGGCTCCAGCAGCTGTCCGGGCCGAAGGAGACGCTCGCCAACGCCGCGATCCTCTTCGTGGTGGTTGGGTTCGCCTTCAAGGTCAGCGCGGTGCCGTTCCAGTTCTGGGCGCCCGATACCTACGAGGGATCGCCGGTGCCGGTCGCGGCGTTCCTGGGGGTCGCCTCGTCCGCCGCCGGCTTCGCCGGGCTGCTCCAGCTGATGTTCGTGGCCTTCGTCCACGAGTACACCTTCTGGGTGCCGCTGTTCGTGGCGCTCTCGCTCGTGACGATGACGCTCGGGAACCTCGTCGCCCTGCAGCAGCGCCAGGTGGTCCGGTTGCTGGCGTACTCCGGGATCGCGCAGACCGGCTACATCCTGCTGCCGTTCGCGCTGGTCTCGGCAGACCCCTCGATCAACCATTCGGCCTTCCAGGCCGCGGTCACGTACATCCTGATCTACGGGATCATGAACCTGGGTGCGTTCGCGGTGACAACGGCGATCAGCGGCCGACATCCGCTCCTGCGGATCGAGGACTTCGCCGGGTTGGCGAAGACGGCTCCCTTGCTCGCGACGGCGATGACCGTGTTCATGGTGTCGCTCGCAGGCGTCCCTCCCACCGGGGGGTTCTGGGCGAAGCTGCTGATCTTCCAGGCAGGGATCCAGCGCGGTGGGGTCGGGGTCCTGCTCGCCGTGGCGATGGTGATCAACTCGGTGATCAGCGTGGGGTACTACTTCTTGATCCCGCGGGCGATGATCTTCGAGGAGGCGGAGGACCAGGCGCCGTTCAGGTCACCGATCCTGGTGACCGCCGTCGTCGCGGTCGCGATGACCGCGCTGCTCGTCATCTTCGTCGTTCCCAACGCGATCTACCGGCTGGGAGAGGTCACCTCGCTCGGCTTCGGGGGCTGAACCGGACGTTCGTGGCGGTCGCAGTTACCCTCGAAGAGAGGTGATCGTGCGATGACTCCCGGTATCAACCGGCTGAAGACCTGGGTCCTGATCGCGGCCCTGGGTGGCCTGTTCGTCGTGATCGGCTCGTTCTGGGGCGTCCAGGGGGCCGTGCTCGGTCTCCTGATCGCCCTCGTCTTCAACGTCGCGATGTATTGGTGGTCCGGCTCGATCGCGATCCGGACCACCCGGTCCAAGCCCGTGACGGAGCAGGAGTACCCCGAGCTCTATCGGATCGTCCGGGAGCTCGCCGCCGCGGACCACCTTCCCATGCCGCAGATCTACGTCTCGGACATGACCCAGCCGAACGCCTTCGCGACCGGCCGGAACCCGGACAACGCCAAGGTTGCCGTGACGAAGGGCATCCTTCAGATCCTGGACGAGCGCGAGCTCCGCGGGGTCTTGGCGCACGAGCTCTCCCATGTGGCGAACCACGACATCCTGGTCTCGTCCATCGCGGCCGCGATCGGGACGGCCATCACGTTCTTGGCCAGGTTCGCGTTCTGGTTCGGGGACGACGACAACGCGAACCCGTTCCTGATGCTCGCGGCATGGATCCTCGCGCCGATCGCCGCGGCGATCATCCAGATGGCCGTGTCACGTTCGCGCGAGTACCAGGCGGACGAGTCCGGTTCGTACCTCTCGCGCGATCCCGAGGCGCTGGCGAGCGCGCTCCGCAAGCTCGACGGCGCGGTCCGGACGGCCCCGCCACCGGCGAGCGTTAGCCCCTCCGAGGCGCACCTGTTCATCATGAACCCGCTCGCCGGGCTCCGCGGCGGCGGCATGACGAACCTGTTCTCGACCCACCCGGCCACGGCGAAGCGGATCGAGCGTCTGGACGCGATCGCCCTCCAGCTGCGCGGGGGCTCCCCGATCGGCGGGTAGTTCAGGCCATCAGGTCGCAGAGGCTCCGCGAGCTCCCGTTCATCGTCGAGATCAACGAGAACCCGTCGAGCGTTCCGTCGAACGTGAGGTGGCCGGCCGCGAGCACCCATCCCGTGTCCACCATCGGCGTCGTCCAGCGTCCGGTCCCGAGCACCGCGTTGCCCTCGGCGTCGAAGAAGGTCGGTCCCGAGATCGCGAACGTCCGCGAGAAGCCGGTGTCATCCCGTTGCCAGGTGACGAACAACTGACCGCCGGCGAAGCCCCGGATCGCGTTCCCCGAGGCGTCGAGGAAGGTGATCGAGTGGGTACGACCACGGACCGTGGCGGTCATCGAGAAGGCGCACACGTCGGGGAAGGGGATCACGACCTCGAACGCCGTCGGCTGAGTTCGTTGAGGCGGCGAGGCCTTCGCCACGGTCGATGGGATCAGACACGCTACGAGCACGAGGATCGACGAAACGGCTGTCTTGCCCATGGTCCCCCCTCGTTGGTCCTGCCCCTCGACCCTAGTGAGACATGCTTCGAAGCGCAACTTCAGACCATCGTCCCCAGGATCGCCCGGACGTGCTCGATCGTGGTGCTCGGGTTCACGAAGCAGAGACGTGCGACCCGCTCGCCCTCCCACGAGGTCGGCTGGACGAACGCGACCTGGGCGTCGAGGAGTCGACGCCACCACGCCTCGTAGTCGTCCGAGGACCAGCCCGTCCGTCGGAACAGGAGAACCGACAGATCGGGTTCAAGGATGAGCTCGAGTTCGGCGTGGGCGCGGATCTCATCCGCCGCCGCCCGGGTGAGCGTCAGGACCGACTCGATCGCGTCGCGGTACGCGTCGGTCCCGTATGTCGCGAGCGAGAACCACAGGGGGAGGCCCCGGGCGCGCCGCGTGAGATGGAACGCGTAGTCGCTCGCGTTCCACTCGGCGGTCGCGTTGAGGGAATCGAGGTACGAGGCCTCCTGCACGTGCGCGGTCCGCGCGAGCGCCGCATCGCGGTACAGGAGGGCGCAGGCATCGAAGGGAGCGAAGAGCCACTTGTGAGGATCCACGATGAAGGAATCTGCGCGCTCGATCCCATCGAAGAGCGGCCGCACGCTCGGCGCGAGGAGCGCGGCTCCGCCGTACGCGCCGTCGACGTGCAGCCAGAGCCCGCGCTCGGCGCAGACGTCCGCGACGCCGGCCAGATCGTCGACCGTCCCGGCGTTCGTGGAACCGGCGCTGGTGACGACCGCGAACAGGCCATCGGTGTCGGCGATGTCCAGCGCCTCTCCGAGCGCCGCCCCGGTGAGCCGACCGCGCTCATCGCTCGGCACCGACAGGATGTCGGCGTCCATCACATGCGCGGCCGAAATGACCGAGGAATGCGCCGTGTCACCCGCCGCGATCGTCCACCGTGCCGGACGGTCGGGTCGGGCGGCGCGGACGGCGTGGCGGGCAGCGACGAGCGCCGAGAGGTTCCCGGCCGTTCCTCCGGAGACGAAGACGCCGCCGGAGGAGGCCGGGAGCCCTGCCAGATCGGCGATCCACCTGAGCGCTTCGTTCTCCGCCCAGACGGCGCCGGCCCCTTCGAGCCAGCTCCCACCGTACGTGGAGGAGGCGCTGATCACCAGGTCGAACAGCACGCTCGCCTTCGTGGGCGCGCCCGGGACGAACGCCAAGAACGCCGGATGGTCGGTCGAGATGGTCGAAGGGGCAAGGATCTCGGCCCAGACCCGCAGCGCCTCTTCGCCACCGACCCCTTCGGGCGTGATCGTCAGACCGGCCCGCCGCGCGAGCTCCTCGGCGGGTGCGGGGCCGTCGAGCGGCACCGGGGTTGCGATGCGCCCCCGCGCGTACGCGAAGATCGCCCGCGCCAGCTCCTCGGTCTCGTCGTGGTATGCGTGCATGCGCTGCATCGTCGCAGCGTCCGGATCCGCTATCCGGTCAGGGCCTGACAGAACTCGCCGAAGGCGTCGACGTAGGTCCGGATGTCTTCCTCGGTGTGTTGCACCGAGATCGTCCACTGCTCCTCGTCCCCGGGGGTCATGAAGATGCC
>DASWDB010000183.1:0-8951 GCA_036395715.1 Actinomycetota bacterium | reverse complement strand
GGGATCCCGTACGGCGACGGCCTCTACAAGAACACGTACGTCGGCCGGACCTTCATCCAGCCGTCCCAGTCGCTCCGCGACCGCGGGGTCAAGCTGAAGCTCAATCCCCTGCCGGACTCGATCAGGGGGAAGCGGCTCGTCGTGGTGGACGACTCGATCGTGCGCGGCACGACGACGAAACAGATCGTCCAGGCGCTTCGTGAGGCGGGCGCTGCCGAGGTCCACATCCGGATCACGTGCCCGCCGATCCAATGGCCGTGTTTCTACGGCATCGACATGCCGACCCGTCAAGAGCTGATCGCCGCAGACCTGACCGTGGATCAGATCCGCTCGTACGTGAGCGCGGACTCCCTCGGATACCTGTCGCTCGAGGGGATGGTCGCGGCGGCGGGCGACGGGAAAGAGACCTTCTGCAGGGCGTGTTTCGACGGCGAGTACCCGATCGAGATCCCGGAGGGTGCAGGGAAATACGTCCTCGAGGACCAGCTCAGGCTCCCGACCGGCTGAGCCATGAGCGACGCCTACCGTTCCTCGGGAGTGAACACCGAGGCTGCCGCGAAGGCCGTGACGCTCATCGCCGATCTCGCGGCTCATGCTCGCCGACCCGAGGTCGCCGAGGACGTGGGCGGTTTCGCGGGGCTCTTCTCGATCGGTGACGGCAAGCTGCTCGCGGCTGCCACCGACGGGGTCGGGACCAAGCTGGAGATCGCACGGATCACCGGGCGCCTCGGCACCGTGGGGATCGACCTCGTGGCGATGTGCGCCGACGACGTGGTCTGCACGGGCGCCGAGCCGCTGTTCTTCCTCGACTACCTCGCCGTCGGCCGCGTCGTTCCCGAAGACGTGGCGTCGGTCGTGGAGGGGATCGTGGAGGGATGTCGCACGGCAGGGTGCGCGCTCCTCGGTGGCGAGACGGCGGAGCACCCCGGGGTCATGGCCGACGATCGGTTCGATCTTGCCGGGTTCTGCGTCGGGGTGGTCGACGAGGCGGACGTGCTGGGCCCGAGGCGCGTCCGGGTGGGCGACGTCCTGATCGGCATGCCTTCGAGCGGGCTCCATGCGAACGGCTTCTCGCTCGTGCGAACGATCGTGACCCCGGACGATCTGGCGGTGGCGCCGCCTGGGATCGGCCGTACGTTCGCCGACGAGTTGCTGGAGCCGTGCCGGATCTACGTGACCGAGGTCCTGGCGCTCCACCGGGATCGGTTGGTCCACGCGGCCGCTCACATCACCGGTGGCGGGTTGCTCGAGAACATCCCGCGGATCCTCCCTGCGGGCCTGGGCGCTCGCGTCGACCGAGGAACGTGGGCGGAGCCCCCGATCTTCGAAGAGCTTCACCGGCGAGCCGGTGCCAACGACGCCGACATGTTCGCGACCTTCAACATGGGGATCGGGATGGTGCTCGTCGTCGGAGCCGACGAGGCGGACGTGGTGCTGTCGCGTTCCGCCGGCTCGTCTCGGATAGGCGACGTGATCCCCGGCTCCGGCGTGCGGATCGACTGAGCGCCGAACTGGCGCGTCGTGACTACGTGCGCATCACCCGCTGCACACCGGCTTCCGGCCGACGTGTCGGCCTCTCGAGGGAGTACGGAAACGGGCCCGATGACGCATGCAGACGACGCCGTTCGCTCCCGTTATTTGGAACATGGATGCGATCGATCCCGTGGCGAACGGTCACCGCGTCCTCGTCGTCGACGACGAGCCGCAGGTCGTGTGGGTGCTCGAGCTCGCGCTCGGTTCCGAAGGCTACGAGGTGTGCACCGCCCGCAACGGGGTCGAAGCGATGGCGCAGATCTCCGCGATGCATCCCGAGCTGATGGTGCTCGACGTCATGATGCCGCGGATGGATGGGTGGTCCGTGATGCGCGAGCTCGCGAAGCTCCCGGTCGACGAACGACCCCGGGTCGTGATGGTCACGGCGCTCGCCTCCGGCCACGACCGCGTGACGGCCACCGAGCTCGGGGTCGACGCGTACCTTCCGAAGCCGTTCGACATGGACGAGCTGCTCGGCGTGATCCACGGCCTCCAGAAGGCCAGCTGATCTTCGTTCAGTGACTGAACCGCTGCTGTTCTTTCGGGACGACGGTGGTCCCCACTGCTCTGAGCGTGACGATCGGCTCGTCGAGGAACTCCGCCGCGCTCTCGGAGAGGTCGGTGCGAGCGGTGCCGATCTTGCGGACCTCGAACTCGCACCGGCGCGAGGTGTTCCCGACGCTCACGATCCGACCGGTCGCCTCGATCCAGTCCCCCGCGTAGAGCGGCGCGAGGAACTCCACCGATCCGTACGCGCGGAAGAGGCCCTCGTCGCCGTCGTAGCGCATCGCGAGCTCGGTGATGAGGTCGCCCACGATCCTGAGCTGTGTCGCACCCGCGACCAGGTTGCCGCCGTAATGGGCATCCTCCTGACCGAGGCGCAGGCGGATGTGCGCCGAAGGGAGTTCCGCCGCGCTCATCCCGGGACCACTTTGCCGAAGAGGACGCCACGCACCGGTACACGAACCTCGGAGCCGTCCTTCTTCCGGACGAAGTAGGTCTCCGCCTCCTCGTCCCACCGCTCGAGGACCCCGACGGCCTCGGAGAGGTACCCGTTCGGGAGCTCGAACTGGAACGAGACGCGTTTGCCGAGGTCGTCCGGCGTGACGAGGTTTTCCCGCTTCATGAGGGGCGTAGCCTATCGGAGCTTCGAGATGGTCCCGTCGGGGGGCGTTGGGTAGGAGTCCGGATGCACGGCCCACGCGAGGATCTCGAGCCCGTCGACGATCCTGGGCCCGGGTCTCGAGAAGTACGAGGTTGCGTCGACCGCGTAGACGTTGCCGTTCCGAGCCGCCGGCGTGTCCGCGAACTCGGCCTGATCCAGGAAGCGGTCTGCTTCTTCTTCGGCCTCCTCCAAGTAGTACCCGCATGGCATGAAGACCGTCACCTCCGGAGCCGCGACGCGGACCTCGTGCCAGGCGACCTCGCGGCTCGGGTGCCCCTTCTCCGCGAGGACCGGGGTGCCGCCGACGATCTCGATCATGTCCGGGATCCAGTGCCCGCCCGCGAACGGCGGGTCGGACCATTCCAGCGCGAACACGCTGACGGTCGGGACGCGTTTGGCCGTGTCGCGGACCTTCGCGATCCGGTCGCGCATGGCCGCCGTGATCGACGCGGCGCGCTCGGCGCGATCGAGCATCGCTCCGACCGCATCGATCTGCGCCACGATGTCTTCGAACGTGTGGGGATCGAGCGAGATGACCTTCGCATCCGGGAGGCCGAGCTGTTCGAGGGCCCGTTTGACCTGGCCCGAGGGGACGGCGCAGACGCGGCAGAGGTCCTGCGTGAGGATCACCTCGGGCTGCTCGCGGCGCAGCAGGTCGGTATCGAGGATGTACAGCTGCCCCTGCGATCCGGCACCCTGACCGACCTTGGCGCGCACCGCCTCGTCGATCTCCCGCGGGGTCTGGATGCGGCCCTGCGGGAGGGTGCTCCGTGAGATGACCGGTTTGGTCACGGCGTCCGGCGGGTAGTCGCACTCGTCGGTCACGCCGATCAGGTCGTCGCCGAGGCCGAGCGCATAGACGATCTCGGTCGCCGACGGGAGCAAGGACGCGATCTTCATCGCGGCAAGTGTCGCAAACGATCGTCCGACTGCAACAGGTCGACGAGGCCCGTGAGGGCGCGGCCGGCCGCGGCGCCGTCCAACACGCGGTGATCGAACGTGAGCGACAGCGTCGCGGCCGGCCGCGCGACCACCCGGCCATCGATCACGAGGGCACGGTCCGCGATGACGCCGATCGCGAGCGTGACGCTCGTGCCCGGCGAGAGGATCGGCGTCCCCGCCTCGCTCCCGTAGGAGCCGGTGTTGGATACGGCGATCGTGGCGCCGGCGATGTCGTTCGAGGTGAGGGAGCCGGCGCGCGCGCCTTCGGCCAGCCGCGTGCTCTCCGCCGCGATCGTTGCGATCCCGAGGCTGTGCGCGTCCCGAATGATCGCCACGACGAGTCCTCGCTCGGTGTCGATCGCGAGCCCGGCGTTGACCGCGTTCGAGGCGAGGATCGCGTCGGGGGACCAGCGAGCGTTGACCAGGGGATGGTCCTTCGCGACCTCGCACAGGGCCGCCACGACCACCGGCAGCGGCGACACGTCGAGCTCTTGCCGGAACAGCTGGACCGCGGTGCAATCCACCGTCCGGAACGTCGTGACCTGAGGGATGCTGGCCTGTCGCTCCAGGTTCGCGGCGATCGCCCGCCGCACCGGCGTGAGCTCCATGCGCGTGACGTCTCCCGGTCCGTCGGCGGCCGATCGAACGTCGTCCTCGGTCACCCGCCCGTGCGATCCGGTTCCCCGGACGGTCTCGATGTCGACGCCGAGCTCCTTGGCGAGCTTCCGCACGGGAGGTGTCGCCGGCACCGGACCCGACGATGGCTGGTCGACCGGCACCATGTCGGTGTAGGCGACCGCCCCTCCGGTGACCTCGAACGTGACGAGTGGTCGCCCGACCGGCACGTCCTCGCCGTCGGACGCGTGCAGAGCCTGGATCCGTCCGGCGAACGGCGACGGGATCTCGACGACGGCCTTGGCCGTCTCGACCTCCACCAGGGGCTGGTTCAGCTCGACCGTGGCGCCCTCGTCGGCCAACCACCGGACGATCCGGCCTTCCTCGAGCCCTTCGCCGAGATCCGGCATCGTGAAGACCCGCTCCATCGCTAGTACGCCACCACCTTCCGCACCGCATCGCAGATCCGCTCGACGCTCGGGAGGTAGAGCTGCTCGAGCGCCGCAGGGGGGTAGGGCGTGTCCCAGCCGGTCACCCTCGCCACGGGTGCCTGGAGGTGATCGAACGCGAGCTCCATGATGCGAGCGGCCACCTCGGCGCCCAGGCCGACCGAGCGTGGTGCCTCGTGCACCACCAGCACCCGTCCCGTCTCTCGCGCACAGCGCTCCAGCGCCGTGTCGTCGAGCGGGGACAGACTCCGAAGGTCGACGACGCGGGCGGTGATCGCCTCTCCGGCGAGGATGGCCGCCGCGTCCAGCACCCGAGTCACCATCGCGCCGTACGTCACCACCGTGACGGTCTCGCCGTCCCGGAGCACGCGCGCATCGCCGATCCCGGGACCGTCGGTCGCGAGCTCGCCCGATTCCTTCGACCAGTACCGGGCCTTCGGCTCGAGCACGATCACGGGGTCGGGATCCGCGATCGCCTGTCGCAACAACCGGTACGCGTCCAATGCCGACGACGGCGCCACCACCTTGAGGCCCGCCGTGTGCGCGTAGTACGTCTCGGGGCTCTCGCCGTGGTGCTCCTTCCCCTTGATGCCTCCGAACGCGGGGATCCGGAGCGTGATCGGCATGTCGACGCGGCCGCGGACGCGCATCCGCATCTTGGCCACGTGATCCACCACCTGCTCCATCGCCGGATAGCTGAAGGCGTCGAACTGCATCTCGACCACCGGCCTCCATCCGGCGAAGCACAGGCCGACCGCGGCGCCAACGATCCCCGCTTCGCTGATCGGCGTGTCGAACACGCGATCCTTGCCGTACTCGGCCTGGAGCCCGTCGGTCACCCGGAACACGCCACCGGAGCGCCCGATATCTTCACCGAACACGAGGACGCGGGGGTCCTGGGCGAGCGCGTCGTACAGCGCACGGTTCAGGGCACCCGACATCGTCCACTCCTTCATCCGAGCGCCTCATCTCGTTGCCGCTCGAACGAGGGCGGGGGGCTCGCGTACACCCAGTCGAACAGCCACCCGGCGGGGGGAGCCGGCGTCGCGATCACGCCCTCGCGAACCTCGAGCGCGAACGCCTCGGCATCCTCTTCGCACGCGGTCAGGAACCGGTCGTCGGCCTGGCCGGTCGCGAGGAGCCAGCTCCGGAACCGTGCGATGGGATCCGCGGTCCGAGCCCGATCCACCTCGGCGTCGTCGCGGTAGCGGGAGGCGTCGTCGGCGGTCGAGTGCGCTCCGATCCGGTAGGTCATCGCCTCGATCAGCGTTGGTCCATCGCCTCGCCGCGCGCGCTCGATCGCCCGTCTCGTCGCTCGATGCACCGCGAGCACGTCGTTCCCGTCGACCCGCACGCCGGGGAACCCGTACCCTTCCGCTCGTCGCCAGATCTCGCCGGCCGTCTGCTCGGAGGACGGCACGCTGATCGCCCATCCGTTGTTCTGGCAGAACAGCACCATCGGTAGCCGCCAGACGCCTGCCAGGTTCGCCGCCTCGTGGAAGTCGCCTTCGCTCGTCGATCCGTCGCCGAAGTACGCGATCGTGACCGCGTCCGTGCCGTCGAGCCGCTGCCCCAGTGCGTAGCCGGCGGCGTGGGGGAGCTGGGTCGCGATCGGGATGCAGATCGGGCCGAAGCGGGTGGCGCGCGGATCGTAGGGGCCGCCATGCCACGTTCCGCGGTGGTACTGCAGGTACTGGACGGCGTCGACCCCCCGGACCAGCGCGACGGCGAGCTCGCGGAACGTCGGCCAGACGAAGTCGAGTGGTCCGAGGGCGAGTGCGCTCCCGACCTGTGCCGCCTCCTGGCCCTCGAACCCGGGGTAGACGGTCAGCTCGCCCTGGCGCTGAAGCGCGATGCACTCGCGGTCCAGGCGCCGCGCGATGACCATCCAGCGCAGCAGCTCCTTGAGCTCCCCCGTAGACAGCCCGACGTCGGCGTCGCCGACCGGTGAGCCGTCGAGCGCGAGGATGCGCACGGGCTCGGTCCCGGCCCCATGCTCGGGTCCGTCGGACACGCGTGAAGCTCCTTGCCGTGGATGCCGAGAGGATAGGGGAACGTCACCTCGCTAGACTCGGGAGCGCTGTGGTCCCTTCCGCCTATCTCCGCGTGTTCCAGTCGCTGGATGCCTTCGAGCGCGACGAACAGCTCCATTGGGAGCGGTATCTGGTCCAGCGGGTGGATCGCCTGCCCCGGCTCCGCCGGTACGCCGACCGAGTGACCGCGGACGGGCTCGGACTCCTCGCCCCTGCGGACGGCGAGCACGCGGAGGTACGCGTGATCGACGGTCGCACCTACGTCTCGCCCCAGCGGCTGCGGCTGCGCGTCCTGGAGGCGATGCTCGCGTTCCGAGGATCCGAACCGATGGAGCTGTGGGACACGATCGTCCCGAAGAAGGAAGCGCGCCGCGCTCGCCGGCAACTCGCGCGTCATCGGCGCCGCGACCCTCACGCCACCTCCTTCGTCCATCAGAGCCCCTGGCACGTTCCGATCCGCTGGTTCGCCCTGTTCCGGGACGACGAACGGCGGATCGGCGAGGACGAGCAGGGTCGCATGCGGATGCGGTACCGGGCCTCGACGCGTCGCGCGATGCGACGCGCCGAGGACGCGATCCCCGTGCTTCGCCGATCGGACCTCGGTCCGATCGGCGAACTCCTCCTGGACCTCCACCAGTGGATGGCGGTCTTCGACGCCCGTTCGGTGATCGAGCTCGACTACGGCGAGCTCTGTGACTTCATGACGTGGGACGAGCTGGACGACGATCACAGCGCCGCGGACCTCGGCGAGGCGCTCGAGGCGCTCGAACGCCACGAGTACGGGCGCTCGGCCGACGTCTACCAGGGCGTACTGACCCACTGGGCCGAGGTCCGCAGCCGCGAGATCATGAACTGATCGCGCTCAGCGAGCGAGCCGCTCGAGCAGCCTTTCCCAGGCCGTCACGTACCTATCCACGTCCTCGTCCGTCGCGGGCACCGGCACGACGGGACCCGCCCCGACGATCGCTTCCCACAACCCGCGGTTCGCGAGCCACACCCGGATCAGCCGGGTCAGGAGGTCGTCGGTACACGCACGGGCCTCGCCGGCGTCGCGCACCGGGTCGGGACGGAACGTGTACCCGGCCCGGGGCCCGAGGTGGTGGATGTGCCAGGGGAGTCCGGCGGTGCGAACGGCCGCGGCCATCCCGTTCGCGAGCTTCTCGCCGAGCTTCGCGGTGCTCGCGTACGCGTCGTCCGTGAGGACCTCCAGCATCGTCGCGCGCGCCGCCGCCATGGACAGCGCGTTGGCGAAGAGCGTCCCGCCCGTCGCGATCATGTCGCCGCGCTCCCCGTCGGGGCCCTTCATCTGCAGCAGGACACGTCCGATCGCCTCGGTCATGCCCCACGTCCCGAACGGCACCCCCGCCGCGATCGACTTGCCCGCCGTGACGAGGTCGGGCTCGAGACCCCACGCTGCGGTCAACCCGCCGGGCCCAACCACCTGGGTGTGCGTCTCGTCCAAGGCCAGCAGCGTCCCGGCCGAACGGGTCAGCCTCCGGAGCTCGGCGTGGAACCCGTCCTCGGGCAGGATCAACCCGAAGTTGTTCGTGAGCGCGGGCTCGGTGAGCACCAGCGCGATCCCACCGCCGGCCAGGGCCGCCGTGAGCGCATCCGGGTCGTTGAACGGGACCAGCACGGTGTGCGCGGCCGCGCCGATCGGCAGGCCGAGTTCTTCCGGTCGGATCGAGCCGTCGGGTGCGAGCTCGACGAGCGCCTCGTCGAAGTGCCCGTGGTACTTGCCGTCGAACATCAGCACCTCGTCACGGCCGGTGATGACGCGGGCGACCCGGATCGCCTCGATGTTCGCCTGCGTTGCGGAGAGCGTGAACTGCCACATCGGCAGCCTGAACCGGCGCCGAAGCTCCTCGGCGACGACGATCGCGTCCTCCGTGGGCAGGAGGAAATGGTTGCCGGTCGCCATGCGCTCGGCCACAGCTCGGACGACCGGCTCAGGGGCGTAGCCACAGAACATCGACATGTCCGCGATGTTGAAATCCGAGTAGGTGAACCCGTCGACGTCGGTGAAGCGCGCACCTCGGCCCTCGGCGACCCAGAGCGGCGCATGGTGGTAGCTCCCTCGGTGCCACGCCATCGGCACGCCGTTCGGCATCACCTTCCAAGCCCGCGCCCAGAGCTCCGCCGAGCGGGGTCGTTCGGCGTGGAACCGGGCGTCCTCGGCGTCCTTCAGCTCGCGGACGAACGCGTGATCGACGG
>DASWDB010000182.1:0-3002 GCA_036395715.1 Actinomycetota bacterium | reverse complement strand
GCCGAACCGTTAGTGGTAGACGACGATGGTGCCGGCAACCTTGTCGTGCAAGGTCTGTTTCTGCCGGTCCCAGAGCATCCAGAGGTCATCCAGCAGCGTGATCAGCCCCGCACCGGGGACGAACGATCCGAAGCTGACGATCAGCTGCAGGATCGGACGCAAGAGCGCCTCGCGCCAGCCGGGGACGTTCCCGTCGGCCGTGCGGACCCTGATGCCGACCGCCAGCTTCCCGAGCGTCCCGCCCAAGTAGCGGACCATCAAGGCCTGATAGGCGTACGTCGCGGCCGCGATCGCGAACGCCCACCCGGCGTACCTGCCCACGTAACGGGTCGTGTCGATGTGCCGCCCCGTGGAGATCGATCGGTCGACCTCGGTCGACATCCTGTTCCAGACGGCGATGAGGAACGGGATCGAGAGCGGCAGGAACACGAGCCCATCGATCAAGGTTGCGGCGACCCGGATCCAGAAGCTCGCGTAGCGTTGGGCGGGCTGTGGAGGCGGCGGTGGCGCCCACGTCGCCTGGGGCGACGGGGGCATCGGAGCGTCCGGCCGCGGTGGGAGTGCAGGTCCATCCATCGGTGCGGACAGGCTAAAGCCGCTCCGGAGCCACTGCTACCATTCCTTCTCCCCACGGGCGAGTGGCGGAATTGGCAGACGCGCAGGATTCAGGTTCCTGTGTCCTTGACGGGACGTGGGGGTTCAACTCCCCCCTCGCCCACGAAGCAACGTGCCAGGGAGACTTAGCTCGAAGCGAACTTGTCCGCGGTCTCGCTCTGGAACTCGAGGGCCGAGTACGTGGCGTCGCCCACGACCCACGCCTCGTGGCCCGGAAGGATCTCGTAGGCGTCTCCGACACCGATGTCGAACTCGCTCCCCTCATCGGTGACGACGTGCAGGCTGCCCGCGACGCAATAGCCGACGTGGTGGGCTTGGCACGAGTCGGTGCCGACGAGCGGCTTGACGTCGGTGGACCAACGCCAGCCTGGTTCGAACGTGGACTGAGCCGCGGTCGAGCCCGCCAGATGGACGATGTCGAGCCTTCCGTGTTCAAGGTTCCGAGTCTCGTCGGGAGTCTCGAAGCGCTTCGTTGTGGCCTTGCCCATCTTCAGTCTCCTTCTCCATCGTGGCGGGTCTTGGTCCCGTTCTCGATGGGATGGTACCGAAGATGCTTCCATGATCGGGATCGTCGAACCCGACGTTGCAGGAACGGCCCGCGGAACAGCTGCGGACCGTGGATCGTTTCGAGAGGCAGATCGACCTGGCGCCGGCCCGGCGGTGAGCCGGACCGGCGCGCGAGGAATCCCGCGATGCCGTTACAGAACCGTGTCACGCCGTTCAGCGAGCTGGTCTCGGATCCCGCGCGCGGGCTCGTGTACGGGAACCGTGGCTGCCTCCACGACGCGACCGGACGGATCCGTCGTCGGTACGCCGGCGCGCGATGGATCGCATGCCGGCTCCGCTTCCGTGGCTGGCATCGGACCCCGCTCCTGCAACCCGGTCGGTTCACGGAGCTGTTCTTCTTGGACGAGGCGACGGCGCTCGCCGCCGGCCACCGACCGTGCGCGCTCTGTCGCCGCGAGGACTACGTTCGCTTCACGAAGATCTGGCGGACGTTGCATCCCGGCCAGATCGGTGCCGATGCGGTGGATGCCCAACTGCACGAGGAGCGCGTCGATCCGACGACGCGCATGCAGCGACGCCACATGGGGCCGGCCGACCCGCTCCCGGACGGCGCCTTCGTCGTCGAAGATCAGCAGGCGTACGTCGTGTTCGGCGAACGATGGTTGCGGTGGACGCCGTCGGGCTACGTGGCTGGAAGGTCACGGGCGCGGCGAGGGCAGGTGACGCTCCTCACGCCGCCGTCGCTCGTCGGGATCCTGCGGACCGGGTGGCGACCGTCCGTTCCCCTGATCCACCCATCCGCCCTCGACCTGCGGCCGGGGTAAGGTTCGCCCCACATGGGGGTTATCGAGCTCCACGGTCTCCGCAAGGAGTACCGACGGATCCGCGGCGGCCGAACGATGGCCGTCGACGGCCTCGACCTCGATGTTCCCGACGGCGGGGTGTTCGGATTCCTCGGACCCAACGGCGCGGGGAAAACCACCACGATCCGATGCGTGTTGGGTCTGGTGCGTCCCAACGCCGGCAGCCTCAAGCTTCTGGGGGCCGATGTGTCGAGTGGCCTGGCCGGCGTGATCGGCAAGGTCGGCTCGATCGTCGAACAACCTGCGCTGTTCCCCCGGTTCAGCGGCCGCCGCAACCTCGAGATCCTCGGGCGGATCCATCGCGTCGGGCGAGGCACGATCGATGGGGTCCTCGAACGCGTGCACCTGTCCGAGCGCGCGGACGACGCCGTGCGCACCTACTCCTTGGGGATGAAGCAGCGGCTTGGGATCGCGGCCGCATTGTTGAAGGATCCGTCGGTCCTTCTCCTGGACGAGCCGGCGAACGGGCTCGATCCGGCGGGGATCGTCGAGGTCCGCGAGCTGATCCGCTCGCTCGGTGCCGAAGGGCGCACGGTGTTCGTGTCGAGCCACATCCTGTCGGAGGTACAGCAGACCGCCGATCAGGTCGCGATCCTCGCGCGCGGCCGGCTCGTGAAGGCCGGGCCCGTGCGCGAGGTGCTCTCCGCCGGCCGCGCGCGAGGGCTCATCGTCAAGCTCGCGGATATCCCGGCCGGTGCACGCGCCCTCGCGGATGCGCAGATCCCGGCCGTGGTATCCGGCGAAGCGCTCAGCGTCGACCTCCCACCAGACCAAGCCGAGCGGGTGACGCGTGTGCTCGCGGCCAAGGATCTCTACCTATCGGAGCTCCGGCCCGACGAGGTCGATCTGGAGACCGTCTTCCTGGAGCTGACCAAAGACGAAGGGCTCGGGCCGTGATCGACCTCTTCCGTTCGGAGCTGGTACGAGCACGATCGCGCCGGATGGTCGTGATGCTGTTCGTCGGGGGCGTGCTTCTGATCGTCGTGGCGATCGTCATCGCCGGCGCCAACTCGCACA
>DASWDB010000181.1:0-13411 GCA_036395715.1 Actinomycetota bacterium | reverse complement strand
CTCTTGCGCTCTCCGGGACGATGGCGCTGCTCTGCCTGACGGCATCCGTCGTCTTCCGAGATCGCCCTGAGGGCCTCGACATGGCGCGTCATGCGGGCCGATTGGGTCGGTCTGCGGGCGGTGGCGCAGACTGTCGACCATCGACTAAAGCTGCCCTAACGTCGGGGTCCCTGGCGAGACCCCGCCTCCCTCGGCGGTACCCGTTTCCGCCCCCGCGGCTTCCGGTCCCCACGGGCCTAACATCTCCCGCGCCCATGACTCGAAAGCGGCCTCAAGGGGAGCGCTCAGACTCGCTCCGGCATCTAAGGAGTGATGCAGGCGAAGGGCGAGATCGTGAAGTTCTCGGATCGGGCTCCGGACCCGTTGGAGTTCGCAACGTTCTACGCCGAGGAGCATGAACACCTCTTCAAGGCGCTCTACTTCGTAACCGGCCACCGGGCCGATGCCTACGACCTCATGCAGGATGCCTTCCTGAAGCTCTGGGAACGGTGGGACTCGATCGACCGGATCGACGATCCCACGGCCTATCTGTTTCGGGTGGCCCTGAACGGCTCACGGATGCGGGCGCGCGCCGCACGCCGGGCCGCGAAACGGTTGGTGGCCGTGGACAGCCCGGTGGATGCGTTCGACGAAGTGAACATGCGCGAGGATGTGCGCCACTTGCTCCTTTCCCTGGCGCCCCGGAAACGGGCCGCCCTCGTCCTACTCGATCTGTACGGCTACGGATCGGAGGAGGCTGCCCGGATCATGGGCGTCCGTCCCTCCACGGTGCGAGCACTCGCAACCAAAGGCCGAGTCGTGCTGCGAAACGCAGGAGGTTCGGATGGCTGAGATGAGGGAGGTCTTCGAGATGGCAACGAAAGAGATGAAGCCTGACCAGAGCTCGTGGAACGATCAGCAGCGGCGTCAGCGACGGAGGGCGCGCAACCGTAGGGTCGTCGCTTTCGCGGTGGTCGCCGTGGTCCTGCTCGCGGTGGGTGCGTTCGGATTGACACAGATGAACGGGAACGACATCCCTGGGTCGGGGCAAAAAGCACCGCCCAGCGTCTCCCCCACCAGTGCGTCCGTGGTCGGAACCGCGCAGCCGGTGATCGTCGGCCTGGATGGCACGGCGCGTCGGTTGCACGGGATCCCGGCGGATGCTGAGTCCCTGAATATGTCTCCCGACGGTCGTCAGATCGTCTTCGTAGCCGATCAGAACGGATCGCCGCAGATCGGCACCGTCGGGGTCGATGGGTCTGGGCTCCGCTTCATCACACAGGTGACGTCGGCATCCATCGCCAGGGGGACGCTCCACGGGCCCTTCACGCCCGTGTGGTCGCCGGACGGGTCCCGGATCGCCTTCTCGAATGGTCACATCTACGTGGTGAACGCCGATGGATCCGGCCTCACTCAGCTCACGTCGGGAGCCGGCGTCGACCAGTGGCCGAGCTGGTCGCCCGATGGCTCCACGATCGCCTATTCGGATAGCGGAACCACCCTGAAAGGAACTTCTCCGCTCGACGACAACGCGCAGTCCGACACCATGGCGATCTGGACCGTGCCGCTGGCCGGAGGGGGTCCCACACGCCTCACCCAGGGGGTTGGAAGCAACATGCCGGCGTATTCGCCCGACGGCACGCGGATCGCGTTCGCCAACGGTGCGGGAGGGATCTCCTTCATGGATGCGAACGGCCAGAACGCTCGCGGTGTCTATCCTCCGGCAGCCGGGTTGGTCCCGAGATGGTCTCCAGACGGCTCGAGGCTCGTCTACGTCCAGTCAGCAGGCACATACGCGCAGGACGGCGGGCCACTACTGCGGGCGTACGTCGTAGACATATCGACCGGCGGTATCCATCGGATCCCCGGTTCGGTGGATCGCGCCTTGAACGCCGTCCAGTGGCTGCCGACGGGAAGGATCCTTCAGAACCGCTACACGGGCTGAATCTCCATGCAGGACCATGCGAGGGCCCGGCGCCTGAGTAGGCGTCGAGCCCTCGGCGCCGCTGGAGCAGGAACTGCTGAACTCGATATCGCTGAACGCCTGCCGCCCAAGGGCCCACACCTCGCAGATGATGTAGAAGGTTTCGCAGAGTTGCTCGAGCCAGGGGTGCGTGTCGCCAACCAAGAGTTGCTCTCGGAGGTTCTGGCCTCTGATCGGCCGGCTCGCTGGGTGCTGCGTTCCCTCGAGCGTGCGGCTTCGAATGCCTGAGACATGCGTCCGCGATGCCCTGCCACATCACGCCGAGCGGGTGAGGGGAATCGAACCCCCGTTTCAAGCTTGGGAAGCTTGCGTTCTGCCATTGAACCACACCCGCGTGGTCCGACCGCGATGAGCGGCCGGGGAAAGTCTAGCGACCCCACGGCGACGGCCGCACGCACCCGCTGCTAGCCTCCCGGACCTCATGCCGGACCCCGATCTCTGGCCCGAATTGCTGCTGCGGCTCTCCCGCCGGGAGCATCTCGGGACCGAGGACGCGGCCGAGGCGATGCGGCAGATCATGGCCGGCGAGGCCACGCCCGCGCAGATCGGTGCGTTCCTGCTCGCCCTCCGTACGAAGGGCGAGACCGTCGACGAGGTCGACGGTCTCGCCCGGACCATGCTCGAGTTCGCCGATCCCGTGAAGGCACCGGAGCCGGTGATCGACACGTGTGGCACCGGCGGGGATCGGAGCGGCACGTTCAACATCTCGACGATCTCGGCGATGGTCGTCGCGGGTGCCGGCGTCCCGGTCGCCAAGCATGGCAACCGGGCCGCCTCGTCTCACTGCGGATCCGCCGATCTCCTCGAGGAGCTCGGCATCAAGATCGACCTCGACCCTGAAGGCGTTGAGCGGTGCCTGTCAGACGCCGGCATCGGGTTCATGTTCGCGCCCAACTTCCATCCCGCGATGGGTCACGCGGCTGCGGTTCGCCGGGAGCTACGCGTCCCGACCGTTTTCAACTTCCTCGGGCCGCTCACGAACCCCGCGACGCCGCACGCGCAGGTCGTCGGGGTCTCGGACGAGCGGATGCTCCCGCTCATGGCCGAGGTGCTCGCTCGCCGCGGGATCCGAGCGAAGCTCTTCCGCGGTGAGGACGGCCTCGATGAGCTCACCACGACAGGCATCTCGACGGTTTTCGACGTGAAGAACGGTGTGCTCCGCGAGCGACACCTGGACCCGACGAGCGTGGGGCTCGCACGCGCCCGGCCGAGCGACCTGGCGGGTGGAGACCCGGCCGAATCCGCCGACCTCGCGCGGCGGATCCTCAGCGGCGAGACGGGCCCGCGCCGCGACGTCGTGTTGCTGAACGCAGGAGCCGCGCTCGAGGTCGCCGGGTTCGCGGCGGACCTCGCCGAAGGGATGGCGACGGCTGCCCGGGCGATCGATGAGGGCGACGCTCTGAAGACGCTCGACCGCTGGGTCGAGGTTTCGAACGCCGGGTAGCATCGCCCGCATGATCCTGTCCGATCGAGACATCCGCGCGCACGTCGAGTCCGGCCGCATCACGATCGACCCGTTCGACCCGGCGTGCGTGCAGCCGTCGTCGGTTGATCTGCACGTCGACTCGCAGTTCCGGGTCTTCGCCAACTCGCGGTACCCGTTCATCGACGTGCGTGAAGAGATGCCGGACCTCACGGAACTGGTCGAGGTCAAACCCGAGGAGCCGTTCATCCTGCATCCGGGGGAGTTCGTCCTCGGCTCGACGATGGAACGCGTCGCGATCCCCGATGACCTGGTGGCACGGATCGAGGGGAAGTCGTCCTTGGGCCGTCTCGGTCTGTTGATCCACTCGACGGCCGGCTACGTCGATCCCGGTTGGGATGGGTACCTCACGTTGGAGCTCTCGAACGTCGCGAACCTGCCGATCACGATCTATCCGAGCATGAAGATCGGGCAGATCTCCTTCTTCCGGCTCACCTCGCCGGCGGAGGCGCCCTACGGGCGCGCGGGCAACAAGTACCAGGGTCAGCGCGGACCGACGCCGAGTCGCTTCTTCCGCGACTTCGAGCGCTGAGCCCGGGTCAGTCGACGAGTAGCGCGCCCGGCACCGGCCCGACACCCATCTGCACGGCCATCATCGCCGCCTGGGTACGGTTGGTGACCCCGAGCTTGCGGAAGATCGCGGCCAGGTGAGCTTTGACCGTCTTCTCCGACAGATACAGCCCCTGCGCGATCTCGCGGTTGGATCGCCCCTCGGCCAGCAGCGCCAGGATGTCGTGCTCGCGCTGGGTCAAGCTGTACTCGTTCCGACGGCTGTGTCCGTTGGCGCCGATGGAGGAGTCCTGGTCATCGAACAGGTTCTGGATCACCCGTGGGCTGAGGACGTTGCCGCTCCCGGACATCGCGACGTTGATCGCCTGCGCCAGATCCTCGGGCGTCGCGTCCTTCAGGAGGTACCCCGCGGCGCCGTCGGCCAGCGCCCGTTTCACGTACGGCGCGTTCTCGTACGTCGAGATCATGATGACGGGCATCTCGGCCCACTCGGCCCTGATCGCGCGGAGGAGCTCGAGCCCATCGAGGTCGGGCATCCGGACGTCGACCAGTGCCAGGTCGAAGGCGGCTCCGCCGTGCAGGACCTCCAGCGCGGCGGCCGAGGACTCCGCCTCGACGACGACTGCGTCCGGGAAGCCCTCCTTCACCACGTAGTTCAGGCCACGACGCACGAGCGCGTGGTCATCGACGATCAGGATCCTCATGTCATCCACCTGCTCTCTGGAAGGGGAGCACGGCCACGACAGTGGTGCCGCGTCCCGGGGTCGATCCGACGTCGAGGGACCCGCCGAGCTTCTCGGCTCGGGCCCGCATGATGGGTACTCCGAAATGGGGATCGTCGTCCTTCACCGCGACGATCCCTCGGCCGCGATCCTCGATCTCGACGCGGATCTCGGTCGCGGTCGCCGTGAGGCGCACGTGGGCCTCGGGGGCTCCCGAGTGCTTCGCCGCGTTCGCCAGCGCTTCGCTCACGATCGCATAGACCGTCTCGAGGACCGGCTCATCGATCCCCTCCAGGTCGCCACCCACCTCGACCGCGACCGGAAAATGCCAGCGCACGCCGAGGTCGCGAACGAGCGCGGCGAGCGCGGGCTCGGCCGCCGGCGGGTCTTCGTTCGTCATGTCGAACAGGAGCTCGCGGATGCGTCGTAGATCATCGCGGATCTGCAGCTCGATCTGCGCCAAGGCCTCGGCGGCCCCGGCCGGATCGGTCTCGATCCTGTGGCGGAGCGTCTGAAGTTCGAGGACCGCGGACGTGACCGACTGGGTCAACCCGTCGTGGATCTGCATCGCCCACCGTGTGCGCTCCTCGAGCATCAGCACTTCCACGGCATGGCGGACCGTCGGGTGTCCACCCTGTCGACGTTGCTCCGTCTTCTGCGTGCCGGGAGCCCGCACCGTGCTCCTCCGTCCGTCCGGTCGTGGTCGTCGGTACTAGTTCCATTTCGGGTTGCTTGACGGTTGGCTTTACCCGTTGGGAGGAAGTGGCTCACGGCGTCTGCCGAGGGGCAGGGGAGCTTCGCCTCTGAGCCGAATGAAGACGCCTATTGGGGCGCAGTCGATCTGGGGTCATTAAACCCCCCGTGACGCTCGAAGTTGTCAATACCACACTCAGGTTCTATGGTGGATCCGTACGTAAGCGACTCGGTAGCGCGGGCTTCGCGCAGTGACCGAAAGGAGCATCCAGATGGCACGAGCAGTCGGTATCGACCTCGGGACGACCAACTCGGTCGTTTCCACGTTGGAGGCCGGCGAACCCGTCGTGATCCCCAACGCCGAGGGGTCGCGGACGACACCGTCCGTGGTCGGGTTCTCGAAGAACGGCGAGATCCTCGTCGGGGAAGTGGCGAAGCGCCAGGCGATCACCAACCCCGACCGGACCGTCCGCTCCGTCAAGCGACACATGGGCGACAAGTCGTGGTCCGTCGACATCGACGGGAAGAAGTGGACCCCGCAGGAGGTCAGCGCCCAGATCCTGTTGAAGCTCAAGCGTGACGCCGAGGCGTTCCTGAGCGATACGGTGAGCCAGGCGGTCGTCACCGTCCCCGCGTACTTCGACGATGCGCAGCGCCAGGCCACGAAGGAGGCCGGCCAGATCGCGGGCCTCGAGGTGCTGCGGATCATCAACGAGCCCACCGCGGCCGCGTTGGCCTATGGGTTGGACAAGGGTGGTCAGGACCGGACCGTGCTGGTGTTCGACCTCGGCGGTGGCACGTTCGACGTCTCGCTGCTCGAGATCGGCGAAGGGGTCTTCGAGGTCAAGTCGACGCACGGCGATACCAAGCTGGGCGGCGACGATTGGGATCAGCGTGTCATCGACTGGCTCGTGAAGACGTTCAAGGACAACCACGGCGTCGACCTGGCCAACGACAAGATGGCGTTGCAGCGTCTGAAGGAGGCCGCCGAGAAGGCGAAGATCGAGCTGAGTCAGGTCGCCGAGACCACGATCAATCTCCCGTTCATCACCGCGACGGCGGACGGCCCCCTGCACCTCGAGCAGAAGCTGACGAGGGCGGAGTTCGAGCGGATGACCGAGGACCTCGTCGACCGATGCAAGGGACCGTTCGAGCTGGCGGTCAAGGACTGGGGCAAGGACGTTTCCACGATCGACCACGTGGTGCTGGTGGGCGGGTCCACGCGGATGCCGATGATCCAGGAGCTCGTCAAGAAGCTCACGGGCGGCAAGGAGCCGCATAAGGGCGTCAACCCCGATGAGGTCGTTGCGATCGGCGCAGCCGTTCAGGCGGGCGTCCTCCGCGGCGACGTCAAGGACATCCTGCTCCTCGACGTGACGCCGTTGTCGCTCGGCGTCGAGACGCTCGGCGGCATCGTGCAGCGGATGATCGAGCGCAACACGACGATCCCGACGAAGAAGTCCGAGATCTTCACCACCGCTGCGGACAACCAGACGCAGGTCGAGATCAACGTCCTGCAGGGCGAAGGCGAGACCGTGCAGTCGCCCGCGGTCCATTCCCTCGGGCGCTTCAACCTGGTGGGGATCCCGCCCGCTCCACGGGGCGTTCCTCAGATCGAGGTCTCCTTCGACATCGACGCGAACGGGATCGTGAACGTCACCGCCAAGGACCTGGCGACCGGCAAGGAGCAAGCCATGACGATCACGGGGGGAACGGCCCTTTCGAAGGAAGAGATCGACCGCATGGTCAAGGAGGCCGAGAGCTTCGCCGCCGAAGACCACAAGCGGCGCGAGGCGGCGGAGGCCCGCAACCAGGCGGACCAGCTCACCTACACGGTGGACAAGTCACTCGGCGAGTGGGGTGACAAGGTGCCCACCGGTGACAAGGACGAGCTGGTCAAGGCGAACGACGAGCTCAAGGAGCTGCTGAAGGATCAAGCCGCCACGGCGGAGAGCCTGAACACCGCCTCGGAGAAGGCGATGGGCATCTTCAGCCGCATCGGTCAGTCCATGTACCAGCAGGCCCAGGCCGAGCCGACGGCCGCGACGTCGGGCGGCGGCGAGGCCGGAGCCGACGGCCAGGCCCCGTCGGGCGACGACGAGGTGGTCGAGGGCGAGATCGTCGAGGAGGGCGGTTCGTCGTGACTGATGATCGCGATCGTGACGTAGCCCCTGTGATCAAGGTCACCGACAAGCGTCGGTTCGCGAAGCTCACCGAAGCGGAGGGCCCGGAGCGGCCCTCCACTTCGGGTTCGGACGAGCCCGGCATGAACGAACCGACCGTCGCGGCGACCGATGAGCTGGCCGAGGCCAAGGCGAGGGCCGACGAATACCTGCAGCACCTGCAGCGGCTGCAGGCGGAGTTCGACAACTACCGCAAGCGCGTGCTCCGAGAGCAGACCTCGACGCTCGAGCTCGCGGCGGAACCGGTGATGCGCCGGCTCCTCGAGGTGCTCGACGAGTTCGAGCTCGCGTTGCTGCACGCCCACGAGGACGTTGACCGCGATCGGTTCCTGAAAGGGATCGAACTCGTCTACGCCAAGCTGATGGATGCGTTGAAGGCCGAGGGCCTCCAGCGGATCGACGCGGAGGGTGCGCCGTTCGATCCGAAGCTGCATGAGGCGCTGATGCAGACGGGGGAGGGCACCGGCGAGCCGCACGTCGCGGAGGTGTTCCGTCCGGGATACACGCTGAAGGGAAGGGTCCTGCGCCCGGCGGGGGTGCGGGTCGAAAGGACGTGAGCTGAAGGTGGCCGAGGAGATCCGCCGCGAGTGGTTCGAGAAGGACTACTACGAGGTCCTCGGCGTGCCCAAGAACGCGTCCGCGGCCGAGATCAAGAAGGCCTATCGGAAGCTCGCGCAGAAGCACCACCCCGATGCGAACGCCGGCGACACCAAGGCCGAGGAGCGGTTCAAGGAGGTCTCCGCCGCGTACGACGTCCTCGGTGATGAGGAGAAGCGCGCCTCCTACGACCGTGTGCGCGAGATGGGCGCCGGTGGCTTCGGCGCTGGGTTCCCGGGCGCAGGTGGCACGGGCTTCGAGGGAGGGCCCGGCGGGTTCCGGTACGAAACGGTGGACATCGGCGACCTCTCCGACCTGTTCGGCGGGATGTTCGGTGGTTCGCGCGGACGCGGACGCCGGCCGCAGGCACGCCAGCGACGCGGAGCTGACCTCGAGACCGAGGTTCGTCTGTCGTTCGACGACGCGATGGCGGGCGTGACCATCCCCGTCACGCTCGACGGCCCGGCGGTGTGCACGACCTGTCATGGGTCGGGCGCCGCTCCGGGCACCCAGCCTGTCGTCTGCGCGACCTGCGGGGGAACCGGGCAGGTTGCCGTGAACCAGGGCTTCTTCCAGATGGAGCAGACCTGCCCGACCTGCTCGGGAACGGGCCGAACGATCGAGACCCCGTGCCCCACGTGCCACGGCAGCGGAGCGGTACGGCGCGCGCGGACCGTGAAGGTGAAGGTGCCGGCCGGGGTGAAGGATGGCGCGAGGATCCGCGTTGCCGGGCGAGGGGAACCGGGGGGACCTGGTGGGCAGGCGGGGGACCTCTACGTCCGTGTGCGCGTCGGCCAGCACCGGGTCTTCGGCCGGAGCGGCGACAACCTCACGGTCGAACTGCCGGTGTCTTACCCCGAGGCCGCGCTCGGCGCGAACGTGAAGGTGCCGACGCTGAACGGTCCTGTGACCCTCAAGGTCCCGGCGGGAACCCCGAGCGGCAAGACGTTCAGGGTGAAGGGCAAGGGCGTGCCCAAGCGAGGCGGCCACGGGGATCTCCTCGTGACGGTCAACGTCGACGTGCCGAAGAAGCTCACGAAGCGTGAGAAGGAGCTGCTCGCCGAGCTCCGCGACGCGGAGACGGAGTCCCCGCGCGACGAGCTCGGCGTGTCGTGAGGTGGAGGACGTCATGGAAACGGAGGATCGCGTCGATCGAGTGGACATGAGCGAGGAACGCGCGGTCTACGTGATCAGCGTCGCGGCGGAGCTCGCCGGCGTGCATCCGCAGACGCTCCGGATCTACGAGCGCAAGGGCCTCGTGCGACCCAAGCGGACGTCGGGCAACACGCGGCGGTACTCGAAGCGTGACATCGACCTGTTGCGACAGATCCAGGCGATGACGCAAGAGCTGGGGATCAACCTCGCTGGCGTGAAGCGGATCATCGAGATGCAGGCCGAGCTGGCCGCCCTGCGCGCCAGGATGGAGGAGCTCGAGGAGCAGCTGCGAGCCGCCGATGCGCCGGACCGCCGTGACGGGCAGATCATGCCGTTGCGAAGCGTGTTCCTCCCGCCGTGGGTCGGAGGGGCCCGCCCGTGAGCGTTCGCATCGAGGGCAAGACCGTCCGGCTTCGGCCCTTCCGTGAGCCGGAAGCGGAGACGCTGTGGGACCACGAATCGACGGATCGCGGCGACTTCGAGGTCCCGTGGCCCGACGACGAGGTTGCGCGTGAGCGCGTCCTGGCCCGCGTGGCCGCCTCGGGATCCTGGCGTGATCAGCACGTCCTGGACCTGGCGATCGAGAGGAACGGCGAGCTCATCGGTGACGTCCAGGCACGCCGCTGCAACCTGACGACACCTCCCGGCCTCTTCGAGCTGGGGATCGGGTTGTTCTCCGGCAGCCGCGGGCGCGGGTACGGCACGGAGGCCATCACGTTGATCACCCGGCATCTGTTCGATGACGAGGGCGCCTATCGGGTACAGCTCGGGACCGACACCGAGAACGCGGCGATGCGCCGCGCTGCGGAGAAGGCGGGCTTCCGCCTCGAGGGGATCATGCGCGGGTTCTGGCCCTCCCCCGACGGACCACCCCGCGACTACGCCCTGTACGGCAGAACCCGAGCCGACCACGAAGGGGCGGGACGAGAGGGGAGCTGACATGGACCTCGACAAGCTCACGATGAAGACGCGCTCGGCGCTGGATGGCGCCCATCAGCAGGCCCTCGCTCGGAACCACCAGGAGATCGTTCCGGAGCACGTCCTGTTCGCGATGCTCTCCGACCCGGAAGGGGTCGTGTACCCGTTGCTCCAACAGCTCGGTGTCCAGCCGAAGGGTCTCCGTGACCGGGTCGGGGAGACCCTCGACCGGATCCCCAAGGTGTTCGCGGGCGGACAGGTCGAGCCTCGGTTCGGCGCCGGCGTCTCGAAGCTGCTCCAGGCGGCGGGCGCGGAAGCCGACTCGCTCACCGACGAGTACATCTCGACCGAGCATCTGCTCCTCGCGATGCTGGACGATGCCGGAAGCGTCGCAGGCCGGTTGCTCGCCGACGCGGGGGTCACCCACGATGCCGCGCTGGCCGCGCTCGCCGAGGTGCGGGGCCGTCACCGCGTGACGAGCGAGAACCCCGAGGACCAGTACCAGAGCCTCGAACGGTTCGGCCGCGATCTCACCGAGCAGGCCGCCAAGGGGAAGCTCGATCCCGTGATCGGCCGGGATGAGGAGATCCGCCGAACGATCCAGGTCCTCTCGCGGCGGACGAAGAACAACCCGGTGCTGATCGGTGAGCCCGGGGTCGGCAAGACCGCGATCGTCGAGGGCCTAGCGCAGCGGATCGTCGCCGGTGACGTCCCCGAGTCGCTGAAGGGCAAGCGGTTGATCGCGCTCGACCTGGGAGCGATGCTCGCCGGCGCCAAGTACCGCGGTGAGTTCGAGGAGCGGCTCAAGGCCGTCCTGAAGGAGATCGCCGACAGCGAGGGCGAGATCGTCACGTTCATCGACGAGCTCCATACGATCGTCGGCGCCGGCGCAGCCGAGGGCGCCATGGATGCCGGCAACCTCCTCAAGCCGATGCTCGCGCGGGGTGAGCTCCGCGCGATCGGCGCCACGACGCTGGACGAGTATCGCGAGCACATCGAGAAGGACCCGGCGCTCGAACGCCGGTTCCAACCCGTGCTGGTGGGCGAGCCCAGCGTCGAGGACACCATCGGCATCCTCCGCGGGCTGAAGGAGCGCTACGAGGTGCACCACGGGGTTCGGATCCAAGACCCTGCCCTGGTGGCTGCGGCGGTGCTCTCGGACCGATACGTCACCGGCCGGTTCCTCCCCGACAAGGCGATCGACCTGATCGACGAGGCGGCGAGCCGGCTGCGGATCGAGATCGACTCGATGCCGGTCGAGATCGACGAGATCGAGCGGCGGATCCGCCAGCTCGAGATCGAGAAGGCCGCACTCCAGAAAGAGACGGACCCGGCCTCCAAGGAACGACTCGAACGGCTGGAGCAGGAGCTCGCCGACCTCAACGAGCAGAGCGCGGGGATGAAGGCGCACTGGCGGCGCGAGAAGGAGCTGATCGGTCGGATCCGCACCGCGAAGGAGGAGATCGAGACCGCGCGGATGGAGGCCGAGCGAGCGGAACGCGAGGGAGACCTCCAGCGTGTCGCGGAGATCCGCTACGGCAGGCTCGTCGAGCTCGAGAAGGAGCTCGAGGCGCGGAACTCGGAACTCGAGGACCTGCAGCGCGAGCGGAAGATGCTCAACGAGGAGGTCACCGAGGAAGACGTCGCCGAGGTCGTCGCAACCTGGACGGGGATCCCGGTGGCCCGGCTGATGGAGGGCGAGATGCAGAAGCTCGTGCATCTCGAGGAGCACCTCCACCAGCGTGTGGTCGGTCAGGAGGAGGCGGTCAACGCCGTCGCCAACGCGATCCGGCGATCGCGGGCCGGGCTGCAGGATCCGAACCGACCGATCGGGTCGTTCCTGTTCCTGGGACCGACCGGCGTGGGGAAGACGGAGCTCGCCCGCGCGTTGGCCGAGTACCTATTCGACGACGAGCGCGCGATCGTGCGTGTGGACATGAGCGAGTACCAGGAACGCCACACGGTCTCACGACTGGTGGGCGCGCCACCGGGATATGTCGGCTACGAGGAGGGTGGCCAGCTGACCGAGGCGGTCCGTCGTCGCCCGTACAGCGTGGTGCTGCTGGACGAGATCGAGAAGGCGCACACGGACGTGTTCAACATCCTGCTCCAGCTGCTCGACGACGGGCGGCTCACCGACGGGCACGGCCGGACCGTCAACTTCCGGAACGCGATCGTGATCATGACGTCGAACCTCGGCTCGGCCGTCTTCCAGAACCCCTCGCTCGCTCCGGACAAGCGTCGGGACGAGATCCTCGACGACGTCCGAGCGTACTTCCGGCCGGAATTCATCAACCGGATCGATGAGATCGTCGTGTTCGAGCCTCTCACCCGCGAAGACCTGCGCACGATCGTGGACCTCCAGGTGCGAGGTTTGGCCTCGCGCCTCGCCGAGCGCAAGCTCACGCTCGAGCTTTCGGACGCGGCGTACGAGCTCCTCGCGAGCGAGGGGTACGACCCGGCGTTCGGCGCACGACCGCTGAAGCGACTGCTCCAGCGTGAGCTCGAGAATCCGCTCGCGGTCAAGCTGCTCGCGGGCGAGCTCCATGACGGCGATACGGTGCGGGTCGATGTCAAGGAGGGTGCCCTCACGATCGACGCGGCGTAGGCTGCTTGCGTCGAGCCGCTCGGTCCGCCAGCCTCCCCTCCGGTCGTGACGCTGCAGCTGCTGACCCTCCTCGCGGCCAAGAAGCACACGCCGCGGCCTCCGACCCCACCGGAGGTGGTCTCCGCCGGCGTCCCGTGGGGACTCATCCTGATCCTGGTCGGTGGTGTCGCTCTCGTCGGACTGATCGCCTACCTCAGCTACCTCTCGACCAAGCGGCGTCGGCTCGGGTTCCAGACGATGGCTCGCCAGCTCGGCCTGTCGTATTCCCTCGAGGATCCGTTCGGCCTACTCGGCGAGCCCTTCGCCCTGCTCCAGAAGGGTGACGGCCGCGGCGTCGAGAACGTCCTGTCTGGGCGCTGGCAAGACCTGGATGTGCGTGCGTTCGACTACTGGTACTACGAGGAGTCGACCGACTCGGAAGGCCGAACCAGTCGCTCATACCACCGATTCGACTGCGCCATCGTGCCGATCGCCGCCGCGTGTCCTGCGCTCTCGATCGGTCACGAGACCTTCCTCACGCGCATGGCCGGAGCGCTCTCGTTCCACGACATCCAGTTCGAGGACGAGGCTTTCAACCGC
>DASWDB010000180.1:0-4626 GCA_036395715.1 Actinomycetota bacterium | reverse complement strand
TCTACGTGGGTGCGACCCTCCAGGTCTTCCTGCACCTGGCCTCCGGTCACACGATCCAGGCCTGGCTCCCGAACGACGGCGATGCCCAGTCACGTGCGTCCGGCGACGCGATCGTCGCGCATCTCCCGGTCGACGCGTTCCGGGTGCTTCCCGGTGGGGGGACGGCCGTCCTCGCCGCGGCCGAGCTGGACGTCGCCAGCAGCTGAGCCGGTCGCTCAGAGCTGCGTCGCGAAGTCCCCGACGCCGCCCATGCGCTGTCCCTTCGTGAACGCTCGGTATAGCAGATACGCGATGAACCCCACCACGATCGTGGAGGCGAGCATGAAGGTCGCGGCAGCGTTCACGGCCGGTGTCGGTTGGGCGCGCGCCGCGTTGTAGATCTTCACCGATAGCGGCTCGCTGCTAACCGGGCCCGACAGGTACCGGACCGTGACGAAATCGTCGATGGTGTCGGCGAAGACGATCGCAGCGCTCGCGATGATCGCGGGATAGAGCATCGGGAGCAGTACCGCACGGATCGACTGCTTCGGCGTCGCGCCGAGGTCCATCGCCGCCTCTTCGTACTCCTTGCTGATCGTCAACAATCGGGCCCGGACGATGATCACGGGATACGAGAGCTGGAAGGTCACGAGCCCCAGGATCTGCGCGGTGGATCCGAGCGCGACGAACTTCAGCAGGAAGGAGAAGACGAAGAACAATGAGAGTCCCAGGATGATCTCGGGCATCACGAAGGACAGCAACACGACGAAGTTGGCTCCCGTCGCGAGGCGCCCACGCCAACGATCGATCCCGAGAGCGAAGGCGACGCCCAGCGGGACCGCGATCGCCATCGTGACCAGCGAGAGCTTCAAGCTCTGGACCACGGCGGAGTGCAGCTCCGGGTCGTGCAGGAGCGAGTCCGACGGATCGCTCCACCACCACTGGAAGCTGAACGGGTGGACGATGCTGCTCGATCTGCTCGCGTTGAACGAGACGGCGATCGCGATCACGAGGGGCAACAGCGACCAGGTGAGGTACCCCCACGTGATCGTCGCGAGGATGGTCGGCTTGCGCCATGGATTCCGAGCCCATCGGCGGACGAACCCGCCTCGCTGCTGCGGCAGCGCCTGTTGCCGGGACCTGGTGAGCATGCCTTCGCTCATCGGACCGCCAAGGATCGCGACGTGCTCCGCATGTAGTAGAGCATCGGGATGAGGACCAGGACCATCAGGATGATCACGAAGACGGCCGCCTTCGGTCCCTGGCCCGTCGAGCCCACGGCTTCGTCGATCAGGTTGCCGAGCATCGTGGTCTTGGGCGAACCGGACAGGAGGTTCTGCGTGTAGTAATCGCCGAACATCGGGAGGGAGACGATCACCAGGGCCGCCAAGATGCCGGGACGGGAGAGCGGCAGCGTGACTCGCAGGAAGGTCCTGGCCGGCCCGGCTCCGAGGTCCCGGCCTGCCTCGAGGAGGTTGACGTCGATCCGGTCGAGGAACGCGTACAACGGCAGGATCATGTACGGGATGTACCCGTACACCAGCCCCATGATCACGGTCGAGGGCCGCCCACCCAGCCAATCCACCGGATGGGGCGTGATGTGGAGGAACGTCAGGATCTTGTTGACGTATCCCTCGGTGTCGAGCAGGTTGATCCAGGCCAGCATCCGCATCAGGTAGCTGATGAAGAACGGCGCGACGAGGAGCAGCAGGAGGAGCGTCTTCCGCTTCCCTCCGTAACGGGCCACGTAGTACGCGACTGCGTACGCCAGCACGAGACAGATCGCGCTCGCGACGACCACGTATTCGAACGTGTGGACGTAGACGATGCGGTAGAACCCGAACGAGTCGTTGAGGACCTTGCCGAACTGCTCTCCGCTCCACCACCACGGCTCGTAGACGGGCAACGGCCCGCGGAAGATCGGATCAACGGTGCCGAAGGCGATCGAGATGACCGTGTACAGCGGGAGGATGAACAATATCGCGAGCCATATCGTCGCGGGGATCGTGAACGAGGGCCAGAACCAGCGCGAGTAATGGACCCTCTCGTCGCCGTCTGCCGGCGCTCCGCGCCGGCGTCGACGACGAACGGGTCCGGGCTCGCTAGGAACCGACACCGGCGGTGAACTCGGACCAGATCTCGTGCCAGTGGTCGTCGACGTCTGCGGGGAGGGGACCTTCGCGATACCCGATCGGGAAGTCGGTCTCCCGCACAACCGCATCAGGCATCCACGGTCCCACGTAGGGAGTCGGAGCCGCCCAGCTCGATGACTGCTTCGAGTACAGGCCCTGTGTCTTCGTGAGCTCGTTCACGTCCGCTTGGGTCTGCGGCGGCTGGTAGCCGTTCCAGGAGAAGTTGTCCATCGCGTGACGGAACGAGATCCAGTAGTTGATGAACTCGTGCGCCAGCCGAGGGTGTTCGGCGTTCTTCGGGATCGCGATCAGATCGTTGTCGATCGGGCCCTTGCGATCGGCGGGGAACCAGTAGCCGTAGCCCTTGTACGAGGCCTCGGTGTACGGAGGGTCGTAGCCCCAGCCGGCGACGACGTCGCCGGACCACGCCGTCGTCACGTCGAACACCCCTCGCTGCAGCTTGTTGTAGGAGGCGTCGTACGCGATCCGCGGGCTCACCGCGTCGATCATGGCGAGCAGGTCGGTACGAACTTTCTCGAGGTCGGCATCGTTGCTCGTATTGAGGTCGGTGATCCCGTTCTTCATGAGTGCGATGGCCATGACGTCGCGATAGCTCGGGTAGACACCGACCTTGCCCTTGTGGGCCGGGTCCCAGAGGATCGACCACGGGTTGTCCATCCCGTGGATCACGTCATCAGGGATCACGTCCCGTCGGTAGCCGACGCCGGTCGTGTAGATCGTGTACGGCACCGAGTAGCGCCAGCCCTGGTCGTAGTAGGGGTTCTGGAAAACCGCCCAGTTGTCCTGCTGGAGCGCCGGGATGAGATCGTGGTTCAACGGTTGGAGCAGGTCGGCGGCGACCAGCTTGCCGAGCACGTCGATCGTCGGGAAGAAGACGTCCGCCTTGATCTTGCCGCTCTGGAGCTTCTGGACGCCCTCGTCCATGTTGTTGAAGGTCGTGATCCCGGAGAACTTGATGCCGTTGTCGCCGTACTGCTGCACGAACTGGTTGATCACGTACTTCCACATGTAGACCGACCAGTTGAGGATCTGGAGCGTGGCGCCCTGTTCGATCGGTGTGTCGGTCGCGATCGGCTCACCGTTCATCGGAAGGGTCACCGGGTTGTCCGGCCGGGCGATCTGGACGGTCTCCGATCCGCTCGCCGCCGTGCCCGGCTTCGAACAGGCCTCCAAGATCGCGGACAACGTCGGGACGGCGGCGGCCGTTCCACCAGCCCGCACGAGGAACTCACGGCGGGACAGATCCCTCGCGTGACGCATCGTTCCCTCCCCACGTCAGGCCGGCAGGGCTACGACCCTGACCGACGGTTCAAAGATGCTGGGTGGTGCGTACCATAGGCAGCCAGCGCTAGGCAAGGGAGGCCGGGCGCAACCCGTTCGAGCTAGTCCGGTGTTCGTCGTTTCGGTTGCCTCTCCTTTGAGTACGTTGCGGATCACAGCCCGGATCGTGTGCGTTCGAGCACATCGCGCCCCGGCTATCATCCGTGGCTCGCTATCGGACCGATCATGGAGAACGAGGGGAAGTCGTGTCTGACGTTGCAGCCGAAGCTATCTTGTTGGTCGACGATCGTGGACCGATCCGCCGGTTGACCATGAACCGTCCCGACGTCCTCAACGCCCTGAACGCCGACCTCACCACGGCGATCTCGGTGGCGATCCGTGAGGCCGGCGACGATGAGTCGGTCTCCGTCGTGACCCTCCGCGGAGCCGGCAGGGCGTTCTGCGCCGGGTACGACCTGAACGAGGACGCTACCGGGGGCGTCCCGGACGCCCGACATTGGTACGAGGAGCTGCACGCCTCGACCGCGAAGATGCTCGAGATCCTCGACTGCCCCAAACCCGTGATCGCGTCGGTGCAGTCCTTCTGCCTGGCGGGCGGCACCGACCTCATGCTCGCGTGCGACCTGGCGGTTGCCGCCGATGACGCGTACTTCGGGTACGTCGACGTCCGGTTCGGCTCGGGGGTCGTGTCGATGTTCCTCCCGTGGGTCGTCGGGATGCGGGCCGCGAAGGAGCTCCTGTTCACCGGCGAGGACCGGGTCCCCGCCGATGAGGCGCTCCGGCTCGGGTTGGTGAACCGGGTGGTGCCTCGTGACCGGCTGGACGAGGCGACGCTCGAGCTGGCCGAGGAGATCGCGAAGAACGAGCCCTTCGTCGTCCAGGCCACCAAGCGGGCCGCGAACCGGGTCTGGGACGTCGCCGGGTTCCGGGCCGCGATGGCCGCGAACACCGAGCTCGACGTGATGATCGAGACCGCGAACCTCCCTGCGCGCGACGAGTTCCGCCGGATCACCCAGGAACAGGGGCTGAAGGCGGCGATCGCGTGGCGGGATGCGAGGTTCCGCGGGGATGGGGGATGACATCGCGCTGGCGGCTGCGGCCGCTGCTCGCGCCGCGGTCGATCGCGGTCGTCGGGGCGTCTGAGGCGGCGGACTCCTGGGCGCCGGAGATCGAGCGTTCGCTGCGGCACGTCGGCTACACGGGAGCCCTCTAT
>DASWDB010000179.1:0-13048 GCA_036395715.1 Actinomycetota bacterium | reverse complement strand
CTGGTGCCGGGCGGTGGACCGCAGGGCATGACCTCGCCGGTGGCCTACTGGCACGTGCCGGACATCGAGGCGAAGCTGGCCGAGGTGACCGCTGCCGGTGCCACCGTGAAGGAGCCCGTGCGCGACGTCGGTGGCGGCCGCCTGGTGGCCACCGTCACCGATCCCGATGGCAACGTCCTCGGGCTGCTTCAAGACCGATGAGTGCGGATCCCTCGCTCCCGGCCCCAGCGTCGTCGCGACACCGATCATCGGCTCACCCGGATCGCGACAGAGCAGTTTTCGGAGAAGGCGCCGCGGCGGCGGCCCCCTAGCATCAGGGTCGTCCCCATCGGATCTCGCAGAGAGGAAACCCGCAGATGAAGGACACGCAGAAGTCCGCCAAGAGCACCACGGCGACCGAAAAAACGCCCGTGAGATTCACGGACGAGGAACGAGGCGCGATGAAGGAGCACGCCCAAGAGCTGAAGGCGGCCGCGCGCCGCGGTCCGCGCGCGGACAAGGCGGACGGGGAAAGCGCCGTGCTCGCGAAGATCGCCGAGATGCCGAAGCCGGATCGCGCCATCGCCAAGCGGCTCCATGCGATCATCAAAGCCAGCACGCCGGCCCTCTCGCCGAAGACCTGGTACGGGATGCCCGCGTATGCCAAGGACGGCAAGGTCGTCTGCTTCTTCCAAAGCGCGCAGAAGTTCAAGACGAGGTACGCGACGTTCGGCTTCAGCGACGCGGCGAACCTCGACAAGGGCGCCATGTGGCCGACTGCCTTCGCGCTGACGAAGTTGACCGCCGCCGAAGAGGCGAAGATCGCCGCGCTCGTGAAGAAGGCGGTGAGCTGAGGTTCATCCGCAGCTTCCGCCCTCTTCGGGGAGACCCGCATCGTTCCCCGCAGCGGCGGCGGGCAGTTTCGGAGAACTCGTCCTACGTACCTGGGAGGCGGGAGTGGACGAGCCGGGAGTCGGTTCGGGAAGGATGTGGGCATGCCACCCAACCGCTCGACGCCCGAGGAGTAGCGCCTGCGTAACCTCGCGGAGCTGCGCCGCGTACGCGACCGGATCGACCGTGAGTACGCGCAGCCGCTCGACGGTCAGCCGGCGGCGGGCGTTCCGCTCGGCGCGGCCAGCTCGTCCTCGGTGTCTGCTCCCGCGCCGTCGTGATCTTCGGACGCGTCGCCGGCGCCGCCACCGCTTTCGGCATCTTCGCCCTTCAGCACGCCGAGGATGGCGGCCATCTCCGCGTCGCCGACCGGGGCGTCGGACCTGACGTTGCTGCCGCGTGCCGACGCGAGCAGCGAACGCAGGTTGGATTCGGCCATCTCGGCCCGACCCTCGAGTTCGCGGGCACGCTCCGAGGACGACCGCGCGCGACGTTCCGCGTCGTCCATCCGCGCCCGAGCCTCTCGGGTCTCCTCGCGGAGCTGTCGTGCTTCCGCCCGGAGCTGCGCGTTCTCCCGGCCGAGCTCCACCACTTTGTCGGCCACCGCCCGCCCGAGATCCGAGTACCCGGGCGAGCCGCCCGCGCCGCGCCCGCCGCGCGGCTTCGCCGCGCCGCGGCCGCGCCGCGGTCGCCGACCGATGGATTCCTTCTCGCCGGCGTCGACCGGTTTGGCATCCAGGAGTCGATAGGACCCGTTGGCCGGCTCGAGACGGCGGCGCGCGATCAATGCGCGGACGGCCCTTGCGGTGGAGAGCGCATCGGGGAGTCCGAGGGCTCGCCCGATCTCAGCCGGCGTATCGGTCATGACTTCGCCCACTGCCACACGCTCGACGACTGCAGCAAGGAAGGCATTAGCCCGCTGGAGGCTTTCATCATTCATAGGCGGCAATCATGCAACAGCTACGCACAACGGTGCTAGTTGTATCGGAAGACACCGCTGACCTGCTCAACAACCGGCCGCGCATGTCAAGTGGATGCCGCTCTCCGACGCGAAGAAGCCGAGATCGCCGTCCGGTCGCTTGGCCACCGCAGCGGCATGAGGCGCCCCCCCGACCAGCTTCAAGGTCGGCACGATGAGCTGAAGGGTGCTCGTGAACCCACCGAGGTCTTGGGAGCCCGGCGGAGCCAGGCTCACCGCGGTGAGATGCAGGACGAGCCGATGGCCCCTGCGCTGGCCGGCGACGGCGAGGGCGACCCGTTTCGTTTGGATCTGGGCAACTGGGAAGTCGCAGACGGGCGGGGCTTCGATCAGCCGTGCATCGGCTCGGCCCACGACGTTGCCGTCGGGATGGATCGTCAGGACGCCCGTCGTGTCCCACGCCGAGCGACATCTCCCGCCAACATGGAGTTGGTGATACGACGTGGTCGTCATCCCGATGTTCCATCGTTGCTCCACCGGCGGCCCGCTCGTCGGAACCGGGCTCGTCGGTCGCGCGCCCGGATCTTCCACGCCGGGCGGGAAGGGGTTCGTGTGCGCGGCAACGAAGGCGCCGGCCCCCGCGCAGACGACGAACACGCCCAGCCAGAGCGTCAACTTCACCCAGCGAGGCACGGTGCCGAGCCTAGCGGCTGCGATGACGGACGTAGTCGCGTAAGACGAACTCGCCGACGTTGCGGTCGTCCATCAGGAAGACTCGCCCGCCCGTACGCTCGGCGAGGCGCTCCATGAAACGCGCGAGCCCCTCCGAATCTTCGAGCATGAAGATGTTGAGCGTGACCCCGCTCCGCGATAGGCGAACCGCCTCCGCGAGCGTCAGCCGGATCGTCTCGGGTTCCGGGGGCCAGGCGAAGAACGCCTGCTCGCCGTCCAGGTGCGCGGTCGGCTCCCCGTCCGTCACCATGATCACCTGACGGGCTGCGCGAGGATGCTGCGCCAGGAGTCTGCCGGCCATCAGGAACGCGTGCTGCATGTTGGTCCCGTACGTCCGCTCGAATCCCGGGGCGGCGAGCTCCTCCGGCTTGAGCCGCCGCGCGAAGTCGCTGAACCCGATCAGGTAGAGGGTGTCGTGGGGATACCGGCCTTCGATCAGCGCGTGCAACGCGAGGGCCATCTTCTTCGCGTGCACGAGGTGCCCGCGGAGCGGCATCGAGAACGAGAGGTCGAGCAACAGGGCGGTCGCCGTCTCGGTCCGCTCCTCCGCCTCGACCAGTTCGAAGTCATCGGGATGGAGCCGGACGACCCCGTCCTCTGATGCGGCGCCGCGCGTCACCGCGTTGAACACCGTCCGCTGCACCGCGATCTGTCCATGGTCGCCGAATCGCCACGGCCTCGTCTGCCCTGTCGGCTCGGCGAGCCCGCCCGGATCCCGAGCCTCGTGCGTCCCCTCGCGGTCGCGCGTCAGACGTTCGAACACGCGCGTGAGCGCCCGTTCGCCCATCTTCCTCGCGCCCCGTGGCGTCAGCTCGAGGCGGCCGTGCCGCCGCTGCACCAGACCCGCGTCCTCGAGCATCTTCTCGATCTGCTCCAGCCGGCGGAGATCGCGGACGGCAGGCTCACCCATCGTCCGCCGGAGCGTGTCTTCGTCGACGTCCTCGAGGGAAGCCCCCGGGTAGGAACCCTCGAGGGTCCGGTCGAGCTCTTCGTAGTCGTGCATCCGCTCGAGCGCGTCCACCGTGGCCGACATCGGCGTGGCGTCGTCGCCCACCCCCCATCCGGGCTCATCCCACCCGGCGTCCGGGAACGCGCCCGAGAGGTTCGCACCGAGTCGGTCGAGCTCGAAGGCAAGGTCCATGTCCTGCATCACGTCGTCGATCAGCTGCTGCAGCTCGGCGTGCTGCTCATCGGACAGGGACGCCAGGAGGCGCGACATCGCGGCCATCCGCCGCGCCATCTGCTCGAGCAGCTCGTCCAGCGTGCGTGGCCGCTCGGGGAACAGATCACCGTAGCGGTCCATGAACTCCTCGAACGCGGGTTGGACGTCCTCGCCCCGCTCCCGTCGCTCGAGTAGATCGTTCAGCTCCGCGATCATGTCCTTGAATCGCACGAGCTGTTCCGGGTCGATGTTGCGCATGCCCTGTGCGAGCTGCCGGAAGTACGACCCGAGTACCTGTTCCTTCAGATGCTCCATGAGCTCGTCGAACATGCGCTTCGCGTCTGGATCCACGAATCGGTAGTCCTGGAGCTCCCGGATCTGGCCGGGGACGTCGGGCGGGAGGGCGTCCAGCGACGCCTCGCGCATCCGCGCGTCCTCGCCGGGCTCGAACGACAGCCGCGAGCGCTCGCGATCCAGGATCTCGTCGAGACGCTGGCGGAGCTCCTCCAACGGCCCGGAGATGTTCAACCGTGTCTGCTCCTCATCGCGCAGTTGCTGGAGCCTCCGGCGCAGCGAGTCGAGACCGCTGAAACGACCCTGCATACCGCGGCGCATCAGACGGCGAAGCGCAGCGTCGGGCGAGTCGCCCATCAAGATGTCGTCCGAGAGCTCTTCCAAGACGTCGGAGGCCGGGATGTCATCGCCGAACGGATCTTGCGAGCCGTCCCATCGGGAGTAGCGGAAGCGAGCCACCAACCAAGGGTACGGCTGTTCACCCGATGCCGAGTCCGGTCATCAACGCCCGTCCGGCGAGCCCGAAGCAGATGAACGCGGCCGCTGCGAACACGACCCAAGGCTTCGAGGATCGCCCGCCGGCTTCACTCGAGTGCACCTCGCGCGCCATCTGGTGGGCGAGCAGGAAGACCACGATGGGACCGAATCCGTACACGTAATGGAGCCACGTGTCGGGTCGGTATCCGAGCAGCAGCAGGATCAACCCGATGGCGGCCTGGATGCCGGCGATCACCTGCGCGACGACCAGCCAGGTCCAGAACCCCTGGCCCGGATCACGACGTCGGATCAAGGAAACCAGCCCCCATACCCAGCCCACGGTGAAGACGACCTCCACGAGGAACCCGACGTACTTGTGGACCTCCGGCATCGGGCGGGGAGTCTACGAGGGCTTTCTCGCGCAACCGCCGTACGCTCATCTCTCGTGAGCGACCGCCGTCGGTACCTGGCCGCGATCGGGATCATGAGCTTGTTCCTGATCCCGATGCTCGCGTTCCTGGTCGCGAGGCACGAGCCCCCCGGCGATCTCGCGGTCTACCAGCTGGCGGGGCGGATGTTCGCCACGGGCGGCGGCTTGTACAACGAGGGGTGGGGAACGTCGCTCGCGAGTCCGCTTCCGTATACCTACCCACCGCTGTGGGCGGCGGTGGTCGTCCCCTTGGCGTGGCTGCCCTGGCGTGTCGCCACATCGTTCTGGACGTTGGTCAATCTCGGTCTCCTCGCGTGGATCGTCGACCTGTCGTACGCGCGGCTCATCCGCCGCTTCGACTCTCGACGAGCGATCATCGTCGCCACGCTCACGGTCGCGGCCGCGGTGATGGCTCCGCCCACCGACACGTTCCTGTTGGGGCAGGTCGGTATCCTGCTCACGGCGGCCTGTTTGGCCGACACGGTTCCCGAACGGACGCGCCTCCCACGCGGGATCCTCGTGGGATTCTCGACCGCGGTGAAGCTGACGCCGGGGATCTTCATCCCCTACTGGGCGGTCACCAGACGCTGGCGGCCGGCGCTGACCGCCGCGGCCGTTGCCATTTGCCTCTGGCTGCTCGCCGCCCTGGCTCGACCGGAGCTGTCTCGGCAGTTCTGGACCGATCAGGTGTTCCGCAACGACCGCGTCGGGGATGCCAGCATCGCGATCGACCAGTCTCTCCGCGGGCTGCTGCTTCGGACCGGCTGGGACAACGCGGCGGTCTGGGCGCTCCTCGCCGTCGGGATCATCGTCGTCGGGTTCCGCCGTGCCGCCCGGGCGCACGTCCATGGGGATGAGCTCGCGGCCGTCACGCTCGTGGGCCTCACCGGCCTCCTCGTCTCCCCGGTGTCGTGGATCCACCACGCCATCTGGATCGTGCCGGCTGCCGGCGTGCTGCTGGGGAGCGGGCGAACCCGCGCGCAGTGGGGACGGTGGGGGGTGGTGTTCGCCCTGTTCCTGCTTCGAACGCCGCAGTGGGTCGAAGCCGGATGGCTCCCGGCGGGTCCGATCCTCACACCGATCCTCGAGAACGCCTACGTATGGGCATACCTGGCGCTCGTGCTCTTCCTTCCCATCGACGATGCGGCACGAGAACCCGTCTATCCGTCGGTGGCGTCCGTTCCCACGTAGCGAGCGACCCCGCCGTCCTCGTCCTTGTTCAGCCGCCGGGATAGGTGCAGTCCCTCCAAGGCGAACTCGAGGGCGCTCGCGGCGACGCCTGGGCTTTCCTCCTGGACGCCGAGGCGCTCGAGCAGCTTGGCGAGCCCGGGGAGGTCGCCGAACCCGCCAAGCAACTCTGAAGCCGGGGTCAGCTCGGAGGTGTCGACGGCGAACGACGGATCGTCGAACCGTCCCAGGAGGCCCGAGAAGTCGTAGCCCGAGAGCCTCCGGCGGAACACGTTGAGCTCGGCCTGCCGCAGCGCCCGCGACAGGATGTCGTGCTCGTGGCCCTCCTCGACCGTGTCGAACTCGACCCGACCCTCCGAGGACAGCAGGACCGCCGACAGGTCGATCGGGCGAGGAACCGCCTCCGGCTCGCGGGTGCGGGCGGCTCGACGGACGGCGGCCGCCTGGAGCGTTTCCAGGTTGCCGATCGAGTAGCGGACGCTGATGCCGCTCCGATGGTTGATATGTGGAGAGCGACGGAGCTCCTGCGTGAGCGAGGCAACGACCTCCTTCATGAACACGGGGATCCGGACCGGGACGGTGCCCGTGAGGGGTCGCGATTCCTGGTCCATGATGCGGATCTCGTCGGACGGGGTGTCCGGATAATGCGTGCGCACCTGCGTCCCGAACCGGTCCTTGAGCGGCGACACGATCCGACCTCGATGCGTGTAGTCGTCGGGGTTGGCGGTCACGACGAGCAGGATGTCGAGTGGGAGCCTGATCCGGTACCCGCGGATCTGCACGTCACGCTCCTCGAGGATGTTGAACAAGGAGACCTGGATGCGCTCGGGGAGGTCGGGCAGCTCGTTGATCGCCACGATCCCTCGATGGGTCCGCGGGATCATCCCGTAGTGGATCGTGAGCTCATCCGCGAGGTAACGACCCTCGGCCACCCGGATCGGGTCGACGTCACCGATCAGATCGGCCACCGAGGTGTCCGGCGTCGCGAGCTTCTCGCTGTAGCGCTCGTCCGGCGCGAGCCACGTTATCGGCGTGAGGTCGCCCTCGGCCGCGACCAGATCGCGGCAGCGAGCGCAGATCGGACGGAACGGATGGTCGTTCACCTCACACCCGGTGATGGCCGGGACAGAATCGTCAAGGAGGTTGACGATCGCCCGAACGATCCTGGTCTTCGCTTGACCTCGCTCGCCCAGCAGGATCAGATCGTGCCCCGCGAGGATCCCGCGCTCGAGACCGGGCAGCACCGTGTCGTCGAACCCGAGGATCCCGGGGAACAGCTCTCGACCGAGTTCGAGCCGGTCGAGGAGGTTGGCGCGGAGTTCCTGCTTGACGGTCCGATCCGGGTACTCGGAGGCCCGGAGTTCGCCGAGGGTGGTCGCCTTGGTCATGCAGACCAGGGTAGCCGCGGTCCCCCGATAAGACCGGCCTCAGCGGCGTGCGACGGCAGACGCAAGCAGCGCAGCGGCCAGCAGCGGCACCGCGAGCGAGAGCAGCCGGAGCGCCCGCTCGGGGGTTCCACGGAGCCACGCGTTATCGAGCGGTTCGTCGGTCCCGTCGTCGTAGACGGCCCGGCCTTCGATCGCGACCGCGTTGCGCCGGAGCCGCCGGACCGGCGTCGACAGGGCACGTTGCGCCGCGGAGAGCGCCCCGCAGGCCGCGGCGGCCAACAGGCCCGCCCACGTGAGGCGACCCGACTGCGCGAACGAACCGGTGAGCGCTGGGAACGCACCCCATCCGAGCGCGAACCACAGATCCGAGTGGAACGCCCCGTGGAACCATTCGAGGTTGTAGGCGAGCGCGATGGATGCCCCAACCAGGATGAACGCCAGCATCCACGCGGACACGAGGACCACGCCGTAGACGCCGAGCACGACGGCGCCGCCCAACCCCACGAACGCTATCCCCACGAGCACGGATGAGGGGATCGCGGTCCCGAGCGGGCGGCCGTTCAGCTCATCGAGGGCATGCGCGCCCAGACCGACCGCACCGAAGAAGGCAAGCACCGACCACGCGAGATACCCGAGGTTGACGTCCGGGACCGTGCACGCGCCGATCACGACGTACGAGAGGTGCCAAACCGTGTACGGCGGGTGCAGCAGGGTTACGTAGTCGCGCCAGCCGCCCGGCGGAAGCGCGTAGAACGCGGGCCGCTCTCCATCCGACCTCACCGCTTCACCCCCCAGGTCACGATGGCGGCGCCGTTGGACATGGTTCGCGTATGGACCGGTCCGATCCCCGCCTCTTCCCACCAGCCGAGCTGCTCCCGCAGCGGGTGCGCGAGCCAGTACCCATCGATCGATCGGCCGAGGAACCGTCCGGTCGCCGCCCATGCCGGCGAGACGATCGATCCGACGAGCGGCATCACGTACCTCGTGTACGGACGCCACGCAGCGCGTGCCCACCCGGCTGCCGGCACGTGGAACTCGAGGGACGCGATCACTCCGCCGGGGGCGACCACCCTCGCGAGCTCCTTCATCGTGGCTGCGGGGTCGTCGACGTAGCGCAGCAGATACGTGAACGTGAGCGCCGAGAACCCGGCGTCGCCGAAGGGCATCGTGTCGGCGGTCGCGACGACCCGCGGGCCGGCCGGCTCTCCCGAACGCAGCATCCGTTCGCTGGCGTCGAGGGCGATGACCCGGTAGCCGCGAGCGGCGAGCGCCCGGGCCACGAGCCCGGTGCCGCTCGCGACGTCGAGCACGAACGCGCCGGGGGCCGCGTCGACCCGGCTCACGAGCCATCGACGCCAGCGAGGATCCTGCCCGAAGGACAGCACGCTACCCATCCACTCGTACTCGGGCGCGATCCCGGCGAAGAGTGCCTCGGCGTGTCGTGTTCGCGTGGACATCAGGCGCCTCGGAGCCATCCGGGCACGTCGGCGAACGAGTCGAGCACCACGTCGGGCGCTCCCTTCGCGAGGTCCGCTTCTCGGAACTTGCCCGTCCTGACGAGCACGCCGGTCATGCCGGCGGCCCGCGCCCCCTCGATGTCGTTCATGACGTCGTCGCCCACCATCGCCGAGCGGGCCGCCGGCACGCCGAGGAGAGCCAGCGCCGTCTCGAAGAAGGCACGCGCCGGTTTGCCGCAGATGACGGCGCTCGCCCCGGAAGCTTGCTCGAGCGCGGCGATGTAGGCCCCGCCGTCCAGCTCCCATCCCTGAGAGGTCTTCCAGTAGAGGTTCCGGTGCATACCGACGAGCTGGACCCCGTCCATCAATCGGCGGAAGATCGCGTTCATCGTCTCGTAGGTGAACGCATCGCACGCCCCCCCGATGACGACGACATCGGCATCTTGAGCGGTTCGGGCGATCGGCACACCCGCGAGGTCCTCGCCGGGCGCGCCGTCGGTGAGGACGAACGCACGGCGCCCAGGGTGATGCTCCTGGAGGTAGGAGGCGGTCGCCGTGACGGCCGTCACGATCTCGTCGGCATCGACCTCGAACCCCGCACGCCGGAGCGTGGCCGCCAGGTCGCGTCGTGTATGCGTCGTGGTGTTCGTGATCAGTCGGAACGGGACACCCTTGGCGCGGAGCGAAGCCACCGCTTCGATCGCGCCCGGCACCGGCTCCCATGACACCGCGAGCACGCCATCGATGTCGAGCAGCAGACCCGCGACGCCGCTCACCCTTACGGCCTCGCCGGACGGAGGGTCGGGGTTCGCCGACCTTCCCGGACCCAGTCGTTGTAGGGCTCGATGTACCGGTATCTGGCCGGTATGAGGGGACGCCCAGCGCGCATCAGCGCGAAGGTCGAACGGAGCGCTACCTCCTTCGTCGTGCTCCACCGGATGCCGTACATCTCGCGCACGTGGGGGGAAAGCGTGCCGAACGCGAGCCGAGCGACCTGCGGGAGGATCGGGCGCCACTCGGCGTCAGCAGGAGGGTCCATGAACAGTCCCGCCACCCGGCGCGCGCCCTCGGTCACCGCGAGCTCGCCCCGGTCCTCGACATCGGCGAGCCATGCGCGGAGCGCGGGAACAGTGGGCGGGATCGACTCCTTCGGGATCCGTACCAGCTCGGCGGCGAGCATCTGCTCTTCGTGGAACCGTTGACGACCTTCGTCGTCGAGCCGCCCGATCGTCAGTTCCTCGTAGAGCAGGGCCGAGTCGACGAGCGTCCCGTGGACGTACAGGAGCAGGTGCGGATCGAGCGCATCGTAGGTCTTACCCGTGACCGGGTCGGTCCCGTTGATCCGGGCATGGACCTCGTTGATGCGATCCGCCGCGGCATGGGCCTCCGCCTTCGTGCCGAATGTGATCGTGTACGTCAGCATCAGCGTCCGTTGCAGCCGTTTCCACGGGCTCCGCTCGTACATCTGCGTCTGGTTCACACCTGCCACGACGAGCGGGTGCGCCGCCTGCATCAACAAGGCTCGAGCCCCACCGAACAGGACCGTGACCTCTCGATCCACCTGCCAGCTAACGCTGCGCGGTCCGAAATACCCGAGATCCTCGTCTGGCTCGGCCATCAACAAAGCGTACCGACGTTCGTTCGGATCGGGGCTGCGTGACGAGGACGTCGCAGCAGGGCACGATACGCGCATGTCCCCCATCTTCGCGGTGATCGGCCTCGCGCTCCTGATCGGGCTGATCGGCGGCGGGAACCTCCGGAACTTCGAGCGCCTCCACGTGCACTGGTGGGGGCTCGTGTTCGTCGGCCTCGCCCTCCAGGTCGTTGCCGTTCCTCGGTACGCCGCGGTCCCCGACTGGGCCGTCGGCGCGGGGCTGCTCATAGGGTCGTACCTGCTGCTGTTGACGTTCCTCACGGTCAACCGATCGATCCCCGGCGCCGCGATCATGATGGTCGGTCTGCTCATGAACCTCGCGGTCGTTGCGAGCAACGCCGGAATGCCCGTGAGCGCGCGAGCGGTCCAAGCCGCAGGCGGGACGACGACCGCCTTGGCTACCGACCCGGGAGCCAGGCATCACCGCATGAGCGACAGAGACCTGTTCGCGCCGCTGGGTGATGTGATCCCGATCCCGCCGCCCGCGGGCGTGGTCCTTTCGATCGGGGACGTCTTGCTTTACGCCGGGATGGCCTGGTTCGTGGTCCAGGTCACGCGGGGACGGAGTCCCGAGAGCCCTCGGCCGATCGCGATGTGGTTCCTGGCGTACCGGGGGAAGCACGCTCCGGGCCATTGGCGGATGGCGGCTCGCTACCGGGCTGCTGCTCCCGTTGGAGCAGGGCGATCGGGAACCGAACCGTGATCGTGGTTCCCTCACCGATCCCGCTCCGCACGTCGAGAGAACCGCCACCGACCTTTGCACGCTCCCGCATCATCGCCATGCCGTAATGGCCCTCGGGCCCGGGAGCACCCGCATCGAATCCCGCGCCATTGTCCTCCAGCTGCAGCACGATGTCCTCGCCTTGTTCCGCGACCGATACCGACACGTCGGTGGGATCCGCGTGCTTGACAGCGTTCATGATGCCCTCGCGCGCGATGTGGAATACCAGCAGGGCGATCGGGGCCGGCAGATCGATGTCTTGCACGTCCCGGTGGAATCGGATGTCCGAATCGCGACCGACCTCGTCGGTGAACGACTCGAGTGATTCCGCGAGACCCTTGGCACCGAGTGGCGAACGGTGCAGGTCGCGGATCAGCGCGCGGATCCGGTCCGACGTCTCCTGCTTCGACTCTCTGATCTTGTCGAGCTGTTGGCGGACGTCGTCGACATCGCCTTTGTCCAGCAGCTTTCGGGCGATGTCCACTTGAAGCGATAGGCGGAAGAGGACCTGGGCGAGGTCGTCGTGGAGGTAGCCAGCGATCTGGAGCCTCTCGTCCGCCCGCTCCTCAGCCATGGTGTTGGAGAGCTCGCGGAGGATCTCCTCACGCTCGGTCAGCTCGACGTGCGCCTCCTCGAGGGCTTGCGATCGGAAAAACATCTGGCGCGCGAAGATTAGAGGAGCCAATACCGCGGGTAGCGCCCACAGGTGGACAGCTTGATAGAACACGGCGAGTGTCAGACCCAGGATGCCAAGCCCTAGATAGCTGATCAAGAAGTCGCGAACGTTCCCAATGGTTAGCTGCCGGAACATTTCGGCGGCTGAGATACCAAGCTTGGTGCTCATGTAAATCGTCACGAGGCTGGCATTGACCGCGTAGTCCGCCAGCGCGGACAGGGCAGCAGCGCCAACGAGAATCCAAGCTGGCGACCCCGTCAGGGGAATGGCCGCCGCGTGAAATAGATGGAATACGGCACTCGCCGCAACCACGGACAGGGCGACCTGGCTGCGATTGTAGAGCGCCACTCCGATCGACACCTCGCGGCGGAATTCACGAGGGTCGAGCGCGCCGATGAAGGCAATCAGCCCCGCTGCGCCAGCAGGGTAAAGAATCGCCACCATTATCAAAACCGGAAATCCCACACTGATCGTGAGACCGCGCCAGGCTGGAACAGGAAGAAGCTCGATGCCAGCAATCAAGATCGACCAGAGCAGCCACTCGAGGCTGAAAGGGACCGGGCTGCGGGAGAGGAACGAGCCAATGATGACGAAGGTGGCCAGGAACAGACAGCCGCTTACGAGCAACAAGAGTCGATCCCGGTTCCTCGTAATCATGGGCCTACATCATGACTGGCTCGGGCAAACCTTTCGAGTAGGAGGAAAGTACTGCAAAGGTCGTACGACGATTCGGGGGCTTGTCCCCCTTACGGGGGTCCCCCGATAGTCTCCAGCGTGTCCCCTGGGCGGGGATGTGACGAAGGAGGAAGAGGATGAAAATCGCGCGTCGCGTGATTCTGGCTCTCGCGTCGGTGACGGCTCTCGCCCTGGCGGGCGGCGCCCACTGGCGGGTCGGCTAAGGACCTGGCAATTCAATCTAGTGAAGCCCTCCGGCCGCTTGGCCGGGGGGCTTCTTTGTTGTGGCGCGCGTCTCGGGATAGACGCGCGCCTCGGGATAGACGCGCGCCTCGGGATAGAACAGACGGGGACCCGGATAACGTGTCTGGCTAGAGAGGGTCAACTCCGAGCGGCACCTTGGCG